>JAJUGS010000217.1 GCA_029265875.1 Prolixibacteraceae bacterium
AGTGGCATGGCGAACATTTGCCGCTTGGTGCCGATGGTTTGCAAGCGGCAGCATTTTTCAACGATTTGGCCAATCAGGCCGGAGGTATTGTAATGCCCATGCTTTTTCTGGGGCCCGATGCCCGATTGGAAAAAGACGGCAATACATTTTATGGCATGGATTTTTGGTACGACGAAGGCTCGATGAAACAGGCGCCAACCCCTTCGAAACTCGACGGAAGCGCCTACTGGGTAAGCGATTCGTTGTTTGTTCAGCTCGTGGAAGGAACGCTGGCGAACCTGGCGCGCGCCGGTTTTAAAATGGTGGTGGCGCACGGGCATGGCCCATCGACCAATCAGTTTAACCGTCATTTGTCAGCCTGGGAAACAAAATTCGGAATGAAACTCCTCACCTGTTGGTTCGAAAACAACACTGCCGAAAACGGCATTATGTGCGACCATGCCGCCATGAACGAAACTTCGCTGGTGATGCACTATTTCCCTGAATTGGTAAAAATGAACCAGTTACCAGCCGATACAGCGCAGGAATTGCGCGGTGTGGCCGGAAAAGACCCCCGAAAATTTGCCTCGCCCGAGCTGGGAAGAAAAATTGTGCAAGAAAATCTTGAACGGATGAAAGCACGAATCAAAAAGGAACTGAGTAATCTGTAGGTGAATCCAAAATTGTAAGTTTAACTGCTTGATAATATTCAATTGAGGGATGGAAAGAATTTATAGTCCATATTATCCTGCCTTTCAGGAAGTAATTTTAATGAGGTTTTTCCCGCAGGTCGATGACCATGCGGTTATGAAAGTCAGACTTTTCAAGTCGTTTGCGAAACTTGTCCTGAAAGCCTGCCAGCCGCAGGCTGGGACATATTTTCATAACCACAGGTTTTTAACCTGTGGCACGATAGAAAAGAAACAATCTGCCTGTAAGGCAGAACTTTACGATAGGTAAATAAAACAATAACCTTGTATATTAAAATACGTTTATGAAATCATTTCAACTACTTCAACGCCAAGTATTGGCAAGCTTAATTATTGTGATGTTTGCCTTTCAGCTCAATGCAAAAACCACGGTTTCCATTTCCAAATCAACCGTCGAAATATTCGATTACCAGGAAATTGTACTGAAAACCAGCGCTGTAAAACCCGGCGACAATCCGTTTACCGGCAGCTCGGTAAAGGCAGTTTTCACCCACGAATCGGGCACAACGACCCCGGTGGAAGGATTTTGCGATGCAGCGGATGGCAGTCTTTACAAAGTTCGGTTCATGCCACGCGAAACAGGAAATTACAGTTACCAACTCGAATTTGCCCGAGGCAAAAACAACGCTCAGGTGTACGCCGGAAAATTCAGCGTTGTGACTTCAAAACGAAATGGACCAATAAGGGTTGACATCGAAAACCCCACCCATTTTGTGTATGAAAATACCGGAAATCATTACTTCTGGAACAGCACAACCTGTTACTGGCTGATGGGCTGGAAAGACGAGCAGGTGAGTTTGGACGCCATCGACCGTTTGGCTGCACTGGGCATCAACCGCATCCGGGTGGCCATTGCCGGGCGTTCGCACGGCGGCGAACGCTGGAACGAAAAGTATGTGAAAGAGTGCGAACAATTCTCGTTCATGCTCAATCCGTGGATGGCCAAAAATCCGCAAAGCCTCGACAATCCTGAGTTTGATGTGACCCGTTTCAACCTGGCTTACTGGCAGCGTTTCGACCGTTTGTTGGAACATGCACGCGAAAAAGGCATTGTGGTTTCGGTGATTTTTTATGTCGATGGTCTCGACCATGCCACCGACCCTTTCAAAAAAGAAAATATGGGCAACGAATTCGAGCAGTTGTATTACCGCTATGCCGCAGCGCGTTTTTCAGGCTTCGAAAACATCATGTGGGACATTGCCAACGAGTACCACCTGTTCCGCACACCCGAATGGGCCGAAAAAATGGGTACATTGCTCAAAGTTTCCGACCATGCCAACCACCTGATTTCGGTGCATGGAAGCAGCGATTTTCCCTTCCGCAAATCGCCGTGGGTGGATGTGGTGATGTACCAAAGCTGGGACGAGTGCGGCGGCTATTCGTTTATGCTCGACTGTTTCCGCCAGCAGGCCGAAACCGGGCGCATCCTTCCACAGATAAACGAAGAATATGGCTACGAAGGGCATTATGCGGTTTGGGGCTGCGGGCCAACGGCAACCAAGCACCCCAACGGGCGCAACGGCTACAACCGCAGTCAGTTGGCCTGGGAAATTTGCATGGCCGGAGGCTACCAAACCACCGGCGAAACTGCTGAATACGGCACCGGCGCAGGCGAAGATACCGGCGGCGGCTGGATTAACGGTCGTGGCAACAACAAAATGAACATGCTCAACTATTACCGCATCATGAAAAATTGTTTCGAAAAAACTGATTACTGGAAAATGAAACCTGCCAGCCAGTTGGTAAACTACGGAAACCTTTGCCTGGCCAATGCCGGCAACGAATACCTCGTTTACAGCCGTGTTCAGCACTGCCGGCTGGCTTTGCCGGGCGAGGGTATTTATTCCGTACTCATGGTAAACCCGCGCACCGGCGAAGAAAACCGGCTTCCTGATGTAAATGCCAAAGACAACGGCGCATGGCAATACCCCAAAGAACTGAACGAAGATTGGGTGTTTATTCTGAAACGAATGGATTAAAAACAAGATATATTTACTTAAATTTTAAAACTTAAACTTTGAAAGGATTTGTTTTCGACATACAAAAATTTGCGCTGCACGACGGGCCGGGAATTCGAACCACCGTATTCCTGAAAGGTTGTGAGCTACGATGCCAGTGGTGCTGCAACCCCGAAAGCCAGTTGCAACCGCCCCAGTTGGCCTTCGATGTAAAAAAATGTACCCACTGCTTCGAATGTATCGAAAGTTGCAGGTACGGTGCGCTGAAAAAGGCGGAAAATAAACTCAGTGTCGATTTTGAAAAATGTACCGGTTGTGGCGATTGTGTTTCGCATTGCGCACCGGGCGCCCTCAAAATTTTTGGTTATGAAACCGATGCGCATTCGGTGATAAAGGAAGTGGCAAAAGACAAAGCCTATTTTGGCAACTCGGGCGGTGGAATCACGCTTTCGGGCGGCGACCCTGTTTTTCAGCCTGAATTTGCATTCGATTTGCTCCAAGTCGCCAAAGAAAACGGAATCCATACCTGTATCGAAACCTCGGGACATTGCAAACCTGAAATCATCGCGAAACTGGCCACCGTAACCGACCTGTTTCTGTTCGATTTCAAACACTACAAAAATGCCGACCACGTAAAATTTACTGGCGTTCCGAACGATATTTTGCTGGCAAACCTCGATTTTTTGTGCCGGAACAACCACAAGGTAATTCTCCGCTGTCCAATTATTCCGGGTGTGAACGATTCGCTGGAACATTTTAAGGCCATTGCTGAATTGAGCAAAAAGTACGATTCGATACAAATGGTTGAAGTGATGCCGTTTCACGACTGGGGCTTTCATAAATACGAATTGCTGGGGATGAAAAGGCCGGATATCGACAGCAGCACAATTCCAAAGGAAACCGCAGCAAAATGGAGAGATGGCCTCAAAAAACTGGGATGTACAAAAATTAAAATATGAAAACAAAAAATACTACTTCCTATAACCGCCGCCAGTTTATGAAACACCTTTCGAAGGGTGCGGCAATTACTTTAATTATGCCGTCGGTACTTTCGCAGGGGCTGACTTCATGCCAACAAAGGGCGGAATCATTCAATACTTTAGCCATGCAAACCAATGATTTGATAAAAATGATGGCCGAATTTACACAGGTGTACAAACAGCACGCTGCCAGCGACATTTACACCCGCGAAGCCGCTTGTATGAAGGTTCAGTGGCGCGGAATTGTGCAGGACATTCAACCCGGCGATTTGTTTGCAGGCCGCTCAACACAACCGCCAATTGGCTGCCGACCGCAATCAAACGAAGGTTTTCTGGGTTACTACATCCACAAAAACGCCATAAAAAAACTGTACAACGCACCCGATATTTCGGCAGAAAGTAAAAAAACGCTCGACGAACTGGTGGATTTCTGGAACACGGAAAACACGGTTGCAAAAACAAAAAAAGCTTTCACCCCGGAAATGACAGCCGCTTTGCCATCCGACGATTACGTTAACGAATCGGGCATTGCGTTTACCCTGTGGCGCATGTCGGGGGTTCAGTTCGACTACGGAAAACTCATCAGGAACGGCATTGTTGGATTGAAAGCTGAAATCGAAGATTACCGGAAACAGGTGGATGCCGGCAGCGACAAACACAAATTTTACACTGCCGCACTTTCAACACTCGATACCTTTTCGGAAGTGAGCCTTTTTTATGCTGAACAGGCGCTGAAACTGGCTTCGCAGGCAGGCGGCGGGCAGAAAAAAGAGTTGCAGGAAATGGCCGCTGTACTGAAAAACGTGGCCACCGAAAAACCGAAATCTTTCAGAGAGGGGTTGCAACTGATGTACCTTTACAATGCGCTCGATGGCGCCCGAAATTACGGCCGGATGGACGATTCGCTGGGCGATTTGTACACAGCCGATATCGAAAGTGGGAAAATAGATGAAGAAGAAGCCATCCGTTTGCTCACCGGGATATGGAAATTAATGGCCGCCCGCAATTACCGCTACGATACCCGCCTGATTATTGGCGGGAAAGGCCGCATAAACGAAGCCAATGCCGATAAACTTGCACTGGCAATTATGGAAACTTCGAAACGGGTTCAGGATATTGTTCCGCAGGTGGCGCTGCGTTTTTACACCGGGCAGAACCCCGCACTCTACCAGAAAGGACTGGAAGTGCTGGCAACCGGCCACCCGTTTCCGATGTTGTACAACGACGATGTAAATATCCCGTCGGTGCAGGCCGCCTTTGATGTGCCTTATGATGAAGCCATTCACGCCATTCAGTATGGTTGCGGCGAATACGTTTTGAACCACCGGAGCGTTGGCACACCCAGCGGTTTGATAAATTTGCTTCAGGCATTAATTGTTACCATCAACAAAGGCATCGACCCAAAAACCGGAAAACACATGGGGATGCCCGCAGCAAACTACGCGAAATACAACGACTTTAAAACATTCGACGACCTTTTTGCCGCCTACAAGGAACAGGTGGAATACCACGTGGTGCAACTGGCAAAACACGAGGAACTGGAATATGTTTTTGCCGGAAAAGACAATGCCTATTTCCTTTCCAGCATCCTGATGGATGACTGCCTGAAAAACGGGAAGGGTATGTTCGAAGGTGGTATCCGGTATATGGGCGGAACACTCGAATCATACGGAAATTCAAATACAGCCGACAGTTTTACCGCCATCAAAGAGTTGGTTTACGAAAAGAAAAAACTGACACTGGAGCAGGTAAGGCAAATGATTAACGCCAATTTCGAAGGTTTTGCCAAAGAACGTAAAATGCTGCTTGACGCGCCTAAATATGGCAACGACAACGACACAGCCGACCAGATGCTTGTGGAAATTCACAACCACCTTTGCCATTTCACCCGGCAGCAGCGCGAAAACACGGGGCTTCATTCTTACCTCGTGGTTATCATCAACAACGACGCGAACACGGTAATGGGGCAACAAACACCCGCCTCGCCCGATGGCCGACTGGCTTACACCTACATGAACCCCGGCAACAATCCGGTGGGCGGAGCCGATAAAAACGGGGTAACCGCTTTTCTGAATTCGCTGGTAAAACCATCGACGGCCATTCATGCAGGGGCAGTTCAAAACATGAAATTCTCGAAGGAGCTTTTTGCCGAGAACCGGCCAATGCTCGAAGCACTTTTACAAACCTACTGGCAAAATGGCGGGGCGCAGGCTATGCTCACGGTTGTCAGTCGCGGCGATTTGGAAGATGCAATGGTACATCCCGAAAAATACCAGAACCTGATTGTGCGGGTAGGCGGCTTCAGCGAACGGTTTGTGAACCTTCCTCCTGAAACCCATCGCGAAGTTTTGTCGCGGACGTTGTATTAAAACATTACTAAATTCAATTGTTTTTAATATGGAATGTTTAGTGTAACTGATTAAAAAACGGGTATTTTATTTTTTCGAACTTGAAAAACGGTTATATCAATTATATTATTGATTATCAATATTTTATTACTTATAAGTTTTGATTTTGGGAGATAAAACCTACCAGTTTTTAGCCAAATTTGGCAAAAGCTGGTAAAATGGCAGATAAAAAAGAAAAACATCTGCAGTTTAACCTGTTTCAGGTGCCGTTAATGCAATTTATCAATGAAAGCCACGAACTGGTCCAGCTTCCAAAGAAATAGACTGGGAAAGCCTTGTAAAAAATTTGAGTGTTTATTATTGTGAAGATAACGGACTCCCAGGAGTTCCGATTCGATGATAGTTGGCATTATCATGCTTCGGCGGATGTTTAACCAGAGCAACGAAAGCGTGTTGGACCTGTGGGTTGAAAACCCTTACTGGCATAATTCTGCGGGGAAGTTTATTTTCGGCATGATTGTCCGTTTGACCGCACCGGGTTGAAAAAGTTCCGCCAGCGGATTGGGGAAAAGGGGGCAGAGCAAACACTGAAGGCAACGGTCAATTTATTTGAAAAGAATGAGGTACAGGAAAAAGAAGTGTTGATAGACACGACCGTCCAGGAGAAAAACATCACTTTCCCGACAGACATAAAACTTCAGAAGAAAATCATAGAACAGTGCGGGAAAATCTCAAAAAATGAGGGCATCAGGCTTCGTCAGGCCTACAAAGGGGAATTAAAGCAACTGATGATAGACCAGCGTTTTTATGACTATCTGCGGCGCAAAAAGAAAGCCCTTGCCGCCCGGCGCAGGATAATAGTAATTGCAGGGAAGGTTTTTCGTGACCTTGGAACGCAAAATAACAGCAGAACTCCGGTTGTAATACGCGAAAAGTTCATCATTTTCAATCGCTTACCAACTCAAAACAAGGATTCAAAGAACAAGGTTTACAGCCTCCACCAGCCACCGGTCAGTTGCATTGCCAAAGGAAAAGAACACAAGAAATACAAGTTTGGCAACAACGAACCGATAGCAAAAACCCGGAAATCGGGGATTGTTATAGGTGTAATGAGTTTTGCAGGAAACCTTTTCGATGGCGATACACTTTCACCACAATTGGAACAGGTTGAAAGAATTGCCGGTTATAATCCAGAAACAGG
>JAJUGS010000382.1 GCA_029265875.1 Prolixibacteraceae bacterium
GTGGGATTAACCATGGTGGATTTAGTGAAAGACAACAAGGAGAGGCAAATATGAGGTTGTTCAACAACATTGTTGATGCCGGTTGTGGAGGAGGTATAATGTTTGCCTGGATTGATGAATGGTTTAAAAGAACCTGGATTACCGACCCGATCGACTTTCCAATGGATCGCCGTGTTTTGTGGCACAATATAACCGCTGCTGAGCAAAATTTTGGATTGATTGGTTTTTCAGAAAAAGATGAGGTTTATATTCCATGGGGAAGCAATTGCCAGAGTTGTCCAATGACGAGGATTCAGGCATCAACAAATTTTAAGTTTTTCAAAATGAAAATCGACCTTCTTCATCCCTTTGCTGTCGATGATTCAATGTGGATTGCTTTGGATACGTATCAACCTGATTTGGGAGAGTCGGTGCTTCCAAATGGAAAACAAGTTTCAAACAGGGCTGAATTTGCACTTTTAATAACAGGAGGCAAAGCGGAACTATATGTTACCCAGGCATATGATCTTTTTGGTATCTGGCACAAAACTTCGCCACCTGAGCAACTTTATCATTCAACAGCTTCTGATGGCAAACCCTGGCGCCTGGTCCGCTGGAAAAATAACTTTGGGGAGCAGGAAGTTCAGTATATTGGTATTCTTGGTGTTAATCGGCTTAATTTGCCGCTTGCTTCAACTGATGCTGTAATAATATCAGATAAATCAGTTGAAATCCGTCTTCCCTGGACCCTGCTTCAATTTACCGATCCGAGTACAAAAACAGTAATGAACGATGAACGTAGCACAACAGATATTACGGAAACAGCCATTTCTGATGGAATTGCAGCTACAGTCTTTTACAAAGGGCAGGTTTTTTCTCCGGGAACCCGGTTTTTATGGGAAAATTGGAATCATGCTTTAAATATCACCGAATACCCAAAACAATCATATTGGATTGTGAAAGAACAGCTATCATACTTTAAAGGAGGGATAGTAGCCGCGGCTGATAGTTTTATCATCGAAAATGCGGGTATTTTTAACATTGGCAAAGAACTGTTGTTGCAGAATGACCGTAATTATGATGGCGGTGAAATGGAAATAATTATTACAAAAAATCCAGTTAAAGGGTATTTACTAAATGAAGCAAACGGCAGTTTTTCATATATACCTGATTTGGGATTAATCGGCAAAGACGAATTTAGTTATAAAATAGTAAACCGTTTGAATCAATCTCCACCTGTAACCGTAAGTCTTTTTGTTTACAACAATACTTCCGGAGTTCATGCTGGCAATAATTTTGAAAGCAACGGATTTGCCAGTATCTACCCCAATCCATCAACAGGCAGGTTCAATTTCAGATGCAGCGGATCAGTTGAAAAGATTGAAATTTTTGATCTGAAAGGAATGCTCATAAAAACTGTTTCAGTTAATAATCAATCAGGTATTATCGATCTAAACCAATACCCAAAAGGCATTTATGTTGCAAGGATGACAACTGGTAATCAATCATTCATGAAAAAACTGATTGTTAAATAGAAGGTGCGATCCTGGTAAAAACTATTTCTGTGGCAAAGTATCGGAATCGTAATATTGTGAATAATGTACCGCATTTGGTTGCTGTCGGACTTTTGTTTTTCTCCTGCAGCACACGAAAGCTGACTGCACCAGCTAACAGTTTTGAAAAAACCGACAGGGTTTACCAATATTCACTGTTTACAGCGCTGGCCAACAGCATCTACGACGGAACGCTGACAGTTGCCGGTGTGAAAACAAAAGGCGACATGGGTTTGGGAACCTATAACGGGCTTGATGGCGAAATGATTGCAAACAATGGCAAAGTCTATCAGTTTCCAGCTAACGGAAAACTACAATGCCCACCGACAAAACGCTGGTGCCGTTTACCGTGGTGAAGTTTTTTCAACCCGATTTTGTTGTTGAAACCGGCACAGTTACCGATTATCCAACGCTGAAAAAGCTGGCAGAAAAACAGGTTTCGTCGCCTAATTATATTTACGCGCTGAAAGTTACCGGAACATTTACCCTTATTAAATGCGGCAGTGCCGAGAAGCAGGAACTTCCGTATGAAAAAACACTTAGTGAAGCCATTGCCAACCGCCCGGTTTTTGAGTGGAAAAACATGGAAGGAACGCTTGTAGGTTTTTGGTTTCCGGATTACGTGGGTGGTATGAACCTTCCCGGATTTCACCTTCATTTTATTTCGGCCGACGAAACCAAAGCCGGACACGTACTGGAGTTTGAAGCTACAAACCTGAAAATTGAATTCGACCAGAGCAACAGCCTCGAATTTGATCTCCCTCAAACCGAAGCTTTTAAAACAAAGATTTTTGATTTGTCGCAGGGGTACAACAAACCGGCTGGCCCGGTATAATACAACCAAAAGCAAAAAAATAATTGGGGGAATTGGTGTACCCTGGCTTTTACAGCAGTATGCACTTTACTGTCAGATAATCAAAGCATTAAAAGTATTTTAAC
>JAJUGS010000370.1 GCA_029265875.1 Prolixibacteraceae bacterium
ACAATGGCCTGTTTGTGCGTTGCGCTGAATGTTCCGTTTCATTTTTCGGGGTTAAAAACTTTGAAGATAAAAGAAACAAACCGCATTGCAGCATTGCAAAACGAACTGGCAAAATTCGGAGCCGTAATTACTGAACCAGCCGAAGGCGAACTAGCCTGGGATGGAATAGTTCATCCGGAAACCGAGCTGGAGAATCCAACAATCGAAACCTATCACGATCACCGGATGGCTTTATCGTTTGCACCTTTTGCCTTAACCGGAAAAGCAATCCTGATAAATGACCCGATGGTGGTAACAAAATCCTATCCCGGATTCTGGAACGACTTAAAAGCAGTTGGATTTGAGGTTGAAGAAGTTACGATGGACTGATTTTATCGTTTCTGTCTGAAAAATTCCTGCATCAATTCGGCACACTCTGTTTCAAGAATACCTCCTTTGATTTCGGTTTTCGGGTGCAGCGAACGTGGCGCAAATCGCTGAAATCCACGTTTTTCGTCGGTGGCACCATAAACAATTTTGTCAATTTGCGACCAGCCTAACGCACCGGCACACATCACACAAGGTTCAAGGGTTACATAAAGCGTGCATTCATTCAGGTACTTACCTCCCAGAAAATTGGCTGCTGCGGTAATTGCCTGCATTTCGGCATGGGCGGTAACATCATTCAAAGTTTCGGTTAAATTATGGGCGCGGGCAATAATCTTCCCATTGGCAACCACCACTGCCCCCACCGGAATTTCGCCTTTTTCAAAAGCAGTAACTGCCTCAGCAAAGGCTTTTTTCATAAAATATTCGTCGTTAAATGGCTCTATCATTTTCGTACCAAAAAGCATGTTGTAACTCAGGATGAAATTGGTAAAATCTTCTTATTTTCGCAACCTGATTAAAAAAATTTACCATGTACAGAACACATACCTGCGGAGAACTCCGCTTATCTCATATCAACCACGAAGTTACATTGGCCGGATGGGTGCAACGTATCCGCGACCTCGGGGCAATGACATTTATAGATTTACGCGACCGTTACGGAATTACCCAGTTGGTGGCCGATGGAACGCTGCCCGAAGATGTGCTGAACTCAATCAGGTCGTTAGGCCGTGAATATGTAGTTCAGGTTAAAGGCACTGTCCGCGAACGTTCAAACAAAAACAAGAACATTCCCACCGGTGATATCGAGATTTTGGTCAGTTCAGTCAAAGTACTGAATGCTTCGGTTGTACCGCCATTCACCATTCAGGACGATACGGATGGCGGCGATGAATTGCGCATGAAATACCGCTATCTCGACCTCCGCAGACCTTCTGTAAGACAAAATCTCGAATTGCGCCATAAAATGGCGCAGGAAGTCCGCAGATATTTTGACGAACAAGGATTCCTTGAAGTGGAAACCCCGGTTCTCATGAAATCGACTCCGGAAGGTGCCCGCGACTTTGTGGTTCCATCAAGATTGAATCCGGGAACATTTTACGCACTGCCGCAATCGCCCCAAACCTTCAAACAAATTCTGATGGTAGCCGGGTTTGACCGCTATTTCCAGATTGTGAAGTGTTTCCGCGACGAAGACCTGCGCGCCGACCGTCAGCCTGAATTTACACAAATCGATTGCGAAATGTCGTTTGTGGAGCAGGAAGATATTCTGAACACTTTTGAAGGAATGCTGAAACACCTGTTCAAAAAGATCAAAGGTGTTGATTTTGATAAACCTTTCCTCAGAATGACATTTGAGGATGCCATGAATAACTATGGAAACGACAAGCCCGACCTGCGTTTTGACATGAAAATTCATGAATTAACGAACCTTGTTAAAGGAAAAGGATTCAGCATTTTTGACCAGGCTGCATATATTGGCGGAATCTGTGCAAACGGTGCTGCTGATTACAGCCGCAAACAAATTGATGAACTGACAGAATGGGTAAAACGCCCGCAAATTGGCGCGAAAGGATTGATTTATATCCGTTTTGGGGCTGATGGCATTAAATCTTCGATTGACAAGTTTTTTAACACAGAAGAACTGGCCAAAATAGGCGAAGTTTTTGGTGCAAAAACCGGTGATATGGTTTTCGTTCTGGTGGGTGATAAGAAGAAGACTTTGGGCCAGTTAAGCGAATTACGCCTTGAAATGGGAACCCGGCTTGGGTTGAGAGACAAAGACACTTTCGTTCCGCTGTGGGTTATCGACTTCCCGTTGTTTGAATGGGATGAAGAAACAAAACGTTTTTACGCGATGCACCACCCGTTTACTTCGCCAAAACCTGAAGATATTGCGATTTTCGAAAGCGATCCAGGGAAAGTCCGTGCGAATGCTTATGATTGCGTGGTCAATGGCGTTGAACTCGGCGGAGGGTCCATCAGGATTCACGACCAGGAATTACAGCAGAGAATGTTTAAAGTGCTTGGATTTACCAAAGAACAGGCAGAATACCAGTTTGGTTTTATTATGAATGCTTTTACCTATGGAGCTCCGCCTCACGGTGGTATCGCATTCGGTTTCGACAGGCTTGTTTCCATGTTTGCCGGTCTTGACAGCATCCGCGACACCATCGCATTCCCGAAAAACAATTCAGGTCGCGATATGATGATTGATTCTCCATCGATTATTTCTGACGAACAATTAAAAGAACTGAATATTAAAGTTGCTTTAAAAGAATAATTTCTGACGATAATGGCACAAAAAAAGGGAAGTTTTCACTTCCCTTTTTTATTTGATTTCATTTCGTTTTATTCCATGGGTAAATACCAGTTTGCCGGATTCATGAGGCGGGAATGAACCGTATTGTACATATCG
>JAJUGS010000265.1 GCA_029265875.1 Prolixibacteraceae bacterium
ATTTACAAAAAATAAAAAAAGAAATCCCATGTTATCTGATTACCATTTTTTCTTTAAAATCAACAGGTTATAACGCATGTTATATTTGTGTGTATGCGAAATTTTATTATTTTTGCGGTGATTTTTCTAAAACGTGTTTTTAGGGGACCTCTGGTTCCCTATTTTGTTAGATAGAACAAATGATTGACAAGGATTTAATTAAAAAACTGGTTGAAGAAAAGCTTGGCGAAAGAATGTTTATCGTGGGCATTTCGGTAAGCGAAAGTAACCGTATCGATATTTTTATCGATGGGTTTGATGGCCTTACCATCGATCAGTGTGTGGCAATAAGCCGTCATGTGGAGCACAGTCTCGACCGTGAAACGGAAGATTTTTCGTTACAGGTTTCATCTCCCGGATTATCCGAAAAATTCAGGGTCAAAGAACAGTACCTGAAATACCAGGGGAAGCAGGTTGAAGTGGTTACAGGCGAAGGGCTTGAACTGGAAGGTACTTTAATTAGTGCCAGTGATGAAGATTTTGTATTGGAAACTTCGGTGAGGGAAAAACCGGAAGGTGGAAAAAAGAAAGAGTTGATTGTTAAAAAACATCAGTTTAAATACGACGAAATAAAAAGTGCGAAAGCGGTTATTTCATTTAAATAATTTACGGAGATATGGAAAATATAAACCTGATTGATTCATTTGCTGAATTTAAAGAACTGAAGAATATCGACAGGGCAACCATGATGAGTGTGATTGAAGATGTTTTCAGAAGCGTCCTGATCCGCCAGTTCGGGACCGACGAAAATTTCGACGTTATCATCAATATTGACAAGGGTGATTTTGAGATTTGGCGCAACCGTACCGTTGTGGAAGACGACGAAATTGAAGATCCGAATACACAGATAACACTCAGCGACGCACAGAAAATTGACACTGATTATGAAGTGGGAGAGGAAGTAACTGATGAAGTGAAACTTATCGATTTTGGCCGCAGGGCAATTCTGAATCTCCGACAGAACCTGGCCAGCAAAATTCTTGAACTCGAAAAAGACCACATTTATAATAAATACAAAAACAAAATTGGTGAAATTGTTACCGGCGAAGTTTACCAGGTTTGGAAAAAGGAAATCCTGATCCTGGATGACGAAGGCAATGAACTGATTTTGCCAAAATCGGAACAGATTCCTTCCGATTATTTCAGAAAAGGAGATAACGTCCGTGCCATTGTATATAAAGTTGAGCTCCGGAATAACAACCCGCTCATTATTCTCTCACGCACCGCTTCTGCTTTTCTCGAAAGACTTTTTGAACTTGAAATTCCCGAAATTTTTGATGGTTTGATTACTATCAAAAAAATTGTGAGGGTTCCGGGCGAAAGGGCAAAAGTTGCCGTTGAATCGTACGACGAACGAATCGATCCGGTTGGAGCCTGTGTGGGAATGAAAGGATCGCGAATCCACGGGATTGTGCGGGAATTGAGAAATGAAAATATTGACGTGATTAACTACTCGCCCAATACCCAACTTTTCATCAAACGGGCCTTAAATCCGGCAAAAATTAACTCAATAAAAATTATTGAAGATCAAAAAAGGGCAGAGGTTTACCTTCATCCGCAGGAAGTTTCGCTGGCTATTGGCAAAGGGGGATTGAATATCAGGCTTGCCAGCCAGCTTACCGGTTACGAAATAGATGTTTACCGCGAAATGGAAGAGGATGATGAAGATGTAAACCTCGATGAATTTGCCGATGAAATAGAAGGATGGGTCATCGACGCTTTAAAAGCAATCGGGTGCGATTCGGCTAAAAATGTGCTGAGCATACCACGTGCAGAGTTAATCAAACGAACAGACCTTGAAGAGGAAACAATCGACGAGGTAATCAGGATTTTAAAGTCAGAATTTGAATAATGGGGTTACAAACCGGTTTTTGGATGTTGGTAAACGCGTTTTCAGATAGAAACAATAAGAACAGAAATAGTAATAATATGGTATCAGGCGAAACAATAAGACTTAGTAAGCTTGCCAGGGAATACAACGTGGGAATACATACCATTGTTGAATTCCTTCACAAAAAGGGGTTTAATATTGATTCAAACCCCAATACGAAAGTCTCGGCAGAAGCTGTTCAACTTCTTGAAAAAGAGTATAAAACCGATGTTTCTATCAAAAAGGAATCGGAAAAAATCAGCTTAAAAAGCCATCGTCCAAAAAAAGAATCAATATCAATTGACGATATTGAAGAAGAATACGAGGATGAAGAAGATGAAAAACCTGTTCCGAAAGCAACTGAAAAAAAGGAAATTAAACAGGTAGAACCGCCGGCTGCAGAGAAAATTGAGAGGTTTAAAGTGATTGGGAAAATTGACCTCGATAGTTTGAATAAACCCAAAAAAACACCCGTTGCGGAAGTTAAACCCGAAATTAAACCACCGGTTGCTGAAAAAATGGTGAAGGAGGAAAAGGTGGAAAAGGTTGAAATAATCGAAAAGAAACCTGAACCAGTGGTAACTGCAGCAACAGTGGAAGTTAAACCCGTTGAGAAGGTAGAAAAGCCTGTTGAAAAATTGCCTGGAGCCGGCCCGCAACAACCCGTTTCAGAAGAGAAGAAAGTTGCACCCGAAGACCCCGAAGTTTTTGTGCATCCTTCACGACAGGCTAAAGTGGATGAAGTAAAGGTGGTTGGTAAAATCGACCTGACAAATATCAACCAACGCACACGCCCGTTTAAAAAGACCCGCGAGGAAAAGGAGCGGGAGCGCAGGGAAAGATTTCAGCCAATAATACAAAAAACACAGGAGGAAACACGGCAGCAAAAACCGGAGGAGGATGATGACCAAGTGATAAAAGCCCCGGTAATCAAACTTGCAGGGCCCACAGTATTGGGGAAAATTGAACTTCCCGGTGAACGTAAACCGGCCGAGGGGTCCGATCAGGGAGCCGGCTCGCGGAAAAAACGCAGAAAACGCATTGCCAAAGAAGGTGGCAAAGTTGTAAACGTTGAAAGAAAACCGGAAGACAGGCCGAAAGGAAGTTTTGTTGTCAACAAACAGGTTCCCGGTCAACATCAACCAAAAGATGGCGGAAAGAAGAAACGTTTGCTGAAAAAGGAAGTTAACGAAGAAGATGTACAAAAACAAATAAAAGATACACTGGCACGGCTCACCACAAAAGGTGCAAAATCAAAAGGCTCGAAACACCGCCGCGACAAGCGCGCTGCATACAGCGAACGTATGCAGGCCGATATGGAACGGCAGCTTGAAGATCAGAAAATACTGAAAGTTACCGAGTTTGTTTCAGTAGCCGAATTTGCCAACATGATGAATGTAAATGTAACACAGGTTATTTCATCTTGCATGAGCCTCGGTCTTTTTGTTTCCATCAACCAGCGCCTCGATGCCGAAACGCTTTCGGTAGTTGCCGATGAGTTTGGTTACAAAGTTGAATTTGTAAGCGTTGAAATCCAGGAAGCCATTGAAGCCCAGGCTGACAAAGAGGAAGATCTGCTGCCACGGTCGCCAATTGTTACGGTAATGGGGCACGTTGACCATGGTAAAACATCGTTACTCGACTATATCCGGAATACCAATGTAATTGCCGGTGAAGCCGGGGGAATTACACAGCACATTGGCGCGTATCATGTGAAACTTGAAGATGGAAGGCGAATCACTTTCCTTGATACCCCTGGCCACGAGGCATTTACGGCCATGCGTGCCCGTGGTGCACAGGTTACCGATATTGCCATTATTATTGTGGCAGCCGACGACAGTGTGATGCCACAAACCATTGAAGCAATCAACCATGCGGCAGCAGCAGGCGTTCCAATCGTTTTTGCAATCAATAAAATTGATAAACCAGGGGCTAATCCCGACAAAATCAAGGAGGCCCTTGCTAACATGAATTACCTGGTGGAAGAATGGGGCGGAAAATACCAGTCGCACGATATTTCTGCAAAACATGGAATCGGCGTTCAGGAATTACTCGATAAGGTTTTGCTCGAAGCGGAAATGCTTGATCTGAAAGCCAATCCGAATAAAAATGCATTAGGAACAGTAATTGAGTCATCACTTGATAAAGGCCGTGGTTATGTGGCAACTGTTCTTGTTCAGGGTGGAACACTGAAAGTTGGCGATGTAATTATTGCTGGGCAATATTATGGACACGTTAAGGCAATGTTTAACGAACGAAACCAGCGAATCGATAAGGTAGGGCCTGCCGAACCAGCAATTATTCTGGGTCTGAACGGCGCTCCGCAGGCAGGTGATAAATTTAACGTGTTGGACAGTGAACGTGATGCACGAAATATTGCCAATAAACGTGAACAACTTGCGCGCGAACAGGGATTGCGAACCCAAAAACATATTACGCTCGACGAAATTGGCCGTCGTATCGCCATCGGAAACTTCCAGGAACTGAACCTGATTGTAAAAGGTGACGTTGATGGCTCGGTTGAAGCACTTTCTGACTCTTTGATCAAATTATCAACTGAACAGATTCAGGTAAATATCAAGCACAAAGCTGTCGGACAGATTTCAGAATCGGATATTCTTTTGGCAGCCGCTTCAGAAGCCATTGTAATCGGGTTCCAGGTTCGCCCGTCGCTGAATGCCCGTAAATTGGCAGAAAAAGAGCAGATTGACATTCGGTTGTACTCGATTATTTACGATGCCATCAACGAAATAAAGGCAGCGATGGAAGGTATGTTATCGCCTGAAATTAAAGAGGAAATTCTGGGAACAACAGAAGTACTCGAGGTTTTCAACATTACAAAGGTAGGAACTGTGGCCGGATGTATCGTTCGCGATGGTAAAATACTCCGTAATTCAAAAGTGAGAATTATTCGCGATGGGATTGTAATTTTTACTGGTAACCTTGGCTCTCTGAAACGTTTCAAGGAAGACGTAAAAGAAGTAAAGAATGGGTATGAATGTGGACTGAACATCGATAAGTTTAACGACATTAAAGTGGGCGACCACATCGAAGCTTTCCAGGAAGTGGAAGTTGCAAGACAGTTATAATAACAACCTGATAGTATTGGGAAGGCCGGATATTTCCGGCCTTTTCCATTATTGGCGCTCCGCTGTTAGTATTTATACCTTCGAATTAAACCTGTTTTGCCTTTATGTTAAGTTTTGTTGTCAGTTTATACATACTGAAGTTTTTGCACAAAAGGCAACTTGAATTCCAGCAGTTTTCAGATAGGAGAAATTCTTAGAAAAGGAAGGTCATTGTTTCAAAAGGGAAAGTTTATCTCATTGCTGATAAAACCATATGACTCAATCACAGTCCCAATTGCATCAGCTTCGGGTAATTTTGTTAAAGCACTGAAAATTTCAATTTTGCCGTGAGAAATAAAATTGGGAGCTAAGTTTATCATGAATTGTAGATTGAGGTTCAGTTTTTAGAAAACACATAAATCACCGAACTCGATTTTTCGGAGTTAAAAATGCCATTTAACCAAGAGAGAAGACCCCTGTAAATTCCTTTGAAAAGTGCAAATTTCGATTTTTTGTATTGTTCGCTTAGTATCGAAACATAAAGGCCATCAAAAGGCATCGATTTTGCCGTTACTAAACTGAACCCAAATTTCTCACCTAACATTTTCATTTGCTTTGGGGTAAAATGCCATATATGACGCGGTACATCCCAG
>JAJUGS010000074.1 GCA_029265875.1 Prolixibacteraceae bacterium
GTTTTACCATGGTCAACGTGGCCAATAGTACCAATGTTAACATGGTCTTTGTCCCTAACAAATGTTTGTTTTGCCATAATTTTAAAATTTTAATTTATTTATTTTTAAATCATTCATTGAGCCGATGACGAGAATTGAACTCGTGACCCCTTCCTTACCAAGGAAGTACTCTACCCCTGAGCTACATCGGCCTTAAACAGAACGAGAATGGAACATTTGGTTTTCACCAAAGTTCCAATCTCCGTTTCGAGCGGGAGACGGGATTCAAACCCGCGACCCTTAGCTTGGAAGGCTAATGCTCTATCGACTGAGCTACTCCCGCGTACTGTCTGCAAAAAATGCCGCGCAAAAATACAAAATTTTCAATACGGCCAATGAAAAAATAATCATTTTACTTTTTTAAGCTTTTTGCCACAGGCTTTCAAGAGGTTCATAAATGAAAATATATCTCTGAAAATCGCAATTTTATGTACAATCAGCTTCAAAAAATGCCATAAAAAGAACGCCCCATTTTTGGGTTTGCAAATGTAAAAATATTATTTTACAAAAATCAACTTAGCTGAGTCTATTTTTGAAATTTATTTGCTTTTAAGTTTGTCCTTAAATTTGTCCAATTGCTTTTTGATTGCATCAATAGCCAGATCAGTTGCTTCTTCAAATGAATCGGCCTGTTTCTTGGCAAATAAATATCCGTTTGAAGGGATGGAAAGTTTTAACTCAGAAATTTTATTATTAGACGATTCAGGTTTATCAACCTTCAATGTTACTTCGGCATTGATAATTCCATCAAAGAATGTATCGAGTTTACTTACTTTCTTGTTAATAAAATCAACAAGTTTTTGATCGGCAGCAAAATGTACTGAATTAATCTTGATTTCCATAATCGTAGTTTTTTATCCCCTCGGATGGGCTTGTTTATATATATCGTGTAATTTTTTAAAAGTTGTATGTGTATATATTTGCGTGGCCGCCAGATTTGAATGCCCTAAAAGCTCTTTTACAGCATTTAGATCAGCTCCGTTGTTTAACAAATGAGTTGCATATGTATGACGTAATATATGAGGACTTTTTTTCTCTAACATCGTTACTTTCGATAAATTTTGTGTTACTATTCTATAAACTAATTTTTCATAAACAGGTGTCCCTTTCTCTGTAACAAAAAATGTTTCGGTTGATGCACAATGCAAATCATTTTTCACAATAACATATTGTTCGATTAATTGGTTTATTGAAAACGGATATGGAATAATTCGTTCTTTATTTCTTTTTCCAAGTACTTTTATCTGTGAATTTTTCCTATCAATATCAGATTCTTTTAACCCAATTAATTCCGATAACCTGATTCCAGTCCCATAAAACAAAGTAACAATCAACTTATCCCTGATTCCAATAAAATCATTATCGAAATAACCATTGTCGAGTAATTCGGTTAACTTGTCTTCCTCCACAAAAGAAGGCAGCTTTTTCCTGATTTTTGGCAATGCCAAACCTTTGCCGGGATTTGATTCCACAACTCCAAGTTTTATCAGGTGCTTATAAAAAGACTTTAATGTTGTAATCTTTCGGTTAACCGACCGTGCAGAGACATTGTGATCCATAAGACTCACGATCCATTCACGTACCAGTTTTGAGTCAACTTTATTAACATTAAATTCCCCGACCATGTTTGTGCAAAACTCCACAAACTGATCGAGGTCATTTTTATAAGCTTTAATCGTATGAGAAGAACATCTTTTCTCATACTGTAAATAACTGATAAACGACTCCTGAAGTTCCATTTAAACGAAATAAACCAGGAATCACTAAAATCAATTAGTCTTCCTGCCGTTGTAAACCCTGAACGTAAACCGCCTTTTTTAACTCTTCCCTTCTTTTTACCGAAGGTTTTGTGAATTTCTGACGCTCGCGCAGTTCTTTAATAACGCCTGTTTTTTCGAATTTTCTTTTAAACCTTTTTAAGGCTCTTTCAATGTTTTCTCCTTCTTTTACCGGAATTACTATCATTATTTTTCGGTTTTTGTTTTTTAAAATTGAGGCGCAAATTTAGAAATAATTCAATTGAAATCAAATTTCAGTGTGAAAAATTATAATTCCCATTCACGATCCCAATTTCAAACTTATTATTGACATTTCAGATACGGTTTGACCTTTAAAAAGGTTTGCTCATCGAGTAAACTTTCTTTTTTGAGCTGCTCAATATTCACGAAAGAGCCATTTTTTTGACGCCATTTCAGAATGGCATTTACCTGTTGTTTGCTTAAATAAGGATGGCTGATTAAATCCTTATATTCTGCGAAATTGATTCTGATTTTCTTCAAAATAAGTGTATCGGTATAAATATAGGATTCAATTTTTTGAAATGTTTCAGGCGGAAAATTATAAATTTCAAGCAACTGGTTTTTATTTGAAAATCCACCCAACAAATCACGGTACTTTATTATACGTTGTGCATATGCCGGACCGATTCCATTTAGTTTTAATAATTCAGTGGTGTCGGCACTGTTTAATTCAATTAGACTGAAATTTTCGGGGTTTGTATTTATCTGTGGGTCATCAATTTTCACAAAATCCTGAATCTGGAAATATGTGGCCGAATCAATTCCGTAGATTTTCAGCAAATCAGCCGCTTTTCTGAAAATACCGCCTTTTTCCCTGTAACTGATAATATTTTTTGCCTGAAAAGGAGATAGCCCTGATTTTACAAGTTCTTCGGCGTTTCCTGTATTCGGATCGAAATAGTTGTAGTTTTTTACGTTGATTGGCCCGGCATCATTAAAATTGACTTTGTTTTTCTGATGAATCCGGATATAATCTTTAATTTCAGAGTAAAGACTGTCGTTAACTCCGTAAATTTTCCTTACATCCTCCGCCTCTTTAAATTTACCGCCGGCCTGTCTGTAATTCAGGATATTTCGTTTAACAAATTCAGGCAAATTCAAAGAATCAAGTTCTTCTTTTGAAATGGAATTCGGGTCAAAATAAAAAAGCGACTTCCCTGTAACAACTTCGTTACTTTTTCTTTCGTCAAATTGCCTTGCTAATTCTTTGTAATACGAAGAGTTATCTTCACGTGGGAACAGATCAACCTGTTTTATAATTATTAAGGCTGAAAAACTAATCAAAGCAATTGCCGCCAAAATCATAATTGCATGTCTGTCGCCTTTGCTGAAATTGTTGTACTCTATGAGAAACTTTCTGAAAATATCCATAGTATGAACGGGTTAATGTTGTAAACAACAACAGTTAACCCAAATTTATAAAAATTCAGGATGCAACCAGCCCTGAAAATCTTCAATTGCAGCTTTAACTCAAATTTTGATGATTCCGATTCCTTTGAGAAAAATAAATGCAATGGCCAAAGGAGCAATAAACTTGATTACAAACATAAAAACCGGAATATATCTTGCTTTTATTGTTCCATCATTGGTCAATTCATTCAATGTATTTTGTCTGCCGTAAAACCAGGCAATAAAAATTACGATTAACAAACCACCCAAAGGCAGCAATATATTGGCTGTTGTGAACTCCATCAATCCGAAAATTGTTAGACCTGCAATTTTAAATCCGGCTAACGAACTGGTTGAAAGCACACAAAATACACCTAAAACCGAAACCGATAATGTGGCAATCCAGGTTGCAAAAGACCGTTTCAATTTTAGTTCTTCAACAAAGAATGCAACAATCACCTCAAGAACCGAAATGGTTGAAGTTAATGCAGCCAAAGCAAGCAAAATAAAAAACGCCACTGAAAAAAACATGCCACCTGTCATTTGCTGAAAAATATTCGGGATTGTAATGAAAGCCAATCCTTCACCTGAAGCTGGCTCGATACCGAATGCGAAAACAGCCGGGAAAATAGCCATTCCTGCCAGCACAGCTACCAAAGTATCAGTTATTACCACCGAAACAGCCGTTGTTGCAAGATTATCTTTTTTGGGAATGTATGAACCATAAGTAATTAAAGTACCCATTCCAATACTCAGTGAGAAAAAAGCTTGCCCTAATGCCAATAAAAATGTGGAAGTCGTGATTTTGCTGAAATCGGGTTTAAACAAAAAACTGAGTCCCTTTTCAGCTCCGGGCAGAAAAAGTGATCTTACAATTAAAACGATTAATAATGCGAATAAAAGCGGCATCATTATTTTGGTTGATTTTTCGATTCCGCCTTTTACACCCGCCATCACAATAGCAGCAGTAAAGCCCATAAAAATGAAATACCAAAGAAGTGGCCTGAACGAGCTACCGGTAAAACTATTAAACATTGAAGTAAGTTCTGCTGCCGATTTTCCTTTAAAGCCATTAATTGCCGACTGGTAAAGATATTCGAGTGTCCATCCGGCAACAACTGTATAAAAAGCAAGAATCATAAAAGCAGCTGCCACTCCCATAACCCCAATCAGGTACCAGGGTTTTCCGGGTGCGAGTTTTTTAAATGCCCCGAATACATTCAACTGCGACCGACGGCCAATTGTAAATTCTGACAGCATCACCGGAATTCCAATAACCAAAACAATAGCCAGATAAATAAATATGAAAGCAGCGCCACCATTTTCGCCAGTTATATAGGGATATCGCCAGATATTTCCTAAACCTACCGCTGAGCCGGCAGTTGCTGCAATAATTCCGAATTTTGACCCGAAGGATTCACGATTAGTAGGATTTGATGACATATTTTAAAAATTTATAATAAAAGCCGTTCTGTTCATAATGATTTATAGCAATCAGGCTTCCAAAAATGCAAAAAAATAAACTATCTTCTTTGCTAAATACTGAATAATCCCAGAATTAAAACGGATAACCAATGGCAAAAGTGAAATTAAAATCGTTATTGGTGATTTGCCTGTTACCAATTATCCAACCCCTGTTCTCAACCACCGAAGGTTCTCTTAATTTCATGCCTAAATCGAGTCGAAGGATAAAATAGGTTAAATCCATTCTTAAGCCTGTTCCGGTGCCAAGCGCTAATTGTTTGTAAAATGAATTTATTCTGAACAGTGCACCTGTGCGGTTATCTTTTTCATTAATAGCCCAAATATTTCCAACATCCAAAAACAGTGCACCTTCAACAAATGCTATGAGTTTAAACCGGTATTCCAGGTTTCCCTCCAGTTTTATATCTGCGGTTTGATTGGGATATTCCTCGGGCGATGCCTTGTAAGTACCGGGCCCCAGCGAACGCACCGGCCAGGCCCGTATTCCATTGGCACCACCGGTAAAATATTTTTTTTCAAATGGGAGTACATCAAAATTTCCATACGGAATTCCAATCCCGAAAAAGGTACGCGCAACTATCGAGTTAAACTTATCGATGCTGAAACTATGACTGTATTCAAAATCTGATTTTATATATTGCGCATAGCGGGTATTTAAAAATTGATAATATTCAGCCTGAATATTTCCGGTTGAATCAATTTCCTGGTACTTATTTTTATCCGTCATTAAAGAAATCAGGTGAAGCAGGTTTCCTGATGACTCAATATTAAAACGTGCATAAGTATAATTCTTGACTTTCGACCACCGTTGATTATTAAAAACCCATGAGTAATTCATCGCAAAAATCAAGTGGTCAGTAAAACTGCTTTTGATATAAAAATCCTTTATTCCCTCAATAAACCCGGGATCATAATTAAATACATTCACTTTGTTGTAATCCAAAACATTCCAGATATTCCTGATGTCCTCGGTTGATTTCCAGTCATACCCAAATTTTAAATTGCTGATGGTTCTTGTATATTCAGGCCGGCGTTGGTAGTTATAACCAACGGTAATTACGGTCTTGGGCAAAAACCGATCAAACTGTTTAATAAAATTGCCAGGCCCCAAAAGCTGAGGAATCATTAAACTTGATTCAACCCCTAATTCGGTTGTATTGAAATAATTGAGAACTCCATTGCTCATATGTTGCAGGCGTTCGACCCCTCCCCTGAAATCTAATTGAAACACCTCTGCCCCCCGGAACAAATTCCGGTGTTGGTAAGTGAGATTTCCAGCAATACCAAAATTACCGGCGGTATTTGTTCCCTCAAGATCGAACGAGGTAGATTGTTTGTTTAAGGGGGCCAGTCTCACATAGCAATCGAGCAAACTGGTATCGTTAACCGCAGGGATTTCAGAAAATTGTATATCAACAAACCGGAATTGCCGTAACCGGTTAAATGCAATAAATGCACTTTCAATATTGGAGTTATTAAACAAATCTCCTTTTTTAAGCCTCATGGTCCGGTCGAACAACGAAGGGGGGTATCTTACATGTTTATTTTGATATAAAGTACTGTTGCCCCATTTTAGAGTGTCGGAAAACACTGAAGTGGAGTCGCGGTTAATTGTAACAGGTGCGTTGCCGGGCAATACCGAGATGTAAAAGTTGTTCAGATAATAGCGCCTGAAAACCTTGGAGGAATCAATCTGCGTATTGGCAGCTGGTCTGATTAACAAGTCAACTTTTACCTGTTGGTTATGGTTTGAACTGTCAGCCAAAAATTTTATGTCATCTTTCGAAAAATAATAATAACCGTTGTCCCTGAATAATTTGACAATATTTAACTGGTGTTTTTCAAGTTTCTCAATATCAAAGGCATCGCCGGGTTTTAATTCTGCTTTAACCGGGCTGTTAAAGTATAAATTTTGTAATACCGTGTCTTTAATCTGGTAATTTATTTGTTTGATCTGGTATTGTTCACCTGTTTTCAGGTTGTAAACAACCTCAATTTTTCTCTTTTTTTCCTTTTTCTTAATTTCTCCCGTAACCGAAGCCTTAAAAAAACCTTTGCTGTACGCATATTGCAGTAACTGTTCTTCCGATTTCAGTTTCAGTTCTTCATTATAAATCTGGGGTGGTTCTCCAATTCTTTTCAACCATCCTCCTTCTTTATTTTTGGGAGAAAGGTTGTAAAGCATCAGGTGAAATTTGAAAAAACCGAGAATCTTATAGTTTTCCTTTTGCTTGATCAGTGCCCTGGCACTTTCCATATTTATTCTTTCATTATCAACAGTTACCTGAACTTTACTGACAAGGTACTTATCTTCGGGAACAAACTTCACCGGGTTACACGAGGCAAATATCAACCCAAACAAAAGGGCCGAAACGAATACTTTTCCCCCAAAAATGCTGATATGCCTCTGATATAAATGCATCGTAAAATTATCCCGACAAAAATAAACAAGTGTTTTAATCAGAAACTTTAACTTTCACTAATTTCGTTATCGATTTTTTTTTTTGCATAAGATGATTGGTAAAAATACCATAAAACTGATTAAATCGCTTTCAGAAAAAAAGTACCGTCAAAAGGAAAAATTGTTTCTTGTTGAAGGCGATAAGAATGTGAAGGAATTGCTGGAATCTGATTTCAAAATTGAACAACTATTTGCCACACGCTCATTTCTCGAACGGAACCCGAACCTTGAACAAGCAAAACAAATTGTAGAGGTTGCAAGAGAAGAAATTAACAAGGCAAGCTTGTTAATGAGCCCGCAGAATGCGTTGGCACTTTGTTTACTACCTGAGCCTAAGCCACTTCCTGAAGAAATGGATTCACTGTCACTTTTCCTTGATGAAATTCAGGATCCGGGTAACCTGGGTACAATAATCCGGATTTGTGACTGGTTTGGTATAAAACAGCTATTTTGTTCCCCGGGATGTGCCGATTTGTATAATCCGAAAGTCATTCAGGCTGCAATGGGTTCGATTTGCCGGGTTAATGTATGGAATACAGATTTTTTACCAATCGCTCAAACAGCCTTGAAATCAGGAAGTATCATCGCAGGTGCATTTCTCGACGGAGAGAATATTTTCACCGAAAAACTCCCCGAAAAAACACTGTTGGTAATGGGGAACGAAGGAAATGGGATTTCGGCCGGTACGGCGGCATTAATCCGGAAACGGATAAAAATTCCCGCCTTTTCGAGTGAAGAAAAGAAAGCAGAATCGTTGAATGTTGCGATAGCCACTGCCATTATCTGCTCAGAAGTCAGGCGCCAGAACCATTTCCCGGAGCTACTCAAAATGCAATGATAGCGTAAAAATATTCGAGCGAAGATTTTTGATTGATTGAGAATAGTACTGTCTTTGCATCCCACTGGGCACCTCCCCTAACTGGTTGTTAAGGCCGAAACTGAATTTACCTTCGACAGATAACCTGAAAAACGGGAAGTAATGATCCCAGCCTGCTCCCACTTCAGCATAAAACCCCGGTCCTTTTAACTTTACAAGGTCTTCTTTGGCGGTTTTTGAAATATCCTGCCTGTAGGCCGAACCGAAAATAATATAAGGCCTGTCGTTGTTGATTCTGCGGGCTTTATACTTGATTAACAATGGAAAATCAAGAAAAGTTGATTTGATGGAATAACTCTCAAGCGTTGAAACCCCAACATTGATATCATAAATCGGGACATTGTAAGTAAGTTTTCGTTCGCCAAATGACATGCCCGGTAAAAACCGCAAATCCAGGTCTTCTGTAAGTCGCAAACTCGAAACAATGGCAACGGTAAACCCGGGAATTAAGGTTTGCAAATCACTTCGTACAGCATCAGTTTCCGCAGGGCCGGCAGGTGTATATTTTAAAGTTCCATCAAACTCTGGGTTTTCGCCAATAGGGTTGTAATTGGTAACTGCAAAATCGAGATAATTGTATCCTAATGTGAAACCGAAATGAATACGTTTTTCATCAAAAGTGGTCAGATAATTTACTTTTTGCCTTTGCGCAAAAGCTGCACTAACCCAAAATACAAGTAATATTGAAATTAAAATCTTATTCACGTGGTATTAATCCTGTCATCAAAAAAACAACACTTTGCCCATATTTATTGTATCAACCGCGAATTTTCCGGCTTTATTGCCTTGTAAATTGTGGCAATTCCAAAAGTTTGCAAATAAAAGCGGGTTTCAACAAATCCAACATCCGCTAAAATAGTCAAAAAATCATGACCATCAGGGAACTCGTTAACCGATTCGGGCAAATAGGTATAAGCATTTTTATTTTTCGAAATAAGCCCACCAACAAATGGGAGAATTTTTGAAAAATAGAACTGGTATAATTGCTTAAAAGGAGTTTTCAAGGGTTTCGAAAACTCAAGAATATAAAATACGCCTCCTGGCTTAATAACCCGTAAAACTTCTCTTAATCCGACTTTCAACGATTCGAAATTCCGCACCCCGAAACCGGCAATTGCTGCATCGAACTGGTTATCACTGAATGGCAGGTTTTCAGAATCGGCTTTAATTAATTCGATCCTTTTTTCAAGTTTTAATCTGGATATCTTTTTTCGGCCAATTTCGAGCATTCCTTCTGAAATATCAATTCCGGTTATTTTTGAATTACTGATTTTTGAGGCAGCAATGGCAAAATCGGCAGTCCCGGTGGCTATATCAAGAATTTCGTCAGGCCGGTGTTTTGCCAGCATCCTGATTACCCTTTTTCTCCAGATTTTGTCAATATTTGCCGACAAGAGATGGTTTAACAAATCGTATTTTGGGGAAATGCTATCAAACATTTCCTCAACCTGAACTTTTTTAGCCAGGGTTTTGCTTTTATCGGGAAGTGCCATTAAACTCCAGCCGTCATTTTATCCACATAACCGTATGATTCGTCATCGATCCTGATTTCACCTTTTGTTACATGTCCTAATGTAAAAAAGGGCACCTTCATATCAGACAAAATGTCAACCAACTCATCTTCATTCTCGGGGCGTACTTCCACAATTATCCTACCCATCGCTTCTCCAAATAGAAACGAATCAATCCGGGTTTCGGCAGCGGTTGTAATATCAAAACCCAGTTCGTTGGGAATAGCTGCACGAAGGAGGGTAAAAAATAAACCACCTTTGCCAACCGGGCTCGCACTTTCAGCTAATTTTAATTCATTCAGCTTGGCGACAGCTTTCTGAACCAGAATCTCATCTTCGATATTAAATTGGGGAAGTGGGGAATCAGAAATCTCGTGATAAAATTCAAGGTACTCTGAGGTGCCAATATCATCCGAATTTCTTCCTATCAGAAAAATATTGTTTCCTTTATTTTTCAGCGAATGTGTTGTAACATTTTCTTTCTCAATAAACCCTACCATGCTGATTATAATGGTGGGAGGAACAGGGCCATGAAGCGAAAAATGATCAAACCTTATTTTACGGTCGGCGATTTTTAAGCCAAACTTAGTTGCCGCATTTTCAAGGCCCTTTTTGGCTCCTGATGCAATAAACTGCCCGTTTGGATCTCCAAAATCAATATGATATAAAAATGCACTCACGATTGTTGGTTTTGCCCCAAAACAAATCATTTTCCTGGCAGCACGCGAAATAAGAATCTCGGTTGCTTTTTGCGGGTCGTTTTGCAGGTGGTGATGAAAAGCATGCGTGCTCATTATCATTTTGCTTCCATTTAAACCGGTATCGAATAAACCGGTATCATCACTTTCAGAATCGCCAATTGAATCAGGTGAGATATTTAATTCACCAAAATCATTAAAGTAATTAATACTCGAAAGATTCGGATTCACCATCAGAGAATAAATGATATCTTCAATATTTTCTGGCTCAGGTATCTGATTAATCGAAAACAAACTTTCCTTTTGATAAACTTCGCTCATAATGCTGTGGTTTTGCAAATTACAGTAAGCAAAGGTAATTAAGAAGCTCATTTTTCCATCAGCTTTAATGTTTTTTTTAATTTCGGACAGAATTCAATTTTCACAATCATGAACAGAATAGCTTTAATTACAGGGGCTTCCTCCGGAATTGGAGAAGCAACAGCATTATTACTTGCACAAAATCATTTCGACATAATCATCACCGGAAGGAGAAATGAGCGCCTTCAAGAGTTGAAGGATAAAATTCAAACTGTTTCGCAAGCTGAAATATTGATCCTGAATTTTGACATCAGAAATCTGGCCGAGAACGAAGCAGCCCTCAATTCGTTACCTGATAAATGGAAAAACATTGATGTTCTGATTAACAATGCTGGCCTTGCTGCCGGTTTTTCCAATATTCAGGATGGGGTAATCGATGACTGGGAAAGAATGATTGACACAAATATCAAGGGATTGCTTTATATCACGAGGCTCGTTTCAAACCTCATGATTAAAAACGGGAAAGGACATATTATCAATATTTCATCGATTGCAGGAAAAGAAACCTATCCGATGGGTAATGTATATTGTGCTTCGAAACACGCTGTTCAATCGCTTACAAAAGGGATGCGTTTAGATTTGCTGAAACATGGAATTAAAGTAAGCTCTGTAAGCCCTGGCGCTGTTGAAACGGAGTTTTCGGTGGTTCGTTTTCATGGCGATACAGAAAGGGCCAAACAGGTTTATAATGGTTTTACGCCTCTAAATGCCGGAGATATTGCCGAAACGATCCTTTTTATTCTAACACGCCCTGCACATGTAAATATCGATGATATTCTCATTATGCCAACTGCCCAGGCATATTCGCGCGATTTTAACCGGGTTCAGTAACATACTTTCTTTAAATTTGTACTATAATTTTGAATAATGACAGAAGCAATTGTTATAACACCTGTTAAAGATTCCATCAACACAACGCTTAAAACCATAGAAGCCATTTCGAAAAATAAGGCAAATTTCGAATATTATGTTTTTAATGACTTCAGTTCTGAAGAAAACACACGTGAACTTGAAAGAGCAAAAGATATTTTTGGTTTTAACCTGATAAACCTGTCAGATATTACTAAAACGCCCTCCCCAAATTATAAATTAGTGTTGGAAATTGCACAGAAAAAGGCGCTCTCCCTGAACTGTCCTCTTTTTATAATTGAATCGGACGTTTTAATAAAAAAGGATACAATTGAAGGTTTACTGACCATCCTGAAAACAAAAAAAGATGCCGGAATGATTGGTGCCATTACCGTTGATGAAACAGGTAAGTACAATTTTCCCTACACATTTGAGAAAGTAAAACGCCCTGAAATTGTTTCCACAACACACAGTCTTAGTTTTTGTTGTACACTCCTTTCGGTTGATTTATTAAAGCAATTCAATTTTGAAACACTTTCGGAAAACAAGGATTGGTTTGATGTTTACATCAGCAAGCAATCGAGAAAATTAGGATTCAGCAACTATTTGTCGAAGCAGCACGAGGTATTGCACCTTCCTCATTCAAGCCGTCCCTGGAAGCATCTTAAATACAAAAATCCTGTATTGTACTACCTGAAAAAGCTTATTACCCAAAGAGACAGAATATAATGCAGAAAAACATATTTAACCACAAATATAAATTTGCCTGGCATGTTATTTTCTGGAGCCTTGGGGTTCTGCTGCTGACATCGATTTTTTATCTCAATGGCGAAAATATCAGTTTACAGTTATTCCTGAAATCAATTATTATCAACCTTTTCTTTTCTGTTGGTGTTTATACAAATTTATACTATCTGATTCCCAGGTTTCTGAAACAGAAAAACTACATTTTCTACTTTTTCTGGCTGATCTTGCTCCTTTCTGTAATCAGCCTGATACTACAATTCCTGTTTCTATATCCGCTACATTCGTTTACATCTTTTGATTCAGGCAATCAATCATTCAATCCAAATCTTCACTCAGCATACTTTTTTTCATCCCTCAGTTATGTTGCTGTAAGTACATTTATTAAACTGGTAAAAGACTGGTTTATTTTGCAAGATCTCAACCTGAAGCTGGCAACAATCGAAAAACAAAAACTTGAAGCTGAATTAAAAACTTTGAAAGGCCAATTAAATCCTCATTTTCTTTTCAACTCGCTAAATAATATCTATTCTCTCTCGTTAGTCGGATCGGATAAAGTACCCGCCTTAATTATCAAATTATCTGATTTGATGCGTCATATTATTTATGATTCGAGGGAGAATTATATTTCACTTGATAAAGAAATTGAGTTTGTCAATAATTTCATTGAACTGCAAAAGATACGAACCTCTGAAAAAACAAAAATCACCTATAACCTAAAAGGAAATATTCCGAATGCCAGAATTGCCCCGCTTCTTTTTGAACCTTTTATTGATAATGCCTTTAAACATGGTTTGCCCAGATCATCAGAAAATGATTTTATTTTCATTCTTTTTGATTTTGAAAAAGATGGACATTTACTTTTTAAAATTGAAAACAATTTTGAATTTTATACCCAATCATCTAAAAAGCATTCAGGAATAGGCCTTGAGAATGTAAAAAAACGTTTGGAACTACTGTACAAACCTGACGAATATGACCTCTCTATAGTACAAAAAGAACGCGTGTTTTCCGTTAAATTGACCTTAAAACTAAAATAAAATGGGAATTTCAGCATTAATTATCGATGATGAACCTTTGGCACGAAACATTATTAAAGAGTATTCCCGTAATATTCCTGCGTTAAAAATTGCTGGAGAATGCAGCGATGCAGTAGAAGCCAGCCTGTTTTTACATCAACATCAAACCGATCTCATATTCCTTGATATTAATATGCCCAAAATTTCAGGAATAGATTTTTTACGAAATTTAGTTCATCCACCAATGGTTATATTAACTACTGCTTATTCAGAATATGCTTTGGAAGGATACGAACTAAATATTATCGACTATTTAAAAAAGCCATTTTCATTCGAAAGATTCTTCAAAGCATATCTGAAAGCTGAAGATTACTTTCAAATACGAAAAAACTTTCAGTCTGATATTGAATTAAAGAATCAAAAAGATTTTATTTTTCTTAAGTCTGATAAAAAGAATATAAAAATCAACGTTTCGGAAATAAGCTTTATTGAAGGATTGGGAGACTACATTAAGGTATATACAACAACACAGAAATTTATTTCGAATTTATCGATGAAGAAGATTACCGATTGTCTGCCCCATGAAAAGTTTTTGCGAATTCACAAATCCTATATTGTGGCTATTGATAAAATTGAGTCTTTTGAAGGGAATTTAGTTAAGGTTAACAATTCAAAACTGCCGGTCGGAAATAATTATAAAAATGATTTATTGAATCTGATCAGAAGTTACTCAGCTGAATAATTCACAATTCCGATACACAATCTCCATTCTATCTTCTCAGTATTCCATAAAAACTCACATCGATATTCATAACTGTTATCTAAACAATTACAACTTATAAGTTTTTGTGCCGATTCTATAACAATCAATGTATATTACGGAATAGCGATAGTACATATAGCCAATAAAATTCAAAAAAAAAGGGAAGCATAATGCTTCCCTTTTTAATCAATCAATTCGGTATTACCTTTTAATAATCCTTTCTGTTTTAGCGATTCCGTTTTCAGTATATAAACTGATTACGTACACACCGCTAACCAGATTAGCAGTACGGATTTCCCTTTCAGGATATTGAATATCAATTACTCTCTGACCAGCAACATTAACAACAACAACTCTTGTTAATCTGTCATTATTATCAAGTGTAATATGATCGTTAAACGGATTCGGATAAACTTTAAAGCTTACATTGTTTTCATCAATTGGTGTAAGTTTTGTTAAATCCTTAACATCAGATTCGATACGTGGTTCAATTCTGTATTTATCCAATCTGCCGTTAACAACACCTGTTACATCAAAATAATGATCAGCTTCTGGAGTATAAGCATATAACCAGTCATTAACAGTAGCTTTATTGGCTTCAAGGTAGTAAATTGTCCATTCACCAGCTGTATTTGCAGCAGTACCACGTGCACCTTCTACTTTTACGAGTACACTTTCATATTTTTCTGCAGCAATTTCTGATGGTTCTACAATTACAGGTGCCAAAGTAATTACCGGAGGAATGAATGTGAATCCGTCAGCAACAATGGTTGTAACATTTGCAATTTCATCAACAGTACCCGTTACTTCAACACCATTACCAATTTGAATTCCTTCATAAGTAGTCTGGCTGTATTCAACCCAGATTCCACTCCATGCGGCGTTTGCATCCTGGATAAAGAATCCTTCGCCTGCGGCTACTCCTGAAACTGTACCAACAACTTTCACGAGTTTATCTTTAAGCGGACTTACGTCGGATGTACCTTGAATTTCAGCAATTTTTGGTGTTCTTACTTCTTCTGTAACAGTTACCACCAATGTTCTTGTACATTCTCCAAATACATATTCAAATGTATGAACACCAGCTGCCAACATGGTATCAATACCAGCTTCTGCATACATATAATGAACTTTTTCACCAATGTATGTAGTTAATTCATCAGTAACTTGCAACGGACTTCCTTCAATTTCCAATACCTTTTTAACTGGTGCACAACCTTCTTCCGTTACAACAACGAATTCATACATACCACTTGCAAGTGTTATCTCGCCAGCCTCAATTGTATCACCGTTAACTGTAAGTACATATGCAGGAGCATCTGTTTCAACCTCCACTTTAACCACTGCCGAACATTCAAGTTGATCTACTATAGATGTAGCAATTACAACAGGTTCGCAATTTTGTTTAGCTGTAGTGAAGTTCCATCCCTGGGTAGTTATGATACCACCAAATGGAATCTTGCTAGCTGAGGTATTGGTAAATGAACCAGTATCAACGATTACATAGTAACCAGTTTCATATAACAGTTTATTGCTTAAAGTTACCGTAACAGTTCTTTCATCAACTACAACAGCAGTAGATGTAGGATCAATGGTTTCAATTAAAGTACCCAGCTGGTTCGGCCCCATTTCTTTGTACAGTTTAATTTTACCGGCGGCATTTGCAACAACACTGCGATCGAAAACAATTTTCAACTGTGTATTTACTGAAACTGAGGTAGCATTATCTGCAGGTGTTAATGTAACAATGGACGGAGCTCCATCATCTTCTGTTGAGAAATACCAGCTGTCATCCATAATACCACCAAACAGATTACCAGCAGCATCTTTTACAACACCAGGCATAACTCTTACATAATAAATTGAGTTAGCTTCAAGTACATCATGCTTAATAGACATAATTCTATTAGGCAGATATACAGGCTCTGTACTGGCTTTAATTTCAATATTTGAACTATTTACCGGGATTACCTGGAATGGTGTCCAATCATCATTATAAATTACAACCCAACGGGTTACACCGTCATTATTTAATTGAATTGCTTTATCAAAAGTAATTTCAATTCTGGTATTCATTGCCACGTTTGTAGCACCTGGAACAGGATACAAACCAGTTCCGGCAATTACAACCGGCGGTACTGCATCAGCAGTACTAAATTTCCATGCGTCAATTGAACTTGTTGCAATACCATCCCATGCATTCACATTATTTGAAGCATCAGTGAATGTACCGGCATCAGCAGTTGCAAAGAAATTCATAGCAGCCGGGAAATCAGCATGTTTAATAGTAGCAATTTTTGAAGTACCATCCAAAGTAACATTGTTACTATTTACAGCAATTGTTTCAACAACTTCACCATTAATATAGTTGCGTACATAAATATTACCTGCACCCAATTTTACTTCTTCATTGAAAGTAATTGTCATTGCAGCATCGTTAGCTGTTGGGCCAACAGGTGTATAAACAGTAGCAATTGGTTTTTCATAATCTTCAACTCTGAAAATTGTTTCATCTGCTGCGTTTGCATTATCAGCTATATCTTCAACAACACCAGGTTTTAACTGAACTCTGTACCAAGCTTCAGAAGAAAGTGGCAACGCAGAAGCGGCTGGAGTTAATGTAATAACTTTCTTATCAGCAGAAATTGCACCACTGAATGGGACAGCTGTACCTGCACTAAATCCATTAATTTTATTTTGAGCATCTCTTGTAATTGTTCCAATATTATAATTGAAGAATGAAGGAATATTTCCAGATACAACTTCAATGATAGTTGGATTATTTTCAGATGTTAATGTAACCTCATCATAAACAGGTTCACTGAATGTAATAGTAACAACACCAGTTTTTGGATTAAACTGAGTATCGTAAGCAGGATTCCAAATACTTACTTTTGGAGCAGTCATATCTTTTGTAGTAAATGAGACTACAATTTCGCTGCTAACATTTTTCAATACATCAACAACAGGACTGATATAAACTTTATATACAGTTTCGCTATTCAGATCATTTGTCGGATCTAATGTTACTGTGACAACACCACCATTTACATCAACAGAAGTTAAAGTGGCAGTATAATCTAATGCAGTTAAAGATGCTGTTTTAAAAGATATAACATCTTTAATAGTCGTTGATGTAAATACTGTTGAATAAGGATATTTTTAAATTACTTAAATGAAAGTAAGA
>JAJUGS010000348.1 GCA_029265875.1 Prolixibacteraceae bacterium
CATGAATGCTAAATTGCACGAATGCGTGAATGCGTGAATGATATTTTATAAATGAAGAATTTAAAATAGCAGCTTTAAAATTTTATGAAGTACCTTATACCCAGATAAAATGGGTGTTCAAAGAAAAATCATTATGACCGATGATTTGATGACGTATTAATTGATTTCAGTAATGAGCCCTGGGAAATACCTTACTCTCCTTGCTCCCACCCTCAATTGCAAAAAAAGAGATGCTTTTCTGGTTTAAATTCACCTCTTTTCCTCATAAAATGGTAAATAAGGAGAAACTTTCCCTTTGCCGGGAAAAAATTTTTTCCCGCTGACTTCTTTTTTATGGTCGAGCAAGAAACAAATACCGACTGTCAGAGAAAAAGTTTTGTTTTCAGCCGGATGATAAAAAGCAATCAGGTTATCAGTTGCTGCAAATATTTCGGCATAATTCCCCACATATCGGATACCACCTCCAAGCGACAGATCGTTCAGATTATGAACATTCAGATTTTCAAAAACCCTGAAATTTGCCCAGTTTTGTAAAGCACTCAATGTGAAAACCGAAAAATAGTTTTGCGCCGATATAGACATTTGACTGGTTGCAGCAAAAATATGCCTTGCTGAATATTGATAATGATAATGCAAGATTGTTTTCAGGGGCATCATGTAGGTGTATTTTCTTTTTTCAAGTGTTGGCTGGTACACTTCCCTGATTTCCTCCTTAATCAGCCTGACAAGCACATTAGAGTTTGTATAACCATTTTCAGGGTAGCGGATTGCGTTGACCAGGTCGAAACCGATAAAATCATAACTATCTTCCTGAAATACATCATATGAATTGTTCCGGATTCTGATAAATCCAAGATCGCGTATTGCTCCTGAAAAAAAATGTCTTTCACTTTTTTGGTAAGTGAACCCCAAATCGACAGCAAAACCAGGATTGCCATATTCTCTGAGATATTTAGCCACTGCATTTTCAATATTAACGCTTTGGATACTATTATTGCTGCGAAGTTTAATGGGTAAAGGCAACATCATTCTGGCAGTTCCACCGGCCAATAATGTAACAGTTTTGTCATCAGGTGATGTTAAAATTCCATAATTCCAGTCTTTTGTGTCGGCTTGTGCTGCACCGAAAAGGATTTTTGCCCTGATTCCTGCATTTAAAAAATCGGTTACCGGTTTTCCAAAACCAAAAGCAAATTCCCGATAACCTATTCCGGTAATCTTAATCTTATCAGAATTAAAATTTCTATAGTCAACCGGTATATTGCCGTTACTCAAAAATGCAATTGCATTCCGGGGAACCTGTGAAAAGGCATTAATATTCTCGTTGTAATAAAAGCTGGCATAGCCTTTTTTATAGGGTACCATTGCAAAAAGTAACGGAACCGCCAAATCCTGCCTGATATAATTCTGTTGTTTGCTTGCTTCATAAAAATTCTGAAAATCAACTCTTGGGTCATTGTATTCATTCAGTGTAATCACGTCGGCAATTTCAAAATTCCCCTGGTTGATAAACGAAGCACCGGCAAAACCGGCAAACGAAAAAGCAACAGCTTCGTCGGACCTGAAATAGGCGGGGTTGTAAATCTGTGCATAAAAATTATCAGGCATAATAAACAGTGAGCCATTGATTTGCGACACAACCTGTTTCCCGGTAAACATCAAAGCAAACATCGGGAACAACCACAGGATATGAATACGGGAATTTTTACGCATCCTGTTTGGCTCTCACTTTTCCGGTTAATACGATTGAAACTCTTATCGGGTAATGGGCCGAAATTGAATCACCCAGCAGAAATCCATTATTATTGTACCAGGCATTAAAACGAACAAATTTGCCTTTTTTAAACCAGGCAAGCTGGCTTTGGGAAAGTTTTAATGTATCAGCCGAAATAGCATTAACGACTGGAAATTGGGAAAAATCGGCAGCCGCAAAAGGTTTTGGGAAAAACGCCGGACCATCTTCTGCTCCATCATTTTTTTCATAAAAAAACATTTCCAGGTTCAAAGGAAAGGGGGAACCGTTTTCTACCGTAAAAATTAAATCAACGGCTGCAAATTCATAACTACCCTGGATAAGAAAAGGAAAACTGTCAATCACCACCGACTTATCAAAAATAAGTTCAACCGGAATTGTAACATCGGCACTATCGGTGTAATCCAGCACAACTTTGGGGCCTGGCAGATCAGGGATTGGGACTTTCCAGTCATGAATAAAATCATGGAATTCAAGGTTCCCTGAAAATAAAGGTGTAATAATGGCAATATCCCATTCGTCCTTCACCGACAAGTCTTTAACCCTGAACTCATCGGTGATACATGAAAACCACGTGCCGGTCAACAGCAATAAAAATATAAACCCGGTATTTCTGACTTTTCCCTTCATAATCCGACCTCCGATTGGAGCAAAAATACAAATTTCCTTTACTGTACAACAAAATAACTATTCGGGCGAAAAATATTAGCTTTGCGCATCGTAGCAATTCAGTACAAAAAAATGACGATTGAAAATAAAGGGAATTTTAAACAATGGCATGTTGTTTACACTCGTTCAAGAGCCGAAAAAACAGTATTTGCTGATTTAACCCGGAAAAACATTGAATGTTTTCTGCCAATTCAGAAAAAACTCCGTCAATGGAAGGACAGAAAAAAATGGGTTGAATTGCCTTTGATTTCAGGCTATTGTTTTGTAAATATTTCGAGAAAAGAATACGACCTGGTTTTGCAATCGGGGAATGTGGTAAGTTATGTCAGGTTCGAAGGAAAAGCAGCTGTTATTCCGGATTCGCAGATTGAAGCCCTGAAACTGATGCTGAAACAAAACGACTTCGAGGTCAAAGTAACAACTGAACATTTTGAACCGGGAAAAATTGTGGAAGTAATTGCCGGCCCGATGATGGGATTGCAGGGCGAATTGGTGGAAGCCCGTGGAAAAAATAAGTTCATTATACGTATTTTACCTTTACAAAGTGCTTTAACAGTTGAAATTCCTGCAGAACACCTGAGTGGGATTCCCGGATAATTTGAATAATTAATAAAATGAAAAATTCAGAGAAATATTTTCCCCAGCTAAAAAACATCACCAAAGCCAAAATTAACCTGAATGAAGTGGTAATGCACACACCACTTCAGAAAAACATAAACCTTTCGGAAGAATTTGGTGCTGAAGTTTTTCTGAAAAGAGAGGATCTACAGGTAGTTCGTTCTTATAAACTGAGAGGTGCCTACAATAAAATTGCTCATCTTTCGGCGGAAGAATTAAAAAACGGGGTGATTTGCGCCAGCGCAGGAAACCATGCCCAGGGTGTAGCCTACTCATGCCAGAAATTGGGCATAAAAGGGAAAATTTACATGCCCACAACTACCCCCCAGCAAAAAATAAAACAGGTTAAAATGTTTGGAAAATCAAACGTTGAAGTACTTCTTGCCGGCGACAC
>JAJUGS010000182.1 GCA_029265875.1 Prolixibacteraceae bacterium
CATCCGGGCGCCATTTTACTTCGGCTTCGTTTTCAGGTGTATTTGTCAGGTTTACAGGTTCGCCACCTTCAACCGGCACTGCATAAATATCACGAAATGTCTTGTTTTTTTCCATGTTCACCCAGGTAACTGTGTAAACCACGGTTTTTCCATCGGGCGAAACCTGCGTACCACCAACCCGGCCAAACGACCACAAAACTTCGGGTGTCATAATATCGGAACTGAGTTTTGGTGTTTCGGGAAGGTAGTTTTCAGCAACAGGTGATTTTTCTTTCTGAGTGCAGCTTATCACGGCCACAGCCATCACCAACAACAGGAATTTCTTCATTTTTAAGATTTTTTTGATGAACCGGCTCAAAATAAACATTTAGAAACATATTGCGCAAAGAAAATCAGCCGCTATTCTTTAAAAAGTTGCAACTTTAAACAAAAAAGGCGCCCTCCCGGACGCCTCTTCAATCAACAAATTAACATTAATCAGTTGTTTCCACTGTATTTGTAAACCTTTTCAAAAGTGATCGTTTCGTTGTTGTAGTTTTTACTCGAAACTTTAAAACGAATGGAGTCAAGACCGTTGATTTTAAGTGTATCGAGTTTAAAAGAAACAAAACTGACAAAAGCAATGGACTTGTTGTCGTTATTGTCATTATGGCGCAATTCCAGTTCAAATGGCTGGTCACCGGCTGTTAAAACTCCCGGTTCTTTTACAAGATTGATAAAATGTTTCTTTTGTTCTCCCCAATACTTCAGTTTCAGATTCAATAAGTTATTGCTTACCCAGTAATCGAGTACAATGATGGGGTCATTTCCGATACTGTCCTCGATTGCGTCTGTAATGTCGAGAATCCCTTTCATCAACACTTTTTCATAATCATTGATTTTCACATAATAAGCTTCAATTTCCCCTGCATCGTTCATCTTTTCATCCAGTACCGTATAATTTAAAAACACTCTATCGCCCTTTTTTACCACAGGTACCGAACTCAAATAATCAGGAAATGCCACTGGGACCAAGATTTGGCCACCATCAAGTTTAACCTTGAATAACTGCTCATCTTCAACAATCCCAAACCCAAGCCAGATATCGCCCATCGAATATCCGTCGTCATCGTTTAAACACCCTGTAAAAAGCAACGAAACAGTAACTAATACTGCAAAAATACCTCTCTTCATTCCAAACTAAATTTTGTTGTTTTCACTGCCATATAGACCACCTTTTACAAAATTGGGTTGCGTGTGGTTGTTAAATTTTTTGTTTTTTGCTGATGAAAATTTGTCAGTCAGCAATGTGATTTTCTTTTGGCACGTTCGTTGTTATATTAATATATCTATATTTTTATATATTTGCAGACATGAAAAAAATTTCGGGAATAGCAGAGCTTAAAAATGTTTTAAACCAACAGGAAAAAGTTTGGTTACTACTTTACAAAAGTGGTTCGGAACAAAGCGATTGTGCACGTGATAATTTTGAAAATGCTGTTGTATCAGGTGCTGATGTACTTTGCATAACAGATGTTAATCAGGTGAAGGATATTCATCCTGAATATGGGGTCACAACGGTCCCGTCGCTTCTTCAGTTTGAAAATGGCGAGTTAAAAAATGTGATAAAAGGTTGTCATACCAAAGAACAGTTCAGTTCAATGATTTCAAAAACTGTTACTGCAACCAATACAACTGGTGAAGCAAAAAGGCAGAAAAGGGTTATTGTTTATACAACGCCGACATGTTCGTGGTGCAATACCATAAAAAGATATTTTAAAGAAACCGGGATTCAATACCACGAAGTAAATGTGGCAGCCGACCAGAAAGCTGCCGAAGAAATGGTTCGCAAAAGCGGACAACAAGGTGTTCCGCAAACCGAAATCGATGGACAAATTGTTGTAGGTTTTGACAAAGCCCGAATCAACACATTGCTGGGAATCAGGTAAAAAGAAAGTATATTTGACAGGGAATTTTTGAATATAAATCAAATAAAATAACAGATATGAGAAAATTAGTATTCATGCTGACCATTGCAGCCATTTCGCTTCAGGGCTGCAACAAGAGCCAAGCCAATAACAACGGGAGCAATAACACCGGAAAAGAAACTGCTTCGGTTTCAAATGCTCCGGATGGGGGTACTGTTAAACTGACAAAATCCAAATTTCTTGCCGAAGTGTGGGATTATGAAAAATCGCCGAAAGAATGGAAATTCAAAGGAACCAAACCAGCCCTGATTGATTTTTATGCCGATTGGTGTGGCCCGTGCCGAACAGCAGCTCCTATTTTGGAAGAGCTTGCCAAAGAATACAACGGAAAAGTAGTGATTTATAAAATCGATACCCAGGTTGAACAGGAACTGGCAGCAGTTTTCGGCATACAGGGAATTCCGGCTTTTCTATATATTCCGGTTAGCGGAAAACCTTCGATGACTTCGGGAATAGCGCGAACAAAAGAAGATACAAAAAAAATGTTCCAGGAAAACATAGAAAGTATGTTACTGGGTAATAAAAAGTAAAAAATGCCCGTAAAACGAAACACTTTGTGAGAGTTACTCCGGGCTTTCTATAAATGTTTAACTAAAGAATTTGTAAAAAATGAAAGAATTACAGCCAATTAACCAAAATGTTTTATTGGAGTTACTCGAAGACAATGCCGAACAAAAAACTGCATCCGGAATTATTATTCCTGGTTCGGCACAGGAAAAACAGGAAGTTGCCAAAGTTGTGGCAATCAGCAATATCGAAAACGCGGAAGTAGCTCCCGGTGACCAGGTTCTCTACAAAAAGTACGCAGGAACTGAAATCGATTTCAACGGTAAAAAATACCTGTTGTTACCGTATGCAGAAATTCTGTCGAAAGTAGTGGAAACCGAATCAATTTAAGCTGAAGTTCAGATTTTTACTTATTCTGCCAAAAGACATTTATTTTTATAATCGACACCAAAAAGCCGGAACAAAATTCCGGCTTTTTACTTTTCTTCTCTGTCATTTTGAGGCATCAACCGATTTTATTAGGAATAATGAGGCAATGACAGAAAGCTGAAACTTAGGTGTTATTTCGACGAGTTCGCGAAGAGAATTGAAAATCAGCGGAGCTAAATCTCTTCGAATTGAGAGATCTCTCCTATCGTCGGGATGACAAGAAAATTAGAATCTGTCATTGGCAATGAGGCACTAATGAGAAATCTCTATAAAGTTCTCCTACAACCTTCTGAACTCAGTTTCATTCAAAAACTGAATGGTTTTATTGATCCCCTCATACATCAAAACATCAACTTCCACAAAATCAACACGTTTTCTATATTCTTCAAGAAACCGCTCCAAAAATGACGATGTTTTCAGTGGTCTTCTGAAATCCATCGCCTGCGCGGCATTATACAATTCAATGGCCAGAATTTTTTCGGTATTCAGCACCACTTTTAATGCTTTTGTTGCAGCATTTCCACCCATACTCACGTGGTCTTCCTGCTCGTTCGACGATGGAATTGAATCGACAGAAGCCGGTGTGCAAAGTTGTTTGCTTTGGCTGACAATGGAAGCAGCCGCGTATTGCGGAATCATAAAACCCGAATTCAGCCCGGGATTGGCGACGAGGAATGCAGGCAACCCACGTTCGCCGGAAATCAGCCGGTAAATTCTTCGTTCTGAAATACTTCCCAGCTCATTCATAGCCATTGAAAGAAAATCGAGCGCCAAAGCCAGTGGCTCACCATGAAAGTTTCCACCCGATACAATCAGGTCGTCGTCAATAAAAACTGTCGGATTGTCAGTTACCGAATTCATTTCTGTTTCAAAAACCGAAGCGGCATACCGCACCGCATCGCGCACCGCGCCATGTACCTGCGGAATACACCGGAAAGAATACGGGTCCTGAATGTGTTTTTTATGTTTATGTTGCATTTCACTGTCTTTCAGAATATTTCTGAAATTAGCAGCCGTTTCGGCCTGCCCTTTGTGTGGACGGATTCGCTGAATATTTTCGGAGAATGGTTCCAGCAACCCGTCGAAAGCATCCAACGAAAGAGCTCCAATCATATCAGCCTGGTCAACAATCCTGAATGTTTTCAGCAACATGTAAACCCCGTGCGCGCTCATAAACTGGGTTCCGTTCAATAATGCAAGCCCTTCTTTTGCCTGCAGTTTTACGGGTTGCCAGCCAAATTTTTCGAGCACCAGTTTTGCTTCGGTCCTCTTCCCTTCAAAATTAACCTCTCCCATTCCGAGCAGCGGCAAAAAAAGCATGGCCAGCGGGGCTAAATCGCCACTGGCGCCCAACGACCCCTGTTCGCAAACCACCGGCAAAACATTGTGGTTGAATAAATCGATAATCCGTTGAACGGTAATTAACTGAACGGCCGAATTTCCTTTCGAAAGTGCATGAATTTTCAACAGCAGCATCAGTTTCACCACATCGCCGGGCACCTCAGGGCCGATGTTGCAGGCATGCGAAATCACCAGGTTTTCCTGCAACTTACTCAGCTCGTCGTTTGAAATTACAATGTTGCAGAGCGCACCAAAACCCGTGTTGATGCCGTAAATTGGTTTTTCCGACTCGCTGATTTTGCGGTCTAAAAACTGTTTACTTCTTAAAATCAACTGTTTTGATTCTTCCGACAGTTCAAGTTTAATATCGTTTTCAAGAATATTCTGAATAACCTCATAAGTGAGGTTTTCGGGGGTGATTTTATGAATCTGTTTTGTCATTTTTCCGATTATTTTTTTTGTAATACTATGTGTCCTATGTGCCTATGTGGTATTAAATGAACCACATAGGCACATAGTTCACAGAAGAAGTCTCATAAGAGAGATTTTCAGGGAAACCGGATATCGCCACCGGCTATTTTTACAAACCGGAATTTAATTATCATCACTGAATTTTGCGGCAATTTCGCCGTTGATTCAGTTTTGCAAAAGGATTTTTATCAGTTCTTCGGACGAAACGCTTGATTGTTCCCCGGTTGTCATATTTTTCAGGGTGAACTTTTCTGCCTGAATTTCCGATTCGCCGGCCAGCACCACAAACGGAACCGCCTTTTTGTTGGCATAAGTCATTTGTTTCTGCATTTTGGCACTATCGGGAAAAATCTCGGCGTTGATCCCTTTTTTTCTGATTTCGGCCAAAACCGGCAGACAATAAGCTTCTTCGGCAGCTCCAAAATTTACAAAAAGCACTTTTGTGTTTTCGGCCGATTTTGCCGGGAAAAGATTTTTGGCAGTCAGCACATCGTAAATTCTTTCGGCGCCAAAAGAAACACCAACCCCCGAAACATTGGGCAACCCGAAAATTCCGGTGAGGTCGTCGTACCTGCCACCGCCACAAATGCTGCCCATTTCGGTATTTTTTGCCTTTACTTCGAAAATGGCACCGGTATAATAATTCAGTCCGCGTGCCAAAGTAAGGTCGAGTTCGGTTTCTGTATTTAAATCGAGGTTTCCGAGATAACCGAATAATTTGCGAAGTTCGGCAACACCTTTCAACCCGATTTCAGAAGCAGCAAGAACCTGCTCCAACTGATCGATTTTTTCGTTTGTCCCACCTTGTAAAGCCAGAATGGGCTGGAGTTTTTCAATGGCTTCTGCTGAAACGCCTTTTTCTGCCAATTCGGCATTTACTTTTTCGAGCCCGATTTTTTCGAGTTTATCGATGGCAACGGTAATGTCCACAATCCGCTGGTTTTCGCCAATCACTTCGGCTATTCCCGACAGGATTTTCCGGTTGTTGATTTTCACCACCGTTTCGATTTTCAACCGTGTAAAAACATCGCTGATTATCTGAACCAGCTCCACTTCGTTGAGCAGGCTGTTGCTGCCAATCACATCCACATCGCACTGGTAAAACTCGCGGTAGCGGCCTTTCTGTGGCCGGTCGGCACGCCACACCGGCTGAATCTGGTAACGTTTAAACGGAAACGTAATCTCGTTTTGGTACTGTACCACAAAACGGGCCGTGGGAACCGTAAGGTCGTAACGAAGTCCTTTTTCCGAAATTTTGGAAGTGAGTTTATTGGAATTCTTTTCAGCCCAGACTTCATCCTGTACATTTGCTGCAAAGTCGCCTGAATTCAGGATTTTAAACAACAACTTGTCGCCTTCTTCGCCGTATTTTCCCATTAAAGTCGAAAGGTTTTCCATGGCCGGGGTTTCAATGGGTTGAAAACCGTACAACCTGAAAACCTCTTTGATGGTTTCGAAAATATAATTCCGTTTCACCATTTCGGCGGGTGAAAAATCGCGTGTTCCTTTTGGGATAGAAGGTTTTTGTGCCATTGTTCTAAAATTTTCAGGGTGGCAAAAATAGAAATTTATGACGAGTTTTCAGCAGGAGAAAAATCTTCTTAAAGTGTTATCTTTGTTTATAAAATAATAAGATTATGAATTTTACAATTAGAATTGAAAATAATAATCAGAAAGCGCAAAGCATTGTTAATATGCTGAAAGAATTGGCAAAAGACTATTCATTCATAAGTATTATTGAAGATAACCAGGAATTAACACCTGATATGGTTGAAGAACTTGAATTCCGCTATAATTATATGCTCGAACATCCGGAAGACGGGGAAAGTTGGGACGTTGTGAAAAATAGAATACTTAATAAATGAGTTCTTTCAGACTAAAAATCACCAGGGCGGCAAGAATTGATATCGAAAATGGTGCTGAATGGTATTCTTTTCAAAAAGATGATTTGGAAAAAGATTTCCTGGAGGAAATAGAAAAAACAATTACTAATATAACTCTGAATCCTTATCAACATTACCAGATTCTGAAAAATATCAGAAAAGCAAATGTTAATCGATTTCCGTTTAGCTTATTTTTTTCTGTTCTTGGTGATGAAATAAAAATTTTTTCCGTTTTCCATCAAAGCAGAAATCCTTTAAAATGGAAGGAAAAATTAAAAGATTTGAATCTTTAAAAATGGAAGACAACAAAAAAGAAGGCCGTTACAGCCGCATTTACGAACAACTGGCAACGTTGGTAAAAAAGAGTAACAACACTCAGGCACGAATGGCAACCATTATTGCCGTGCTTCATCATAAAATGGAGTACTATTTCTGGACAGGATTTTACCTGCTGGATAACGGAGAAATGACCGTGAACATGTACCAGGGACCGGTTGCCTGCCAGATTCTGGAGAAAAACAAAGGTGTTTGCTGGGCAGCTTTTAACCAAAGAAAAACGATTGTGGTGGAAGATGTTCACCAGTTTCCGGGGCATATTGCCTGCGATTCGCGATCGAACTCCGAAATTGTTGTTCCATTTAAAAACCGCGAAGGAGAAATCATTGGTGTTCTGGATATCGACAGCAAGGACAAAGGCTCTTTTTCGGAAGTGGATGCCCGCTGGCTGGAAAAAATTCTGGAACTGGTTTATTCCTGATTTCTCACAGCGCCCTCCCCTTTTACAAGTGGCAAATATTTCAGCGACGGACTTGGCACAAATTCACCTAAACCAAGCTCAGGCCACAGTTTGTCAATTTTATCGATTGTTTCCCGGTCCATGGTAACCACATTGGGCCAGTCGCGTTTAAAGTTGTCATGATTTTCGGTTTTAAAGGTGGCATCCACAAAAACAACCTGACTTCCACTCTCTGATTTTAAGATGTCAATATCGCGGCCGGGCTCCAGGTTTCCGCCCAGCAACCAGAACAACGAAAACAGGTCGGTCAAATCGGCTCCCTCGTTAAAAAGCAAAACAATCTGGTAATTTTCAACTCCATTTGTTTTCAAAACTGCTTCGATAAAAGCTGATTTCCGGAAACTCTCATCCTTTCTAATAGCCATCAATAAAGCCGGAAATTCAAACTCTTGCTGTAATCCACGCCATTTTGCAATTTCCTTTATCGCAGAAAAATCAGGCTGAATATTGCTGAAAACCGCCTTATATTGGGTAGTTGATTCTTCTTTTTCTTCTTCAAACGGTGTTGTCAAATCGATTCCCAGTTTTGAACCAAAAGCAAATTTCTGCGACGAATGGTCGAGCACGTCGAGCGGGCCTTTTGAAAAATGAAAACTATATGCAGGATTAAAGTTCTTTAAAAAGGCAGATTTCAATTCTTCATGATTTTGAATATTTACTTCTTCATCGGTCACAATCAATACTTTATTAAACATCATTTGCCCGGCTCCCCACAACGAGTGCATTACTTTTACCGCCTGTCCCGGAAAACTTTTCCTGATTTTCACCACCGTAAAATTGTGTGCCACGCCAGCCACCGGCAAATGCATGTCTTTCAGTTCCGGAATCATCGACAAACGAATTGGAGTAAGAAAAATTCGTTCGGTTGCCAGGCCAATGTAGGCGTCTTCCATGGGCGGAATTCCCACGATTGTAGCCGGATACACCGCACTCTTTTTGTGGGTGATGCAGGTGATATGAAATTTGGGATACCAATCGGCCAGCGAATAAAAACCGGTGTGGTCGCCAAACGGTCCTTCCCAGATGAAATTTTCAGCGGGATCGACGTACCCTTCAATAACAAAATCGGCATCTTCGGGTACAAACAAATCGTTGGTCAGGCATTTCACCAGTTTTACAGGCTTTTTCCGGAGAAAACCGGCAAGCAGGTATTCGTCCATATTCTCGGGCATCGGCGCTGTGGCGGCATAAGTGTAAACGGGGTCGCCACCGAGTGTAA
>JAJUGS010000027.1 GCA_029265875.1 Prolixibacteraceae bacterium
GAAATTGCCACTTTCTACAACCTATGTAACTTTTATGGTGGCCATGGGAACCTCGCTGGCCGACCGGGCCTGGGACCGCGACAGCGCTGTTTTCCGCGTTTCGGGCGTAATTGCTGTTATCGGCGGCTGGTTTCTTACCGCACTCGTTGCTTTCAGTGGTGCAGCTTTTATAGCCATGCTGATATCGCTTGGCGGAAAATTCATGGTTTTTGTTTTTGTTGCCCTTGCCGCTTTTGTGGTTATGAGAACACATTTTATGTTGAAAAAACGAAATGAGAACAACCGGGTTGAACAGGAAGACCTGATAGATGTAAAAGATCCGTTTGAAGTGATTATCTCGAAAAGCCTGAAACAAATGGGCAAAGCCATTGTTTCTTCGGGTTATATTGTTTCGCTGGGTATTGAAGGATTTTTGAACGAAGACAGAAATAAACTGAAACTGGCCGAAAAAGCGAGTGCTGATTTTTTGCGACGATCAAAACGGAACAAGGAAAAAGGATTTTCAACCGTACAGGTTTTTTCGGGTAGTCTGATTGACTCAGGGCATCATTACCTGCAGGTGATGAATTACAAACGCGATATGGCCCACGCCAGCCATTTTATGTTAGAACCCATTCTGGTTTATACAAAAAATAACCACAAACCCTTTATTGCTGAGCAGCATACCGAGTTAATCAAACTGGTATCCATGGTCGATCAGTTTTTTAATATCGCTCAGTCGGTAGTAAAAGAATCGAAGTTTGATGATATTGAACCACTGGTTGCAGAACGCGATAAAATTCTTGATTACCTGGCCAAACTGGAAAAGAACCAGATAAAACGTATCAAAAACAAAGAGGTGAATTCGCGGAATTCGGTGTTGTTTTTCAAAATTATTGCCGAAGTGAAACTACTATTATTGCATACGGTGAACATGCTGAAATCGGAACGCGACCTGATTGCCAACATTCCGAAGCCATCCGTACCGAAATAATCCCAGGGGAGTTAATCAGCCGGAAACCTGAACCGGAAACCCGGCTGTTTTTACTTTTTGCGCGATTGCATTGAGTTCTTCCATCGGTATTTTTTCAAGCGTGTCCAGCGGAGTGTCACGGTCGATGGTATAAATCATTACATTCCGCGGCTTAATTTTATGCAAAAGTTCAATCCAGGCATTTATTTCTGTTTCGGTGGTATTATCAACGGTTTTGCCCTTGAAACTTCCCTTAACAAACATGGTTTGAATGGTAACATTCCCATTAAAAGCAGCCAGTTGTTCCACCACTTTTTGGAGGCTGAAATCACCTTTCGGGCAATCGAGCAGTTGCACGGTTTCTTCAAAAGCCGAATCGAGTTTCAGGATGTTGTCGTCAACTTTCAACAAGGCATCAAAAACAGGTTTTTTATGAATCATCGAGGAGTTGGAAAGCACGGCAATTCTTGCTTTTGGGGCAAGATTGTCACGCAGTTCAATCGTATCGTCAATGATTCCGGCAAAATCGGGATGCAGGGTTGGCTCGCCATTTCCGGCAAATGTAATTACATCGGGCAACTCACCGGCAACTTGCATTTCGGCTAATTTTCCGGCAAGTTTTTCTTTTACTTCATGTCTGGCAGGCAACGAATAACTGTCGGCCTGCTTCTTCTGGTTCCAGCCACATTCGCAGTAAATGCAATCGAATGAACAGATTTTCAGGTTGGTGGGCAGCAGATTAATGCCCAGCGAAACACCCAAACGGCGGCTTTTTACCGGCCCGAAAACGATTTTATCAAAAAGAAAAGTTGACATGTTTTTGTTTTGTGTGGCAAATATAGGTTGTCTTATTCTATTGTGAACTATTTGTCTATGTGTTATTTTTTCAACCACTTAGGCACATCGGACACATCAGACCAGCCTTTTTATTTTACTTTTTTCAGTGAGTTTCAGGTTCCTGAAATCAATCCCCGTGATCAGGTTGACACCCGGTGTTTTCCCGGTTTCAAAACTCCCGAAAGTATTATCGATTCCCAATGCTTTGGCCCCGTTCACACAAGCCCATTTCACCAGTTCCTCCAACCCGGTTTCTTCAAAATTCTGTTGAAGGATTTTCATTTCTTCGAGAACCGAAAGCTGGTGGTTGGAAGCCAGGCTATCGGTACCCAAACAAATATTCAGGTTGTGTTTTCTGAAAAGAGGGACGGGTGGCAGCGCATTTTCAATATAAAGATTTGAACCGGGGCAAAGCACAAAAAAGGTGTTTCCGGGTGCCCGGTTTTCAAGCAAAAATTCAATATCAGGTCCGGTGGTAAAGGTGTTGTGCACCAGCAGCAAGGTATTTTCTTTTGGCAAATATTCAAGTATCGAAACCAGCGAACTTTTTCCGGTGGGTTTCCAGTGCGAAATATCAATCCCGAGGTTTTCGGCAATATGTGTTGCAATTCCGCCGGTTCCGGTTTCAAAAAATTCCGTCTCGCTTTGGCTCTCCTGGTTATGAATGCTCAAAATACTTCTTTTTTGAGCAACATGATCCCTGATTTTTTCAAACAAAGCCTGTGAAACTGAGTAAGGAGAATGCGGCACCACAGAGCAGGCAAGCCCGTTTTCGGAGAAATTATTTTCAAGATATAATGCAAAATCGAAAGCCCGTTCGGCACGCGAAGGATGAAACCCGAACGTTTCGATGAAAGTGTGGTAGAAAATCCGGCTTTTCCTTTTGGTATCGATCGAAAGCAGGGAATTGGAAATATCACCGGTTGCTGCAATTCCGGCTGCCCACATCAGCTTGTCGGCGGTTTGCATGGCTTTTTCAACATCGCCGGTTTCCGTGTTTCTCAACAAATTTATCTTTCCGACAAATCCCCCGATTCCTGTATTCTCTTCAATCCGTCCTTTTAAATGCGAAAGTTCAAGATGACAATGTGCATTTACAAATCCCGGGACAAGAATTCCGCTGTAAAATTCAAGATTTTGCTGTTCGGTAAGATTTTCCGGCTGAGAAATATTCAGAATTGTCCCATTATCATCGAGCGATAAAATGCCGTTTTTAATGGGTGGCTGGTTTCCGGTAAAAATATATGTGGCGGCAATTTTTCTCACTTTGGTGCTTTCACGGGTTTGCCCAGTTCCAGTTCCTCATTTTTCCGTCCCGAATATTCCTGTTCCATTTCGCTCAGCCTGTTGACCACTTCGCGGTACATTTTTTCAAATTTTTTGGTGTCGCTGGCGTAATAAACAAACGATTTTTCAAAAACCGAATCGGGGACATTGTATTTTTCGAGTACCGAATGATAGAAATTCACCGAACTGCTTTTTCTGACAATGGAATCGTTACGCAAGTGAATAAATGTGGCTTCTGCCAGTTGAATATCCACCAGCATATCAATCATTTTCTTCTCCCTGATCAGGTGATCGGGTTTTTCGATATACTGTTTATCGCATGAAATGATTGCGAAAGCCAGCAACAACCATGTAATAATCTTGTTTCTCATATTTTCCGGCGGGCCAAATTATCAATATTTGCCTCTCATTTCAAAGAAAATGAAGTTAAAAATAGCAAAGTGACTATTGTTTAAAAATACTGCGGAAGACTTCTTCCACCCTTGCCGCTTTTATGATTTCGATTCTGAATTTTTTCTGATCGAAACTTTTGTTGTGAGCCGGGATGTAAATCCGCGTAAATCCCAGTTTTTCGGCTTCGGCAATGCGTTGTTCCACACGGCTGACAGCCCTGATTTCGCCAGTCAAACCCACTTCTCCGGCAAAGCAATATTTGTGATTCACCGCAACATCGAGGTTCGACGAGAGAATGGAACAAATAACCGCCAGATCGGTGGCCGGGTCGCTGATGCGCAATCCACCGGCAATATTCAGGAAAACATCTTTTTGCACCAGTTTAAACCCGGCTCTTTTCTCAAGCACTGCCAGCAGCATATTCAACCTTCTTAAATCGAACCCGGTGGTTGATCGTTGCGGAGTTCCGTAAACGGCCGAACTTACCAGCGCCTGGATTTCGATGAGAAACGGCCTGATTCCTTCGATGGCTCCGGCGATGGCAGTTCCGCTCACGTGGTCGCTCACTTTTGTGATGAGGTGTTCCGAAGGATTAAGAATTTCGTGCAACCCGTCACTGTCCATTTCAAAAATCCCCAGTTCGCTGGTGGAGCCAAAACGGTTTTTGTTCGAGCGGAGAATCCGGTACAGGTAATTGGTGTCGCCTTCAAACTGAAGTACCACGTCCACCATGTGTTCCAGCACTTTGGGGCCTGCCAGACTGCCGTCTTTTGTAATATGCCCGATCAAAATTACAGCTGTGCCTGTTTTTTTGGCCATTTTCAGAATGGCCGAAGTACACTCCCTGACCTGCGAAACCGATCCCGGCGACGATTCAATCAGTTCGGTGGAGATGGTTTGTACCGAATCAATTACCAGCAGTTCGGGTTGAATCTCTTCGGTTTGCGCCACAATATTTTCGAGTGATGTTTCGCTCAGAAAATAGCAGTTTTCGCTGGTTGTATTAATTCTTTCGGCCCTCAGTTTTATTTGCTGAAGGCTTTCCTCGCCCGAAGTATAAAGGATTTTGCGGTCTTTCATGGCCAGTGCCAGTTGCAGCGCCAGTGTCGATTTCCCGATTCCGGGGTCGCCGCCCAGTAAAATCAGCGAACCAGGAACAATTCCTCCTCCCAGAACCCGGTTAAACTCAGCAATTTCGGTAGGAATGCGTTTGTTTTGCAGGGTTTCAATTTTGTCTAAAGTCATTGGCTGGTTGCCGGCAAGCCGGGCTGCTGTTTTACCGGTTGCCTGTTTTTTCTCAACAATCTCCTCCACATAAGTATTCCACTCGTTGCACGAAGGGCATTTACCAATCCATTTTGGCGATTGTGCTCCGCAGTTCTGACAGGTGTAAATACTTTTTATGGCTGACATTATTCATCTAACTCTTTGATTCTGCGGATCACTTCGCTGGTTGAAATATCGGGCACAAGATCAAGCGTTTCTACGTGGCCGCCATTGGCCAGCACTGTTTCGTGACCGGCAATTTCATGAATTTCGTATTGTTTCCCTTTTACAAGAAAATCGGGGTTGATTTGAGCAATCAGATCGGCGGGTGTTTCTTCCGTAAAGATTATCACAGCATCCACAAACGCCAGTGCGGCAATCATCAGGGCGCGTGCCTGCTGGCTGAAAACCGGCCTGTTTTTGCCTTTCAGCAATTCAACCGATTTATCGGAATTCAGGCCCACAATCAGTTTTGTGCCAAAAGCTGCCGACTTTTGCAGCGAATCGACATGCCCATGGTGAATAATATCAAAGCATCCGTTGGTAAATACAACCACTTCGCCCGACTCCTTCCATTGTTTCAGGGTTAATTTAAATGCTTCAAAGTCAGCGTATATTTTCGACTGAATATCGTAATTCATTGGTGTAATTTGAAATGTTAAAAATAGAAAAACCTTGCAGTTAAAAAACTGATTTTTCTATTTATATTCATTCAACTCTGAGAGTTGATAACGGTTTTGGACTATTAAACCTTTTTCGGTTTGCAACACTGTGCAACATTCGGTATAAAAATCATGTTCAAAAAAGAGGATGTAATTTTTGGCAGCGGCTTCTGCCAGGAAAATCTCTTTTTCATACATTGTTTTCACGGGTTCCAAATCATACGCGGCAATCCAGAGCAAAGGTACATTGGCCGTTGTTGGAACGAGATCGGAAGTGTAAACAAAAGTTTTTTCTTCAGCCTGAATAAATGGGATGGCCAGACCGGGTGTGTGACCATGAAAAAATCGAACGGAAAAACCGGGAAACAGCCCGCCTTCAGTTTCAATGAGGCGAAGTTTGCCGCTTTCTGCAAAAAAGTTAAGAATATCAGTGTGATAGGCTGCTTTTTCACGCGGGTTTGAGATTTTGGCGTGTTCCCACTGGATTTTGCTGCACCAGTAATTTGCATTCGGAAAAACCGGCACCAGCTTTTCGTTTTTGGTTTTTACTGCTCCCGTGCAGTGGTCCCAGTGGAGGTGGGTAAAAAACACATCGGTAATATCGTTTACTGAATAACCGTTTTGCAGCAGCGAATCTTCGAGATGATTTCCCGGTTTGTAGCCGTTGTTTTCAAAATGTTTTTCAGGATAATGGTTGCCAATTCCGGCCTCGATAAGAATTTTCCGGTCGCCCGTATCGACAAGCAGACAACGCAGCGCAAGTTTCGTAAAATTATCCGCGTCAGCCGGGTACTGTTTGCTCCAGAGTTTTTTGGGAATCACGCCAAACAGGGCGCCCCCGTCGCAATGAAAATTTCCGGCAGAAATGGGAATGAGTTTCATGCAATTAAAAATGATAATTTAAAGGCAGTCATAGAATTTTTAACCCCGGAATTCTTTCGAAATGTTTAAAATTCAGCGTTTTTAAGGGCATTTGATAAACAAGACAAGTTGCTGCAATAAAAATATCCCGGAATCCAATCATTTTATTCTCGGCTTTAAGCAGATGATAAATCTCTGCAGCTTTTTTGGCAACGCGTTCATCAAAGTTTAATATCAACAAATCATCAGTCAGAATTTTTACATCCGTACGTTTAGAATCGTCGGTTGCTCCCATTAATAATTCATAAAGTGTCACAGATGAAATAGCTAACGGAACAACCTCAGAAATCGAATAAAGTACACTTTGGGTTTTATCCTTTTTTCGCAGAAAATCAATAAAAATGCTGGTGTCGACTACCATTCCTCAATTTGCCAACTATTAAAAAGTATTTGGTTTTTTCTGAAGATTTCCAAATCAGAATCCGACCATGTCGAAACAGAGAGAATCCTGGACTTATAGTTTACTTTTGATTTATAATTCTTTTGTTTGCTCAGTAAAAAATCCATGAAATCGTTTACTTGTTTCTGAGCTGTTTTATTTAAAGCATTATATTTTAATACTAAATCTTTCATATTCAATAAATCTGTTCAAAGATAATTTATTTTGTTACTGATTCAAATTCAAATTTTCCCTGAACTTTTTATCATACGAATAGTCCATCACAAACTTTACAACGCCGCTGTATTCTTTTACGCCTTCTTTTATTTTGTTGGTCTTCAGGTAAAAATCATTCACCTTTGAAGCGGCTTCATCAATCTTTTCGTTGCGCATACTCATCCAATGTTCCCTGATTTTTTGCAGGTCTTTTTTCACGCGTTTATCAAGTCTGGCGATGATTGCATCATATTCGTCAAGTTGATACCCCTGGTACAGGAAATATTGCAAAACATGCAGGTTGGCAGCGTATTGTAGTTGTTTCGACGGGCTTTTTGTGCAAACGAGCCAGGCATAAAAATTGGCCTCGGCTTCGTTGGTAACTCCAAACTGGTGCGCTTTTTCGTGGGCCAGAACAAACGGGTATTCGATGGGCAGAATGCGTCCGTTTACATGTACTTCGGTAAAAAATGGCCCGTAGTAACCTGAAATTCCGGCTTGTGCAAAAAAATTGCTGACAGTGATCGGTTTGGCTTTTCGTTTGCCCATCGGGTATTTCAGCCTGAGTGCGGGAGCCAGGTTTTTGTAGGAAACTTCAATTTGTTTATCCACTTTCTCAGGGTTCCAGTCTTCAAACGTACACCAGGTTTTGTTGGTATTTTCCACCAGTTTCCGCAGTTGGCTGACAAATTCCTTTGTGTCAGCTTTCCGGTGCTTCAACCCAAGCCGGCTGTAAATATCGCTTCTGAAATAGTTAAAACCCCACAAAACATAAAACAGGATAAAAACTGCTGCCAAAACATTCAGTACAATTTTACCTGCTGTTAAAATCCTGATTTTCCGCAGCACAACCAGCACGACCAGTACCAGAAACGAAAACACCAGCAAAGCATAAAAAGTATCGTCGAGCGAGAAAGGGAAAATTGTACTGAAATAAGACAAAACAGATGCAAGAACCGGGTAAATTCCGCGCGAATAAATTGTTTCGGTAATGGAAGGGAATTGGTAAGCCAATTGGGTGAGTCCGAACACCAAGAGCGCTATGACCGGCAAAATCAGCCATTTCCTGAATTTTATCCTGTTCATTTTTCTTTCTGTTTTCTGGCTTCCAAAGTAAAATCATTCGCTAAACAATACAAAATTCAGAATCAATTTAAATAAAGTGGCAGATAATCCTGAATGGCAGCTTTTTGCATATTTGCAGAAATTTTAAAGTACTGATGAAGAATATCTTTCTGCTGTTTTTTGTTTTTCTGATTTTGGAGGCAAGCGGCCAGTCGCGCCCTACTACCGATTGGATTGATTTTGGCAGCGACCACATTAATAAATGGCTGCAGATTGCACCTGCCAAACTTGGCCCCAATGCGTTACCGGTTCCGTTGATGTACTATGCTTCGCTGGATAGTTTGTCAAATCTCGAAGCCGGAATTCATGCCCATTTTATGAATGGCGATCGGGCTGTAAACTCATATCTCAGTTTTTACTGGGCCGTGGTCCCCAAAAGAGTGGTTTTGCATATTTGGAGCAACCCCTCCGAAACATTTCAGACCGATAATTCGGTGAGGGACGACAGGCAGATTTATTATGACGACACAGGCTGGATTACACAAAGTGGCGATTTGTGGATAAGTACTTACATTCATTTGATAAAGGAGCGGAAACACTGGCCCGATATTACCCTCAATTACACGCAGAAAACAACCACCGGTGGAGCCACGCAAGGCAGGTACACCGATGCCCCGGCCAATTATTATTACATCGCTTTCGGAAAATCTTTATATCCTGAAAATCGGTTTTTAACCGAAATCCGGCTGGCTGCTTTGGGCGGATTTTATGTGTGGCAAACCAACAAAGTGGAACTGGCCCAGGATGAGGGGGAGTTATTTGAATTCGGACTACAAATCAGACGAAAAAATCTTTCATGGCACAACGAGATCGGCGGATTTTTTGCACATGATGCCTACAAATACATACACGCAAAGGGGAACAACGATCCGCTGGTGGTGCGCTCAAACCTTTTGAAACAGGGGAAAAGATTGGCTTTTAAAGCAGAATACCAGTTTGGGTTGAACGATTATCATTATAATACTTTCAGATTATCAGTTTTTTATAAATTTGCCGCCGAAATTAAGACTTAACACGAATTGCCAATTTTGCATTCTTGTTTGTGAAGCAGGATGCAGTTGTGTATGTTTTCATTTTAATTACCTAATTATTATGTTTTTAGTATGGCATTAAAAAGTACTTTCAGAAAACAGGGCAACTGGCTCTTCAAATACAGAGGCTCGATACCGATTGTTGTTTTGTTGATAGGTGCGGGAATGATTATTTACAGTGACCTGCATCCTGAAACATCGTTAATTAAACAAACTCAGTTTGAATGGATTTATGAAACGTTTTGCATCCTGGTCAGTTTTTTGGGATTGTATATCCGAATTATTACGGTGGGGCATACACCTGCCAATACTTCGGGACGGAACACCGACAAACAGATTGCCGATGTTTTAAATACCACCGGAATGTACAGCACGGTGAGGCACCCACTTTACCTGGGTAACTTTTTCATGTGGTTTGGCCCGGCACTGCTCACTTTTAACCTGTGGTTCATCATCGCCTTCTGCTTGTTTTACTGGTTGTATTACGAGAGAATCATGTTTGCCGAAGAAGAATTTCTGGAAGAATCATTCGGGAAAGTTTATACCGACTGGGCCGATACAGTGCCGGCATTTGTGCCAAGTTTTAAAAACTACAAAAAACCGGAATTGCCATTTAGCTGGAAAAAAATACTGAAAAAGGAAAAAAACGGGCTGGCTGCCATTTTGCTGATCTTCACTTTTTTTGATGTTGTTGATGAATTGATTAACGGAAGGACGGATTTTAATTACTACCTTATCGGTGCCTGTATCCTGACAACGGTTTTGTACCTGGTATTGAAGTTTTTGAAACACAAAACCAACATTCTGGACGAAACCGGCCGCTGATTTTTGAAAATCCAAAAGCAAGTTTTAACAGACCTTGTAAGATTTATTGGTCGCAAAGGATTGACCTGAACAAATTGTAATTACCTGAATGTTTTAAACTGAATGTTTTGGTAAATCTGTATTATTGTAATTCAATTCAATCAAGTGATTCAAATGAAAAAGCTGTTACTGCCAATAATTCTGTTGTTCGTTTTTAGTTTATCCATTCAGGCCGGATCAAAAAAAACGGACGAAAAGGTTCTGAAGATTCATAAAAAGGCGCTTACTGTTGATACACATTGCGATACGCCCATGAACCTGCTCGACGGCAATTTTGATATTGGTGTTAAAAACAAACCTCCGCAAAACCGTGTCGATTTTCCGCGAATGAAAGAAGGGGGACTTGATGCCATGTTTTTTGCTGCTTTTACCGGACAAAAACCACGTACGCCTGAAAATATTGCCGAGGCTTATAAAACAGCCAATGAAATGATTGAAGCAACAAAAGCTGCCTGTTTAAAATACAGCAACCTGGCAGACGTGGCTTATCGGGCCGACGATGCAGCACGCCTCGAAAAACAAGGCAAACTGGCCATTTATATTGGTATGGAAAACGGCTTTCCGCTGGGTACCGATATTTCGAGAGTGAAGGAGTTTTATGACAAAGGTGTCCGCTACATCACGCTTTGTCATTCATACAACAACGACATATGCGATTCATCTTCCGACAAAAAGGGCCCTGAACACAATGGACTCAGCAACTTTGGAAAGCAGGTGGTTAAAGAGATGAACCGGCTGGGAATCATGGTGGATGTGTCGCATATTTCCGATAAATCATTTTTCGATGTAATTGAGGCAAGTTCTGCCCCGGTTATCGCATCGCATTCGAGTGTGCGGGCAATTGCACACCACAACCGCAACATGACCGATGAAATGATAAAAGCACTGGCCAAAAACGGCGGTGTTATTCAGATTTGTTTGCTTGACGATTACGTGAAAGACCCTGATACCACTTCGGTATATTATCAGAAACGGAAAGAATTTTACAGCAGCTACGAAGCCCGTTCTGCTTCGATGACCGATGAACAAAAAAGGGAATTAAGAAAAGAGTGGCGCGCTTTGAGCGAAAAATACCCGAAACCATTGCCCACAGTCGCGGATTATGTCGATCATATCGACTATGTGAAAAACCTGGTAGGCATTGATTATGTGGGCATTGGCAGCGATTTTGACGGTGGAGGCGGACTTGCAGATTGTACCGATGTAAGCCAGTTCCCCAACATTACTGCCGAAATGCTGAAAAGAGGTTATACCGACGAAGAAATTGAAAAAGTGTGGGGAGGTAATTTTTTCAGGGTTTTTAAAGCAGTTGAGCAGCAGGCATTATCTGTAAAATAACTGTTTGTTTATCCTCTGTAATTTACTTTTAACCGGTAATTTGAGGTTTTTTTACCGATTTTCAGCATTACTGAAAACGGGTTTAAGGTAATTTAGAGGTTACTTGTTTTAATTAAACCATCTTATCCATGAATTTCGTCGATTACATTTTCATCCTGATTATTTTCCTCTCGCTGATTGGAGGCTACAAAAACGGCTTTATTGCCGAAGTTGCCTCAATCGCAGCTTTAGTGCTCGGAATCTGGGGTTCCATCCATTTTTCACAAATTACCACTGAGCAATTGGAACGATATTTTAATTTTCATTCAGCTCACATGAACATCATTTCGTTTGCAGTAACTTTTGTTGTGATTGTGATTTTGGTGCACATTGTGGCAAGTACCCTTAGTAAACTGTTCGAACCAGGTTTGCTCGGCGTTTTCAATAAAATGGGTGGTGTAATTGTGGGTTTGCTCCGTTCACTGTTGTTTCTCAGTATTGTACTCATTATTTTCGACCATATCGACGAGGATATGCATTTTATTCCCCAAAACATAAAAAAAGAATCAAGAATGTATGAACCCATCCGGAATCTTGCACCATCTGTATTTCCTTTTATCGATATTTGGGATGACATAAAAAAGGAAAATGATGAGCCTGTTCAGGGGAAAATTTAAAAAGCTGTTTCAACCTAAAGAAAAGCCGGTTTACGAGCAAACAACCTGTAAAAATTGCAGCACGGTTTTCACCGGTCGTTATTGCCCCGGATGTGGACAATCGGTGGATGATTTCGACAGGCCTTTTGGATTTATTTTCTTCAATTTTCTGGGCGATTTTTTTGCGTTCGATACCCGGTTTTTCCGCACTTTAAAATACCTTATTTTAAAACCCGGACATCTCCCCACCCTGTTTTTCGATGGCAAACGTGTTCCTTATGCACCTCCCATCCGGATTTTTATTTTTACGAGTTTCCTGATGTTTTTATTACTGCAATGGCAAACCAGCCTGATTTTCAGGGAATCACTTCAAAACGAAAAGGGTACGGAAGTAATTTCATCAGATAATTCTGCGAATATTCCGGACACACTGAAAACAAATCAACCCGGAACAAATCCCACCGATTCGGTTATTTCTGTTGATTTAGACCCCATTATCCTGGGTGGTCCATCGAAACTGAAACAACAATTCGAAGAAACAATCGGGGCGTTGGAGAAAAGTCTTGAAAAAACGGATAATGAAGAAGAGAAGAAAGAACTCAGGCAATTGATACAAACTTTCAGCAACCCGGAAATGATGGTGAACAAGGTGCTGAAATTAATGTCGTGGGCGTTTTTTCTGCTTTTGCCGGTTTTTGCATTCATCCTGAAACTGTTTTACCGCCGGGTGCATTTTGTCAGGCATCTCATTTTTTCAATTTACATGCATTCCTTTATTTTTATTGTTTTCATCGTGGTTGTTCTGCTCAGCATCATTTTTGGCGACACTGCCAATTGGGCCGGCTTGGTGGTGTTTTTAACCATTCCGGTTTACCTGGTTATTGCCATGAAGCACTTTTACAGGCAGAGAATTCTGGTCGTTTTTTACAAGTTCGTGGGGGTTACATTCTTATATAACATTGTTTTCTTAATTGTTTCGATGGCTGTGATTTTAAATGCCATGCGCATCATTTAGGAAACCCTTAATTATTCAATGCCCTGCTCCTTTTCCATTTTTCATTTTATATCTTTGCGCAAATTTTAAAAAAGCTTTTCATGAATTTTGTTGATGTTTTAAGATGGCGGGGCATGTTACACGATGTAACGCCCGGAACCGATGAGCAACTGGAGAAGGAACTGACTTCGGCTTACCTGGGAATTGACCCTACTGCCGACTCGCTCCACATCGGGCATCTCGTGGGTGTGATGATGCTGAAGCATTTTCAGATGGCAGGGCACAAACCCATCGCGCTCGTGGGTGGCGCCACCGGAATGATTGGCGACCCGTCGGGCAAATCGCAGGAACGCAACCTGCTGGACGAGCCCACGCTTCGCCACAACCAGGAGTGCATCAAAAAACAACTGGCCAAATTCCTCGATTTTGAAAGCGATGCACCCAATGCCGCCATTCTTGTTAACAACTACGACTGGATGAAAAATTTCTCGTTTCTTGATTTCATCCGCGATATTGGTAAACACATTACTGTAAACTACATGATGTCAAAAGATTCGGTAAAAAAACGATTGGGTGCCGAGTCAAAAGAAGGAATGTCGTTTACCGAATTTACCTACCAGCTTGTTCAGGGCTACGACTTTTTATTTCTGAACGAAAATTACAATTGCAAATTACAAATGGGAGGCTCCGACCAGTGGGGAAACATCACCACCGGAACCGAGTTGATCCGCCGGAAGGGAAGGGGAGAAGCATTCGCACTCACTTGCCCGCTGATTACAAAAGCTGATGGTTCTAAATTTGGCAAAACCGAATCGGGCAACGTCTGGCTCGACCCGGAACGTACTTCGCCTTACCAGTTTTACCAGTTTTGGCTGAACACTTCCGACGAGGATGCCGAACGCTACATCAAAATATTCACGCTGCTTTCAAAAGAGGAAATTGATACCTTGACTGCCCAACACAAGGAAGCACCCCATCTCAGGCTGCTCCAGAAAAAGCTGGCCGAAGAAATTACCGTGATGGTACACTCGCGCGAAGATTATGAAATGGCGGTTGAAGCAGCCCAGATTTTATTTGGCAGTGGCACAGCCGAACAGTTGCTGAAAATGAGCGAAAGTACGTTTTTGTCGGTTTTTGAAGGAGTTCCGCAGTTTACTGTTTCGGCTGCTGAGTTTGCCGGAGGTTTGAGCGTGGTGAATCTGCTGGCTGAAAAAACAAAGGTTTTCGAATCGAAAAGTGAGTTGCGGCGCACTATTCAGGCAAACGGGCTGAGCATTAACAAAACAAAAATTACTGACTTCGACCAGCTTGTCGATTCTTCTTTTCTTATCAAAGGAAAATACATTCTGGCCCAGAGGGGAAAGAAAAACTATTCGTTAATAATTATTGGCTGAAATGCCCATTTTTACAGGTAATTCAGATAATAAATACAGTTATTTGCCGTTTGTAATAGCAATCGGATTAAACCATGTCCTTATGAAACCGACATTGACTGTTTCAGGCTTTACAGGTCTCATCCGGAATATAAAAACAGGGATATTTTATGAACAATTTTTTCGACAACCAGCGGATTATTAAATTAATCTGGAATCGCAAATTTCATTTTGTAATTGTGGGCGTTATTGCCATCGTTTTATCGGCAATTTTTTCAGGGCCAACATTTATTCGGCCCATGTATAAATCAACAGCCCGCATTTATCCTTCAAACATCGGTGCAATGAGTGAAGAATCGAAAACCGAGCAAATGGTTGAGATTATTAACTCGAATGATATAAAGTTGAAAATGATAGAATCATTTCCACTGAATGAGGACTACAAAATCGAAAAAGACGATCCGCTGTACCTTACTTACATGTTCGATATCTACAACAAAAATATTTCTGTATCGAAAACTCAATATGAAACAGTGGAGATCTCGGTTCTCGATTTTTATCCGCAAAGAGCCTGCGATATGTGTGATTCATTGATAGAATTTTATAACCGGCATGTAGGACATATTTACAAGGCAAAAAACCTCGAAATGATTCAGATTCTTGAAAATCAGCTTCATAAGAAAAAAATGGAGTACGATTCTGTGGTTACTGACCTGAATAAAGTACGGTCAGAATCGGGCATAATTGATTTTAAAGAGCAGGTTGCTGAAGTTACCCGTGGTTACATGACCGCCCTGGCAAACGGGAGAGGTTCAACTACAGATGCAAAACAGATTAAAACCTTGTACGATAACATGATCGAATCGGGTGCCCAGGCATACCTGTTAGAACGTAACATGAATTATCTGATGAAAAATATTGACTCGTTACAAACGCTGTATGATTTGAATCTGAGCGAATACGAAAAAGTGATTACTTACAGCCATGTGGTGGAAAAACCTTTTCCTGCCGAAAAAAAGTCGTATCCGGTCAGGTGGCTGATTGTTTTATTCTCGCTGGTTTCGGCCGTGTTTATGGCATTGCTGGTTTTTCTTGTACTCGATTATCGGAAAGAACAATAACCAGTGTTTGTGTTTCAGAAAGCATCCATAAAAATTTACCTCTTTTATCTTGTTTCAGTTGGTTTTATTCTGCTGAACCTGTTTTTTATGGTAAAGCGCGACCAGGTTGTGGTAAATGCCTTGCCTGTGCTGCTCGTTTTTGTGTTGCTGGCCATCTATTCTTTTGATAAAATTCTGTTTCTGGTGGTGCTTTTTGCACCGCTTTCAGTGCAACTTTCGGAGTTGAGGCCCGGACTGTCATTTGATATGTTCCTGCCCACCGAGCCACTTCTTTTTGGTTTGCTGATCCTGTTTTTCCTTAAAATTATTGCCGAACGCGGAATTGACAGGAGCATTGCACGGCATCCCGTTTCAATTGCAATTTATATCAACCTGGCCTGGATTTTTATCACAGCGTTGACATCTACCATGCCAATCGTTTCTTTCAAGTTCCTGCTTTCGCGGATTTGGTTTGTGGTTGGTTTTTATTTCCTGGCGATACTCCTGTTTTCTGAAAAGAAAAACATGGAAAAATATGTCTGGTTATATGCCGGTTCGCTGGTACTTGTGGTATTTTATTCCACCTACCGTCACCTGGGATACGGATTGTACGATAAGCAGGCTGCCCATTTTGTAATGTCGCCGTTTTATAACGACCATACCTCTTACGGGGCAGTTCTGGCATTTTATATTCCCATGCTTACGCTTTTTGCCTTTGGCAGTTTGTATAAAGGTACAACCAGGCTTTTTGCCTTTTTTGTGCTGGCCGTAATTTTACTGGGGTTCGTTCTTTCATACAGCCGCGCCGCGTGGCTCAGCCTGATTGCAGCAATGGGAGTTTATTTGGTTATCAAATTAAGAATCCGGTTTAAACCGCTTTTCATCACATTTATCGGGGCAATTGTGCTTTTCTTTTTGTTTCAGAACCAGATTTTTATGATGATGGAACAAAACTCCGAACAGTCGTCGGCCGATTTTAAGACCCACATTTCCTCGATGTCAAATATCACCACCGATGCATCCAACCTCGAGCGGATCAATCGATGGAGCTGTGCCATCCAGATGTTCGAAAACAAGCCGGTTTTTGGGTATGGCCCCGGAACTTACATGTTTCAATACGCACCTTTTCAACTTAAGAAGAACCGAACAATAATCAGTACCAATTCTGCCGACGCGGGCAATGCCCACAGCGAATATCTCGGACCGCTGGCAGAATCGGGGGTATTGGGCTTGCTGACTTTTCTGTTTATTATTGGCGTTGTGGTTTATACGGCGGTACATACCTACACACGGCTCAGGGAAAAACGGCTGAAATCAATCGTTTTGTCGGCGCTTGTGGGTTTGGTAACCTATTACATTCACGGTTTTCTGAACAACTTTCTTGATACAGATAAACTTTCGGTGCCATTCTGGGGTTTCACTGCTATGATTGTGGCAATGGATATTTACTCCCGCAACCAGCAACAGTTGGCACAAAAAAATCCGGACTGAAACCAGCCCGGACTTTCCGTCTTTTATTTTTTATGTATTAACTTCTTACACGTTCGCTGTACGAGCGGTCTTCGGTATTTACTTTTATAATATCGCCTTCGTTTACAAACATAGGGACCATAATTTCGGCGCCGGTTTCAACGGTGGCAGGTTTTAATGCATTCGAACTGGCAGTGTTACCTTTTTCGCCGGCAATGGTCGAAGTTACTAATAACTCAACCACCGGAGGCATCTGCACGGTAAGCGGTGTTTCTTCCTCGGCATGGAAAATAATCTGGATTACCTGTCCTTCTTTCAACAGGTCAGGGTTTTCAATCATATTCTCGGGAATGGTAATCTGTTCGAAAGTTTCGGTATTCATCATGTTCATTCCCATTTCATCTTTATAAAGGAACTGGTATTCACGGGTTTCCACGCGAACATCGTCAACTTTTACACCCGAGCTGAAGGTGTTTTCGATAATCCTTCCTGTTTTTACATTCCTGAGTTTGGTGCGGACAAAAGCCGGCCCTTTACCAGGTTTTACATGAAGGAAACTTACAATCGTGTGAACTTCTCCCTTGAACATGAAACATAAACCGTTTCTGAAATCTGCTGTTGTAGCCATGAAAATATTTGTTTTTTGTTTTTCAATTAATTAAGCCGCAAAATTAATCAAAACAGTTATAAATCAATAACCTGTGTGATTTTTTTAGTCTGAAGTGCATCTTTTCTTTCAAAAATGCAGCAATTGATTGTGCTGAAACAACTGTTTTTACTACTGAAAACAAGCATTAAAAAACCTTGTTTTTCGGGATGGTTGCCACAAAATTTTTCAGGTAGAAAGGCTCGAAATAGGCCACATCCTCAAATTGTTGAAGCTGAAATTTTTCTTCAGAAAGCGGTTGCATAAAAACTGCCGAAGTTGTTTCGGGGCCGGCAAAAATGGCGTTCGGGTGTGTCAGCACATTTTTACATTTGGCGGCACCGTTCCCGAAAAACAAAACGGGGTGTTTTTCAAGTTCCGGCTGAAGAAATCCTTCCGTAATAACTTCCGCTGAAATGGGTTTGATTTCTTCACCTTTTGTATTGTACAAAGCCGTGTAAACTTCCATCCGGCGGGCATCGATCATCGGGCAGAAAAGTGGTTCGTTTTCCGGTTTTACCTCGCTGAATTGGGTGAAATTCAGGGCTGCGTAAATACCCAGCGATTCCAGCGAATTCACCGAAATAAGCGGAATTCCCAGCGCATAACACAATCCTTTTGCCACCGAAACCCCGATCCGCAAACCGGTGTACGATCCCGGGCCTTTGCTCACGGCAACTGCATCCAGTTTTTTCAGGCTGATTTTGGTTTCAGCAAAAAGTGCGTCGATAAAAACGGTGAGCAAACGCGAATGATTCATTCCTTCGGCACTCTCTTTTTTGTGCACAAGAGCTCCGTTTTCGGCCAGCGAAACCGAACATACTTCGGTGGATGTTTCGATATTTAAAATCAATGCCATTGTCTTCCCCTCAAAATTTGGTTCAGCAAAAATAGTGATTCCGGCGAAACAGCGATTAGATTGTTTTAAACAGAAATTCAGTACAATAATGCTGTTGAATCAAACCGGAGGAAAGATTACAGAAAACAGTGTGTTTTTTGTATTTTGCACCAACGAAAGATCATTAACATTCCGGATAAAAGCAAAGACTGATAACAATATGAACAACACAAATTCGCACGACGACCGCATCGCAAAAATGACCTTTGCCTCAGTGTACCCGTTTTATGTTGCCAAAGTGGAAAAGAAAGGCAGAACACTGGAAGAACTGCACCAGGTAATTGAATGGCTCACCGGTTTTGATGAAAAAAAACTGCAGCAACTGATGGATGAACAGGCAACGTTTGAACAGTTTTTCAGCGAAGCCAACCTTAACAAAAAGGCACATTTAATTACTGGCGTGATTTGTGGTTACCGCGTGGAAGAAATTACCAACCCTTTAACACAGCAGGTGCGGTACCTCGACAAATTAGTGGACGAGCTGGCCAAAGGCCGCAAAATGGAGAAGATTTTACGGAGCGAGTGATTGGATTCAGGTTAAGTTTAATACGACCTTTATAAATTATTTGTATTCAGACAGGAAGTCAGAAATATATTGGATTTCAGTTTTTGGCTTCGTTTTATTTCTTTCGGTTTTCAATTTCATGATGCACGGGGAAGAAAAGGATGCCGTTTTAATATTATTTTTTGTACCGGTATTCACGCTATTGGTAATCTATTTGGGATTTTATCTGTCTGGTTTCCGGATGTTTCAGAAACAGTTGAAATATCGCAGATGGATAGAAGAAGAAATGAGAACAGGTATTTTCATAACAAAAAAAGTTGAAGTCTTTCTGAACTCATATTCATTGAAACCATCCCTGCAAAACTATGATCCACCAATTAATTAAAAGCCGAAAACAGTGCCTTTTGATGTTCTGGAAACCAAGTACACAATTCTGATTTTAGGTTATGTTTTTGATTTTGGCATTTTCAAACGATATATCACTCCAATGGTGATTTCAGAAAACAAAAACAAAGAATTTCTAAAGCAAGGCGCTTTTTTAATTGAAAGATTTGAAATGGAAAACCAAGACAATCAGATTAGTATAAAGTTTGAAAGCCTTTTAAAGGCATTAAAAAGCTGGTCATCAGAAATTAAAATGAATAATGCTTAAATTGTTTTAGTAAGCCACCATGACAGTACCGTTTTTAATTTCGCCGTTGCCCAATTCAAGAACCCAGACATAGTTACCTACTTTCACCAGTTTTCCTTCCTGGCCCGGAACCGACCGGTTGCCCTGATCCCACTGGTACGTGGTATTTCCCCACCACCACGCATTCTGTGCATCTCCCCAAACATCATAATTTCCATAATTTTTCTTCATCCACAGCAAGTTACCATTGCGGTTAAAAATCCTCATCGTGGCATCGGGGTACAGGTGCATACACATCACGCGGAAGAATTCGTGAATGCCATCGCCATTGGGTGAGAAACCTTCAGGTACAAACAGGATACATTCAATCGGATTTTCATTTTCCTCGCTGCAATCCACATCGATATAAACCCAGGCTGTATCGCACATTGATGGAATTCCATTATCGCAAACAACATACTGCAGGCTGTCACGTCCGATGAATCCATCGTTCGGGAAATAATTGAGCATTCCATCAGCATCAATAATTGCAACACCATGATTTGGCGGTACCAGCGGACTGGTATTGATCGTAAGCAGATCATTGTCAGGATCTGAGTCATTCCAGAGCAGGTTCTGGCTCACCGATGAACATTCGGCAGACAAGTAATCATCTTCAGCAACCGGTGGTTCATTGACAGCGTTGACTTTGATATAAATATAATTCCTGCCACATTCCGGTTCACACGGAATGCCGTCGTCACAGATTTCATATTGAATAATATCAACACCATTGAAATTTTTGTTGGGCGTATAAGTAATGATGCCATTGAGCGGATTTCTTACGGCAGTTCCCCATTTGGGCTGAATAACAATCCGCTGCGATGAAATATCAATATTGGTTTTTTCATCCGTGTCGTTTGCAACCACATCAATTTCAATTGGTGTATTTTCATCGGTTTCAGCACTGTCAGGCAATACATTTGGCGGCCTGTTGCCAAAGATTTCGACTACAGTCTGGCAATAAGCTGTATCTCCGTTTACACCCACTGCTGCGAGTGTAATGGTTGTTAAACCGATATGGTCACAATCCAATGCATGTGGGAAAACATATACTGTATCCAATCCACAGGCATCAACCGGGTAAGTGGTGGCCACTTCACCCACTGTTAATTTATACTCAGCGTTTTCGTCAAGCTGGATTTCAAATGGACCGTTACAGGCAACAACCGGTTTTACGGTATCGATTACGGTTACATTGGCGATACATTGATCCTGCAATGAAACTTTATCGATTACAGTTAAAGTAACCTGATTAATGCCCACATCGGAGCAGTCAAAACTGTACCGGTCGAGGAACAAAGTATCGATGGCACAATTGTCGGTTGAATTGTTATTGATTTGCGCTGCGTTTATGGATGCTTTTCCATATTCATCAAGATAAACAATAATATCCTTGCAAATTGCTGTTGGCGGAATGCTGTCGGCAACCGAAATCACAGCCTGGCATGAATCGCTGTTGCCTGCTTCATCCAATACTTTTATGGTAACTTCAACACCGTTTTCAACATCGGCACAGGTAAATGTAATCCTGCTCAGTTCAATTGTCAGGTTTTCAGGTTTTGTGCAGTTATCATAGGTTCCGGCAGTTATTATCTGAATATCACTTTCCGATAAGGTATAAATACCTGAACCATCAAGGTGTACCAATAAATCATTGCAGACAACCTGCGGGGCAATTGTGTCTGAAACAGACAAAGTTTGTGTGCAGGAATTAATGTTACCGCATTTGTCTTTTATGCCAAAAGTGGTAATAATATCCCAACCTGTGGCAGTAAGTATTCTCACTGTATCGGATGTGAACGACAATGAATCAAGCATACAGTCATCGGAAACTGTTCCGCCCGCTGCAATAAAATCTGAAAGATTCCTGATACTGGCAAATGTAGCTGGCGGACATTCAGAAGAAATGTCTGACATGCAGGAGATAAGCGGTTTCACAGTATCGTTTACATTGATGTACTGAATACAGGTGGCTGTAAGGTCACACGAATTTCTTAAAGTATAGGTTCTGGTGATATTCATACAGTACCCTCCTGTGATAGTGTCGGTTGAAAGCAATTTAAACGATGCAGTATCAATATCGCAATTGCTTTTTACACTTCCACCAGCGGCAAGGTATTCTTTAAAATTGGCAAACGGCGGGTAGGCAGCCAGTTCATCAAAACAACCCACGGTAATCACCGGCGCACAATACATTTCAAGTTCAGGAGTGGTGGATATTATTGTTATGGTTGTATCATTCTGGCAACCATTTATGTCTGTTACAACCACCTTATAATCACCTGGTCTCAGTCCGCTGATATCTTCGGTCGTTTTAGCATTGCTCCAGATGATGTTAAACGGAGAGGTCCCACCGCTGATGGTCAGGTTGATACTTCCTGTCGGTTCGGTTTTCCCATAGTCATTCGTCACTTTGGCCGACAAACGGATTTCCGGTGTAACAGTAATGGCCAGCATGGATGGGAAAATACACAGTTTATCATCGTCGGGGATGAATTTGTAGATAAAGGTTCCGGCAGAATCGGTTGAAATTACCGATGGCGACCAGGTGCCCTTAATGCCTTCAAGGGTAGTTGCCGGAAGCGGTGGAGCCACTTCGTTCTGGCACAACGGGCCAATCGGATCGAAAGTTACGGGTGTATATTCATTCACCTTAATTACAATGGAATCAGACATGGCACAATTATAAGTGGCATCAGGTGTGAATTTGAAAATAAATGGTCCGGGTATATTCGTATTGATAACCGATGGTGACCAGGTCCCGGATATACCATTTTTATCGGTGGCCGGTAAGGCAGGTGCTGCTTCAAACTGGCAGAAAGGACCCATCGGGTCTAATTCAGCTTTCAGGCCAGGCAGAATTTCAATTTGCAGGGTTGTAATATCAGAACAAATAAACTCCGGATCGGGTGTAAAAATGAAATTCAAAACTCCCGGCTTGTCGGTCATAATGGTATCGGGCGACCAGGTACCTGAGATGCCGTTTTCAGAAACTTTTGGCAATGCCGGGGCAATACTGAACTGGCACAACGGTCCGATTGGTGAAAGCACAGGATCCACATCCGGTAAAATTTCAATATCAATGGATACCGGCAGTGCACACTGGCCCGGATCTGGCGTAAAAGTATAGGTTCTTGTCCAGGCAAGCGATGTGTTAATTTTTGCTGGTGACCAGGTTCCTGTAATGCCATTGAGTGTTACAGATGGCAGGTCGGGCGCAACACTGTTCTGGCAGAATGGGCCTATGGATAAGATCTGTGGAGTCAGTGTAGTGGTAATGGATACATTCAATGTCAGCAGCGAGTCACAACCAAAAGAATTTACTAAAACTGCCTGATAACTCCTGTCGATATCAGTCAGAATTGTTTGTCCGTTCCAGGTAAACGACGGCGTTCCCGAACACACGAGGGTGTCTGTAACACTGGCTGTAAACGAAACTATTTTGACATTAAGTATCAACGCAGAATCACAACCGGTGGAGTTGGAAAGTGATGTAAAATAAACACTGTCCCTGGTTGTACTCACAATCTGTGAATTCCATTCAAATTCGGGCGATCCGAGACACAGTATGGTATCTGTGGTAATGTTGTATGCCGGAAGAATGCTTACATTCAAAATTAAAGTTGAATCACAGCCATCGATATTTTGCAGGGTTACGGTGTATGTACTGTCTCTCAGGGTTTGAACAGTCTGGTTATTCCATGACAGGTAAGGGGTTCCCTGGCAAAGTGCAGTGTCGAGTGTAATCGTCACAGGCGGTACAACAGAAACATTTAATGTTACAATAGAATCACAACCCATAACCGAAGTAAGAGTATTTACATAAACGCTATCCGTGGTGGTATGGATCGTTTGGCCAAACCACACAAAAGGTGGAGTGTCCTGACAAATAATAGTATCTTTTATGGTGTGTATCTCGGGTACAACTTTTACATTCAAAGTAACAATTGAATCACAATTGAATGTATTCGTTAATGTTTCAACATAACTACTATCACTTAAAGTCTGCACAAGATGGCTGTTCCAGGTAAAAGACGGTGATCCCATGCAAATTGTTGTATCCATGGCAATCAGATATACAGGATTGATCTTTACATGCAGGATCACTGTCGAATCACATCCGGCAGTGTATCCGAATGTTGCTGTATAACTGCTGTCGCGGCTTGTCTGAATTGTATGGCTGTGCCAGCTGAAGGCTGGCGATCCTTGACATAATAGGGTGTCAGATTCGGAAAGCAAAGCCGGAATTAACTTCACATTTAAAGTTACCAACGAATCACAACCCAGCGAACTCAAAAGGGTGGCATTATAGATACTGTCGCGGAGTGTGCCTATTGTGTGGCTGTTCCATGTAAATGATGGTGAACCCTCACATACGAGCGTATCCAGATTGGTAAACATTAAAGGAATTATCATCACACGAAGCGTTACTATGGAATCGCAGCCGGAAGCCATCGTCAAAGTCTCAGTATAGATACTGTCCATTGTTGTCAGCACCTGGTGGCTGTTCCAGGCAAATACCGGTTCATTCTGACAAACGGAGGTGTCAATGGCAACTGTTACAGGAGTTATTATCTGAACCTTCAGGGTAATCACAGAATCGCAGCCCGCAAGATTGGTCAGATTTTCGATGTATATACTGTCCGAATCGGTCTGAATAAGATGGCTGTTCCATGCAAATACCGGAGTCCCCTGGCATAGTGTCGTATCGATTACAATCTGATCGACGGGTAAAATCGTAACATTTAAAATCGCAATCGTCGGAATTCCCGATGCATTAAACAGTGTATCAATATAGGTACTGTCGTTTTGTGTCTGAATCAAACGGTTGTTCCATGCAAACGCCGGCAAATCTTTACAAATTGCAGTGTCGGTCACAATTGTATCGCCCGGAACCACATAAACATTAAAAATGAGAATTGAATCGCATCCGAAAATGTTGTTTTTACCTTCTATATAAGTACTGTCAACATTTGTTTGAATAATATGACTATTCCAGGTAAAAACAGGAGACCCCATGATGAGTGTCGTATCAGTTATGGTCGTGTCAAGCGGGGCAATCATTACATTTAAAGTCACAACCGAGTCACATCCTGCAATTGTTGCCAACGTGTCGATATAAGTACTGTCTTTTGTGGTCTGAATGATGTGGCTGTTCCAGGCAAACACCGGCTCACCCTGGCAAAGCGTGGTATCGATAATCAGCTCGGTTGGCGGCAGGATTTTCACGATCAGCTGAACCACAGAATCGCAACTGTTTGCCGCGGTGAGCGTGTCGATATAGGTGCTGTCGGTGGTGGTCTGAATGATGTGGCTGTTCCAGGTAAACACCGGCTCACCCTGGCAAAGCGTGGTATCGATGGTTGTTTCGGGTATTGGCAAAACAACGACGTTCAGTTTTATTATCGAGTCGCATTGTGCTGCAGTGGGCAAGGTAACCGAATAAATACTGTCCTTCACTGAAGTGATGTTTATTCCGTTCCAGACAAAATCCGATGATCCTTTACAGATCATTGTGTCAGCAGAAACGGTGTATCCGGGCAGAATTGTCACATTCAGTATTACGGTGGAATCACATCCCGCAGGGGTTGTTAAAATTTCGGTGTAAATACTGTCATGCGCCGATGTTACGATTTGGCCGTTCCAGGCAAACGCAGGTATTCCTTCACAGATCAGCGTATCAAGGGCTATGGTTACAGGAGGAATTTCGATAATGGTAAAGGTTATCACCGAGTCGCAACCCTGTGTATTGGTAACGATGTTGGTAAAGGTTCCGAATGTGGTGTAAGTAGAGTCATTCCAGATAAACGGGAACTCACCTGCACACAGTAAAGTGTCGTAAGCTCCTGTGGTGGGTGGTATTTCAATAATATTTAAAGTAATGACTGAATCGCAGTCATACACATTTTTCACAGTATTGATGAAGGTTCCGAATGCCGTGTAGGTGGAGTCGTTCCAGATAAACGGCAGTTCGCCGGCACAAAGAAGTGTGTCGTAAGTTGAGTTGGTAATTGGGTTAACAATCAGGTTAAATGTATCGGTAAC
>JAJUGS010000356.1 GCA_029265875.1 Prolixibacteraceae bacterium
AGCAAAAATTCCTTTGTCATTCTGTTGTCTGTTTCTGTCTTTTTACAATGAACGCTAACTCGTTTATATCCTTACCAAAAGTAAGCATATCCGCCAAAATTGGTCGGATAACCGTACCTTTTGTTACTGTTTATTTTTTTACAAATCATCGAATGGGGATTTAATTCTTTGGATTGATTTTTCTGTCACGTGCGTATATATTTCAGTGGTTTTTGAACTTTTATGTCCTAATAATTCCTGTATAAATCTTAAATCTGTGCCTGCTTCGAGCAGGTGAGTTGCATAACTATGCCTTAGCCAATGCAGGGTTACACGTTTCCTAATTCCGGCCTTTAAACAACTCTGATGTAAAACTTTTGATAAACTTTCTTCGGAATATTTTGACTCTTTTACAACGCCTTCAAACAACCATACTTTTGGTTTATAGGCTTTATAATATTCGCGCAGCATGTCAATCACCTTATCAGAAATTGGAACAACACGGTCTTTTTTCCCTTTGGCATTTAAAATGATGAGCAAATGTCTTTTTGAATCAATATTTTCTGGTTTCAGGTTGAGTAACTCACTCCGGCGCAACCCACAGGCATAAATCAGGCTGAGCATGGTCCGGTGTTTCAGGTTGGCTGGGGCTTTCAAAATGGCTGAAACTTCTTCCTTGCTCAATACATTGGGCAATTTGTGCTCGCGGCGTGGCCGTTCAGCTTGTTCTATATCAAATTTCTTACTTTCTGAAAATGTAAAAAACAGTTTTACACCATTAATCACCTGGTTTTGGTAGGCGCCTGAGTAACCGTTTTTAATGATATTGTTGCTGTTAAAATCGACCAAATCAGCATTGGTGATTTCTGAAGCTGATTTCTGATGAAAGTATTTTAAAAATGTATTAATCGCTTCAGTATAGGTTTTTATCGTATTCGGGCTATATCGTTTTTGTTGCATCCATTTCCTGAACCTGTTTATTTGGTTCAGGGTTTCTTCGGGAAGTTTCCTATGTTTTATTTCAGCAATATCCTGTTGGTTTTTTACCGGTTCGGGTATTAATTTTTCCCTGTTTTCTTTTAAGCCGGAATAGTCAATCCATGCCAAATCGCTAAAATTGGAGAAAAATAAACCGAGGTTAAAATCATTCCGTTTCAGGTACCAGCATTTCATCGACTGGCTCCACTTTGCTGCTGTGGTTTTTCGCAGCTGATTATTGATGATGTTGTTATAATCAAAAAGAATTTGTACAACCGGGGTTTGGTTGTGTTCCGAAAGTTCGAGTTTTATGTTTGGCTTGTTGTTCAAACGGTTTCGGTTTTTTTGGAATGGGTTAAAAATAAAAATAATCAGGTAAAAAAACAATATCAAAGGCATTTTTATCCCTGGTATTGAACTGCTTTCAGCATTCGGACATTTCGATTTTTGCTTGACCAAAGACTGGTTTTTACACCACAGCTTGTCAATAAAATTGTCAGTTATATTTCCTGGAATATTGAATTTCGTGTTTTCTTACGTCGAACCCTGCCTGTTTGGCTGACACGCCCGGAAGAGGCTATGGCAGTGGGAATAACTTATTGATAAATGAGCGAAATTACACCATAGAGTCACTGAATTTCTGAGAAAGGAAAAACAAAAAAAAAGGAAATGAGATTATTTTATCCCATGTAGTTTTGTTAACGGGCCTCAATTCCTAAACAGATTGCTTCAGTCCCCCGAAACTTTGGGGCTCCTCCGCAACGACGGGCACTTTCCCCGGTCAAAATCGTCGTTGCAGGCGAAGCAATCCATTTAAATTGAATGTTTTCTATAGAGAGGGACGATTCGGCGGCAGACGAATCAGGGTGAGAGAATGGACCAAGGTAAATTTTCAGACTGTTACTCACAAATATCTCCCCGTGATACTCGCCGGGTTTGCTTTTATTTGTTGTGGTGTTCCTTCGGCCATTACACGGCCACCGGCATATCCGCCTTCGGGACCCATGTCGATAATCCAGTCGGCGCGTTTGATGATGTCGGTGTTGTGCTCGATAATGATTACCGTGTTTTTGTTCTCCACCAGCTTTTTTACAATCAGGTAAAACATCTCAATGTCTGACCGGTGCAGCCCGGTGGTGGGTTCATCCATGATGTAAATGCTACTGGTTTTCTGCAGTTCGGCGGCAATTTTCAGCCGCTGCGATTCGCCGCCCGAAAGCGAACTGAGTGTTTGACCTAATTTCAGGTAACCAAGCCCCACTTCTTTTAAGAGCTGCAACTGCCGGTTGATTTTTGGCGTGGTGAAAAATTTCAGCGCTTCGTTCACCGAAAGGTCGAGTACTTCGGCAATGTTTTTTCCGCGGTATTTCAGCTCCAGCACTTCGGCGTGGTAACGCTTTCCTTCGCACTCGTCGCATTGCGATTTCACCGCATCGATAAAGTTGAGTTCGTAACTGATAAAACCCTGGCCGTTGCAATTGGGGCAGGCGCCTTTGCTGTTAAAACTGAAAAGCGAAGCTTCGGAGCGGGTGGCTTCGGCAAACTCTTTCCTTATCTGGTCGAAAATACCGGTAAAAGTGACCGGATTGGCACGCGACGATTTCCCGATGGGCGACTGGTCAATCACTACAGCGTCGGGGTGTTGTGGGAGAAAACATTCGTGAATCAGCGTACTTTTTCCGCTTCCCGAAACCCCGGTTACACAGGTGAGCACACCTTTTGGAATTTTCACCGAAACACTTTTCAGGTTGTTCAGACTGGCATTTTTTATTTCGAAGAAACCGGAAGGATTTCGTGAATGACCGTTCAGGGGAATTTCTGTATGAAGGTATTTCCCGGTAACGCTTTCCGTATGAATGATTCCTTCTGTCGGGCCGTTAAAAACCACGTTTCCGCCGGCAGTTCCTGCTCCCGGACCGAGGTCAAGAATCCACTCGCAACTGCGGATAACTTCCGGGTCGTGCTCCACCACAAAAACACTGTTGCCACGGTTTTTCAGTTCATACAAAAGCGCAATCAGTTTTTCGGTGTCACGTGGGTGCAATCCGGTTGTGGGTTCGTCCAGAACATACAGCAGGTCAACAAGATTACAGTCGAGCTGCCGCGCCATTTTTACACGCTGCGATTCCCCGCCCGACAAAGTTCCCACCGGCCGTTCGAGGCTGAGATAACCCACCCCGATGTGGATGAGTTGTTCCAATACAAAAATGGCTTTCCGGGTGATGGGAATGGCCATTTCATCGTCGATTCCCTTCAGAAAATCAAGTACTTCGGGCAGTTCCCAGCGGCAAACCTCGTCGATGGAA
>JAJUGS010000119.1 GCA_029265875.1 Prolixibacteraceae bacterium
AATTCCCATCGGGAACCAGTAAAAAGAATACATTCCAATTCCGTAAGGCCCTGCATACGAAGAAGTAAGAACCAGGTCAACCTGTTCAAGCGTAGCCGGAAAATTATCAGGTGAAAGGGTTTGTTTATTCGTGATGTCGAAAAAATCGGTACATCCGGCCATCAAAAGACTCAGAACCACGATCGCTGTATATTTATCTGTTTTTCTCATAATGTTTTGAATCATTTTGCTGCTGATTAAAAGGTTAAATCGAGTCCGAAAGAAACAAGCCGCGAAGGCAAATACCGGTTTTGATGGTCAACACCGCGCATTAACACGCCACCGCCAATTTCAGGGTCGTTACCCGAATAACGGGTGATGGTGAATACATTCTGAATACTTGTGTAAATCCTTACATTTTCGATGGCCGCCTTCCGGCTGATGTTTTTTGGCAACGTATAACCAACCGACAGGTTTTTCAGTTTCAGATAATCACCCCTTTCAACCATGTAACCCGAAACAGTGGAGTAGTTTTTATTGGCAGCGCCATCGCCGATAAACGAACCTTTGTCGTCGATATAGCCAACACGCGGAAATTCAGTAACCGTTGTATTGCCAACCCCGAAAAGGGAAGTTTTAAAAATATCGGCAGTTGTATTATCGGAGCTGAACATTTGTGTGTAAGGCTTTACCAGGTTCATGATATCAAACCCGAAAGCCCCCTGGAATACGGCATTCAGGTCGAAACCTTTATAATCCATATTCAGGTTCAGCCCGAAAAACATTTTTGGCCACGGGTTGCCGATAAACTGGCGTGAGAGTGGCGTCACCCTGCCCTGCCCGTTATCGTCATAAATCAAATCGCCGATTCCGGTTTGTTGTTTCTGATAATAAATTCCGATGGGTTGCCCGTCAAGATTGAGTGGTTGCCCCGTAACCGGGTCAAAACTTGTATGATTTGGGTTTTGAGCGCGCCAGGCATCCAGTGCACGCTGGTTAAAATCATCAACCTGTGATTGGTCCTGAAAAATTCCCAGCACTTTGTAACCATAAAACAGGCTCATCGGATGTCCATCCTGTGTACGTGCTATCAAATTCCAGGCATTGTCAAGACCTTCGTCAATAGGGTTAGCACCCGGCTCATCACCAATCTGTTTTACAAGATTCGCGTTAAAAGAAAGATTGGCAGCAACGGTATAATGAAAGTCTCCTTTTTTATCGTTCCAACCGATGGTTATTTCGTGACCCTGGTTTTCGACCAAACCTGCATTAAAATAAACAGGAACCGTATTGGCCGGGTCGTCGCTGCTGAAATAGTAGCTCATGCCGGCTGACAGTGGTAAATCGCCCCTGTAAAGCATGTCTTTTGTCTGGCGGTTGTAATAATCGTAAGTCACAGTCAGTCTGTTCTCAAGAAAATTCAGATCAAGCCCGAGGTCAACCTGGTTGATTTCCTCCCATTTCAGGTCTTCGTTTCCAAAAACTGCCAGCCAGTAACCCGCCTGCTGTGTTGAAGTTCCGTCAAAAGCGTGGCTGATTCCGGTACCCGACCAGGTTGACTGGTACATGAACTGCGGAACACTCATATCGTTACCAAGAATTCCCCAGCTTGCCCTGATTTTTCCGTTATCGAGCCAGTTGCCGGCAAACGATTTTACAAAGTCTTCTTCGCTGAAACGCCACCCAACATTCACCGACGGGAAATATCCCCAGCGGTTATCGCCCACAAAACGGTCAGATGCATCGGCCCGGAAGTTGGCCGTCAACAGGTATTTGCTTAAATAGCTGTAATTGATGCGGCCAAAATAGGAAACCCGTCTTTCCTGCGGCAGAAAATCAGAAGCATCTTTGGTTGGGCCAGCCGATGCCAGGGCAATCGATTCGGCCACCGGAATGGCAAAATCATAGGCAGTCACACTCAAATGATAACCATCAAGTTTCCAGATTTCGGTACCGGCCATTGCTTTGAGCGTGTGCGACCCGAATTCCTTTTCCCAGGTAAGTACCGAGTTAAACATCAGGTTTTGTGTAGTTCCGGCATACGAATTTAACCTTTGCGGACTCACCTGGACCGGGCCAAAATCTTTGTATTCGGTAAAAGTATTTTTCGAAAAAGCATTGAACTCCCCTGCCCCGGTGATTTTCAGGTCGAGCCCTTTTATAAAGTTGATATTGATATAAGCCTGGGCATTTAAACCATAATTATTATCGTTGAAAACATGAAATGCATCTTCGAGCCCGGCAAAATTGGGCCCGCTGCCTACTTTGTCGTTGGTTTTGGCAAAGTTGCCATTTTCGTCGTAAACCGGCGAAACCGGGGTTGTGCGGAACGGAATTGTATGATTATAAATCGAAGAATTGGTGGCAGGATTTGTTTTTGTTGCACTTCCATACAGCGATTCACCGATCGTGATATGTTTATTAAACTTATAATCAATATTATTTCTGAATGAATAGCGGTCGGCGCGGGTATCCAGATAAACTCCCTTCTCGCTGAGGTATCCGCCTGAAAGGAAGAAACTTGTTTTTTCGTTTTTGGAGGCAATAGAAAGGTTGTATTCCTGTTCAATTCCCGTGTCGAACATCACGTCCATCCAGTCGGTATCAGGCAGGTCGTTAATATTTGAAACCCCCAGCACATCGAGTGTACTGCTGTTGCCAAAAGCATCGCGTGCGCGAATCCAGTCAGCAGTATTCAGCAAATCAATCCTGGTGGTAATATTTCTGACTCCAAATCGTGCGTTGGCGCTGACAGTAGCTTTTTCGCCTTCTTTCCCGCGTTTGGTGGTAATCAGGATAACACCCCCCGCAGCCCTTGAACCATAAATTGCGGCAGAACCGGCATCTTTCAGAATTTCAACCGATTCCACATCGCGCATGTTAAAATTAAAACCGGCATCCTGTGGCACTCCGTCAACAATATATAGGGGGCTCATTCCATTTAAAGAACCTGCCCCGCGAATGATAATATCGGCCTCACTCCCGGGAGAACCTTCACTCTTGGTGACCATCACCCCGGCAGCCATCCCGGTTAACGATTCGGCCAGACTTTTGGATGAAAAATCCTTGACATCGTCGGCACGAACCGAGGAAATGGAACCTGTGAGTTCGGAACGTTTCTGGGAACCATATCCCACAACCACCACTTCATCAATATCTTTTACATCTTCCTGCAAAACAAAATTGTAAATGTTTTTCGCAATGGTAACTGTTTCCTGAACGGGTTTATAGCCAATGTAGGTCACATTCAGGGTACTTCCAACGGGAACTGATAATTTGAAATTCCCGTTCACATCGGTTACTGCACCTGCTGCAATATTTCCCGAAACTGTTGCTGCAACTGTGGCCCCGACAATCGTTTCATTCTTCGAATCAAAAACTGTCCCCGTAATTAATTTAGTTTCCTGCGCATTGCCTGTAAAAAATGAAATGCAGCCTGCCAGCACAATTGCAATAAAAACAACCGACTTTAGTTTATTCATAAAAATTAGTTGTACCGCTTAAATGAAAAAATAGGAAAAAAGAAAAAGCGAAGCTTTTACCTCGCTTTTCCGGATAAATAACTGAATTTATTATCTCATTGATTTTATCACCTTCGTTGATTCAGAAGTTCCATCGGCTTTAATAGCCCTGTGAATATACATTCCTCTTTCGGGTTCGCGTGAAAGTTTTGCTCCCTGGATATTGTAATATTCGTTGCGGATAACCGGTGCGTCAGATTTAATAATGTCTGAAACGGCAGTAACCACAACACAAGGCAAAGTATAACCCTTTTCAGGCGTATTATTAGAGAAAAACAAACCCCCTTCATAATCATCGCTATACAACTCAGCACTTGTTTTGGTGCCGGTATAAGGCAAAGTTTTGAAGATTGAACCGGTACCCGGATCGACGACTGATGCTCCGGGAATTTCAGCCGGCCACATCCACCATCCTGCCCCCGGGTTGGTTGCAGTATATTCGAACCCAAACACCTGGCCATAAATGAAAACCACCGAATCTTTTCCGGTTGCTGATGTCACATTCATGGTGCTTGCCATTTGAACAATATTCCAGGTTGCGCCATAAATATTTCCGCTGATTTGTTTCAAACGGTTGGTGCCCCCGCTAACATCGCCAAAGTTGGTCCACTTATTGATGGCCAGCGAACGGGTTGCCCCGGCGGCAGTCGGCGTGGCTTTTAACCAGTTCTCCCAGGGTGTTCCGGTTACATCAACGGCAAAAGTGAAAGTTTCGTCAGCTTCAATGTCATTCGAAGCGGCAAATGCAGCTTTTGCACAATCGTATTTCACAATGTAATAACCATTGGCATCTTTCGGATTGTTTAATGTCTGTTTTTGGGCAAATGCCCCAAAAGCAATCATTAAAAACGTAATAGCTGATAAAGTAAATTTTCTCATAGTATTTTGATTTTATTAATTAACTGGTGTAAAGATAAAGCCTCACAACGGCGAATTCTCAGCAGCAAAATGGAAATATCGATTTATATAAAACATATATAATTGAATATTTGACATTTACGCAATATTTTGAACTCCAAAATATAGATTTATCTGCTGAAAATCGGGCAAAAACCGCCGTAAAATGCCTATAAAAAGGAAGCGTGGAGAGTACCTGTTTATGTAGTTTGGTTTGAATTTGTAATTTCACGCTGAAGTGAAACAAAACTTTAAAATGATCAGAAAATATTTTTTTATTACTGCCATTTCTTTTTGGGGGTTTTTGAGTACAACGGCTCAAAGCATATCGTTCCCCGACGATGAACTGGAACGCGGTTACTACCAACGGCCCTATTTTCGATATGAAGCAGAGGCCGGAAAGTGTGAAACGACGGGGACCATCCTGCAACCCACTTTCGACCAGCGCGAAATTCAAACCGAAGCTTCCAACTTTTCAGCAGTTCAGCTAATTACCAAGGACTCATACATTCAATGGACAAACGAAAAAGCTGCCGATGGACTGACCATCCGGTTTTCGCTGCCCGACAGCAACGATGGGAAAGGTACACAAGGCACACTGGCACTGTTTGTTAATGATCGTTTTGTGCAGCATATCACGCTTAATTCCTACTGGGCATGGCAGTATATTCTGAAAAACGGCAGTAAATATCCCGACAATACGCCCGATGCTTCAACCAAATTCCCGCGAATGCGCTTCGACGAAATTCATTTAAAACTTGAAAGTAAAATCCCGGCCAACACAATATTCAGACTGGTAAAAGCCGACGAAAACGATATTCCTTACACCATTGATTTTGTGGAGCTTGAAGAAGTGCCTGAAGTTGTGACTTTTGAATCGATTCAGGATGACAATAAAATTGCCTACTCGCCCGAAAACGGAAAACTGCAGTATTTTGTGACCCAGCACAAAGGGAAAACCATTTATCTGCCAGCCGGAAAATATGAAGTGGATGGCAGGATTATCATCAATGGCGATGGCACAAAAATTATCGGGGCCGGAATGTGGCACACCGAAATTTTTTTCAATGCTTCGTCGGACGACCGGAGCACTTACAACCAGCGCGGAATAGAAGCAAATGCCGGCAATGTGGTGGTTGAAGGCGTTTTTCTGAACACCATTAACAATAAACGCTATTACAACAATGATCCGCGCTACCAGGTGGGAAAAGGATTGATGGGCAGTTTTGGGTCCAACTCCATCATCAGAAATGTTTGGGCCGAACATTTTGAATGTGGCGGCTGGATTGAGGGTGCTGATAATCTGACCATTCAACATTGCCGTTTCCGGAATAATTATGCCGATGGAATCAACCTGGCTTACGGATGCAAAAATTCGGTTGTTGAACATTGCAGTTACCGTAACAACGGCGATGATGATATTGCCTCGTGGTCGCGGGGCGACAGGCTGTGCGAAAACAATATTTTCAGGTTCAGTACCTCCGAAAACAACTGGCGTGCTTCGGGTCTCGGCTTTTTTGGCGGAAAGCAAAACAAAGCCCACAACATGGTGATTGCTGATGCCATGGAAGCCGGATTTCGTGTGACGTGCGATTTTCCGGGAATGCCTTTCAGCAGCGAAGGTTACAGCGAGTTTTACAACATTTCGGTTTACAGGGGTGGCGTGGCAGCCGGCCAGGCTGGCATTGGCGGCGATTTGTGGGGCAACCAGCAGGGCGCTCTGCACATCAACAGCAGCACTCAATACGATCTGCAAAACATCAAAATTTATAATATTGATTTGTACGACTCGAAAAACGATGCCATTTTCATCGGAAGCGGCACAAAATCAATCAAAAATCTTCTGCTGAAAAACATTCAGATTCATGGGACCAATCGTTACGGAATACTTTTCAGTGGTGCAAAAGGAAACGGTATTTACTGCAACATCAGCTACGAAAACATCGGGGCGGGTGTAAATTACAATGTGATTCCGGCCACTTTTACTTTTACCGAAGATTGCAGCATTGTTTCGTCGCCAATCAAAAAAGATGCAACCTTAAAAGCGATAGCCGGATATGGCGAAATTTATATTTCGGGAAAAGAAAACACCCCTGTGGCTGTTTACGATATCTGGGGACGAAAAAGATTTCAGTCTTTGGTGGTTTCGGGGCAGGCTAAAGTTACCGGACTTAATTCTGGTATTTACATTGTGCGGTGGGATGATTCCAGCAGCCTGAAACTTTTTGTACAATAAACAGTTTCGCAAAAAATTTATATCGATTTTATTTCAAGCACTTTACGCTTAAATTCATCAGAAGGGCAATTGGCCTTGCCCTTGATTTTTGTTTTATAAGCATAAATTGTATTAACGGAGTAATCCAGAAAGCTGGCAATTTTTTCGTTGTCATTTATTCCAAGCCTGATCAGCGCGTAAATGCGCAAATCGGTATTCATCAGTTCGTCCTTTTTCAGGTGAATCTGCTCTTCGGGCTTCATCAGTTTATTGAATTCATTCACAAAATCAGGGAACAGTTTCAGGAATACCTGGTCGAAGCGTTCATACAACGCTTCCCGCTCTTTTGCCACACTCAGGTTTTGCGGAAAGCTTTTCAACCCGTCAAACTGTTTTGCCGCCACTTTTCGGGTTACCCATTTTTGCAGCATCTCCATTTTCTCGATAAACTCCGAACTCTGGCTGAAAAAGTAGGCAATATATTCGTCCTTAATTTTGTTGGCTTCCGTAAGCTGATCATTGGCTTCCTGGATTGCTTTTCGGGCAAGGTTTAACCGTTTAAATGATTTCCAGATAACAACCAGCGCGAACAGCAGTGCAAACAGCAAAACCGAAATAAAAACAGTGAAAACCATAATCCTGTTGCGTTGGTTTTCAATCGTGTTCATCCGTTCGCCTTCAATAATCGGTAAAATACTCCCGATTTCGAGCTGACGGTGACGCGCACTGTAAAACGATGCATCTTCGAGCGCCTTTCTGATGTATTTCACCGCCGGAACAATTTCGCGTTCCTCATAAAGCAACTGCGAAAGATTTCGAAGCGCCACGGTCTCTTTTACCGAGGACTTAATATCGGAGATGGCAGCTTTTATCCAGTATTCCTTTGACTCGGCTGTTTTTCCCTGCAATCCCAGAACATAGGCAATACTCGAAGTGGCAATGGCCAGGTCATGTTCCGAGTAATTCCTTGTGTCGATCATTTTTCTGAATGAAGCCACAGCAGCATCATAGTTGTCGGTCTTCATGTTTTTTAAGCCAAGAGTGGCCCAATACCGTGCCGAACCCTGCGGTAAAATTGCCAGTGCAGAATCAATAATCAGGTTACCCGTTTCAATGTACCTTTCCCTGAAACCAGAGGTTCTGTTGTAATCAGCCAGATCGTAATACAACCTCGATTTGCAGGTGTAATATTCAGTTTTTGTGGTAGTATTGCAGCGATCTACATTTACAAGGCTTAACACATCAAAAGCTTCTTTGAACAAACCGGAAGAAAGATACGAAAAGCCAAGTTTTACCCTGGAAGAAACAATTTTATCGTGGTCGTTTAAGGCTAAAGAAATCCGGGTCAGTTTTTCAACATAAACATATGCTGAATCATAGATATATGAACGGTATTCATCAAAAAGCCGGTTGTACAATTCATACAACTGAAGATTATTTTTATCATTCAGTAAAACCTCGTCCTTAATCTTCTTAATCCTCTCCTCTTTCTGGCTGTCATATTCTTTTTGCCTTGAAATGTAAAAATCGAGGGAATCAAGCGTTACAGTTTCTGCAAAAGACACTGAACCACTGCAAACCAAAATAATTGATATAACAATAATGACTACCTTCAAAACACCCGGTTTAAGCTTGTTTAAGTGATGTTAAACATACTGTTTTTTACAATTTCGAAAACTGCAAAAAATCAATTCCTGCCATGTTGCCCGGTTTGGCGTTTTTATCGGCGCCGAGAATTTTCACCGAAAGCATGTTTTCTCCGGCATTCAGTTCATGTTTTCCCAAGTCAACCATGAATGGAATTACCCCGTCAGCATAAAATCCGTTGAATTTCATGCCAGCCGGTTTTCCGTTAATGTAAAACTGAACAATTCCATAATCGATGGCTTTGGTAAGTTGAGCCGAAACAGCGTAATTTCCGGCTATTTTCATGTTGAATTTCAATACCATTTCATCTCCGGTTTTTGCATTTCGCCACCAAAGCTGTGTACTGTTGCTCCACCCCCAGTTGCCCGACTGCGGGCCGGATTCACCAGAGGGAGTATTCACAATTTCGAGATACTCACCTTCGAGTTTTCCGGTCGAATCAACTTCGGGTTTGTATATATCGGTCCTTTTTAAAGCCACCGGAATTTTTACAGTTTCAATATCGGGCTCGTCATTGCTCACAAATCCGGGTTTTGCATACCAGAATGCCGACTGCGCGTAATTCACGCGGGTTTTCACCCAATGCCACATTTCGATATTCGAATTGATTTCGTGTTGAAACGGTATTGCATCCAGCGAACGGTAGCGCATGTTCACACTCATCCCGGGGTGAAAACTCCCGTAACCTGCGGGCTGCGCAATAAACGGGTGCGAAAAAACTTCAGGACGGCACCATGCATAACCATAATAGTCTTCGCTTCCGGTTCCAATGCTTGACGGAAATTTTTCGCCATCCACAAAAATCTTCTCGTCGCCTTCGCCCCACCAGCCATCAACGGTGTTAAAAACTGTCACCGCATCGCCAACATATACGCCCTGTCCGCCAACTTTTACAAAATTCATATCAAAATGCCATTCGTCGCCGGGCAACGAATCATTTTTTGAAGTGGCAATCTGGTTATGTTCGTGCCACGAAGCGCCAAAATACATGCTTTTACTACTCCATTTGTAGCTTTCGGTTCCCACTTTCAAAGCAACGTCAACCGGTTGGGCGCCATAATTTACAACCTGAATTTTTGCGTTGTTTTTGAAAGGCATCAACCAGCGGGCTTCCATCCAGCCAGTGCTGTCGACCTGAGTAAACCATGTTTTTGAGGGATGCAACTGGTAGCCTGTCCCGAAAAATTCACCAACCGGAATCCAGACTGTCTGGTTTTCATCAAACAAAATCACCAGAACGGTTGAGCGCAAAGCCTGGTTTAAATCGCTTGCATTCAGTCTGATGGCAATCCCAGAAACAGCTTGTCCTTTTCCTGAAATTTCAAGTTCAAGCGTTTCGTTTTCAGCCAGTTTTCCGGTTTTTTCCTGAATTTCCGTCATCGGAGCAAATGGAGCCAGCAGCTTTTCAGCGGTTTGTTTAATCGCCGGTTCTGCGCGTTTCAGCACATCCATCGAAAAGCTTTCTACTTCCACCTTTTTATCATATTCACGGTAACAAATATTGTAGTAAATACTGGGCACACGCTTGTTGGGTTCAATTTTTACAGCATCGCACTCGTAAGTTATTTTGCAGTGTTTACCGTAAGGAATTGGCAGGTACAGGTTGTGACCGCGGTGTTCGCGTTCGGTAAGCGGCGAAACCGACGATGCCAGCGGCTCAATAGCCAGCAGGTTGCCGCTTACAATCTCCAGCACATCGCCTACCACTGCCGGAACCGGATTTTCATCGATATAAATACGGATGGTTCCTGAAAAAGCGTCGGGCCCCGAGAAAGTCATCCACCAGCGCACCACCGCTCCCGGACCATCGGCATCAAGCAACACAAATTCGCGGCGGCCTTCGTTTTGTTCTTCCCTGATAAATTGGGTAAAATCGGCATTGGCCCACCAACCCAGGCTATCGGGCGAAACTGACTTTCTGTCGTAGCTACTGAACTGCTTTAACCGGTAATTATTCTCCGGGAAATAAGTCAGCGCAGCCCGGTTGGTTTGCTCGCTTAAAAGCGATTCGAGCGTTACTTTTTCTTTTGTACAACCAGTAAAAATCTGGGCAGCCAACAAAGCAAATAGCACATACAAACGGTTCATATTCATATTTTTAGGTTGATTTAGCTTCATATCCACAATTAAAAAAACTAAAGTTTCAGCCTGATTCCGACTTTAGACAACAAGGCAGCAAAACCAATCATGGCAAACGCCCAAATTACAGAACCTCCCACAACCATCCACTGCATTTCTGCATGTTTATAGAAAAATACTGGGATGCTGAACATCCAGATCAGATGATACAAAACGTCGGGAGCGAGGTAGGTTGTGAGCGAGTTTTGCCCGGCTGGTGTGAATACAGAAGCCCATTTTCTGAAGCCCCACACATCGATTACCAGGTACAAAGTCATAAAAACCAGAATGCTGATTCCATTGCAAACCATTCCCCAACTGGGCGTTCCTTTTATTTTTGAGATGATAAACCAGTTGCGTAGCACAAAACCCGCAGTCAGCACCACAATTCCTACAATCAGGCCGGTAAAAATCCAGGTTTTCAGGTCTTTGCGCTCCAGCCGGCGCAACAGGACACTGAAAAACAAACCGGCAATTACAATCATCGGAATGTTTCCGCTGATTAACACACCCAAAACAGGTTTCAGCGGGTCCAGAAAACCGGTCAGGTTCAGCTCATTCAAAATATTCAACATAAGAAAAAGAAAAAAGAACAAACCGGTAAACAAAAGATTCTCCCGTGAAACAAGATAAACCAAAGCAGCCGCCAGGTATCCCCAGCCAATCAGACCCAGAATTCCCCACCATCCGGTCTCCATCCAGCCCGGCGATTCGGGGGTGCCACTTCTGAAAATAACGGCAAGTGCAATCAATCCCAATATTCCGATTGCTTTCAGCGAAAACAGTAAATATCGATTTTTTATTTTGTACTGGTTCCAAACCAGGAAAACCGAAACCAGCATCAGAATTGCCCAAAGATGCCGACTGATTCCTGAAAGTTCCGGGTTCAGCCGCGAAACATTCATCGACAATAAACCAATAATAAGCAGGCTGATGGTGCGAACCATAACATGGACCAGTAAAAGCGGCAGGTTTTCGCCTCTTTTTATGCGGCTTTGCATGGCAAACGGAATTGCCATGCCGACCATAAACAGAAAACCCGGGAAAACCCAGTCGGCCAGCCCCATTCCATCGAAATTGGCATCGGTGTGCACCATCCATTTGGGTACACCCGGTACAAACAAATCGTTCACAAAAAGCATGAGAAAAAGCGTGAGCCCACGCATGATGTCGATGGTTAGTATCCTGTTTTGGTTTTTCATAGATTCAGGTTTGGCCCGAAATTAATAAAATGCCTGTTTGTGTTCATCTTCAGTGCAAATTTTTCTGTTGACTTGCTTATCAATATTCCTTAACTTTCATAAAAAACTGAGAGTCATGAAAAAGTTCTATTACCTTGTGGCTACTCCCGAATCGCTGATTGCCTCACATCTTGCACCGGTTGATTTTGGAAATTATCTATCGGTGGGAACAAAAAAACGGATTCATGGTCAGAACATTTTTTTTGAGATTGACCCTGAAAAAATGAAAGACATCCCGCATGAATACCTGGAAAAAGAACTTGTTCCGTACCCGAACGGAGAACCTAAAAGATCGGTATTTTTCAGTATTTACCGGTGCCTGGAGAAAACGCCGCTGGCTGCTTTAAAAAGCCTCTATCTTTCAACCGACGATGGGAAGGTACTCGAAATTCAGTCGTCGCAATTTGAAGAAACCGAAAACGACGAAACGCATCTTTACCAGCAGTTCAATCCCATCACAACCCGGGTTGCCAGCAAACTCAGTCCCGGAAAATTTGTACAATTTCTCACCGATACAAAAAAACCGGTTTCGGCACCGAAAGTTTTTTTTGCCGAATTATTGCTGAATGAACTGGCCATCGACCCCAATGCCCCGTTGCAAAGCCTGCCCTACCCAAATCCGGATCATCTGCGCGATTGCCTCATCAGGCTGAACGAAACAAAAGGCAAAAGAACAAAAACGGTTTTGCGTTTTATGCAGGGCGACCTGAACTACAGAACCGTGAAAACCGGCTTTTTTATTGGCGAAAACGACCGGTTCCTGTTTTATCCGTTCCCATCCATCAACGAACTCGAAGGAAAATTTTACAATTGGTGGCGGTCGGCGCTCACGCAACACTTTTAATGGCCAACTGATTTTTTATATCAAATCAGAAGGAGAACCCCCCAACTTTTATTTAATTTGCCGGAATAAACATCGGATCATGAAGAATATTCTCCTTTCAGTAATTGCCTTGTTTTTGCTCACCTGTTGCACCAACTGTAAAAAAGAAACAGCAGACCCCGAACCGATTCCGGATTCAACCAAACTTGCATTTGGCGGCGATCTTTCTATCATTAAAAAACTGGAAGAGTATGGTGCAGTTTATAAATTCGATGGCGTTCAGAAAAAAGGATTGCAGATTTTTAAGGAGAATAATTACACCTGGATCAGGCTGAGAATATTTCACACCCCCAATAACGAAGGACCGGTTTGTAACTCGCTTCCCTACACCATCGAACTGGCAAAGGAAGCAAAACAACTGGGCTATAAAATTCTGCTCGATTTTCA
>JAJUGS010000145.1 GCA_029265875.1 Prolixibacteraceae bacterium
GAATAATTATTTCTGATGGAAACGGAATAAACGAGCTTTCGATGGCCATTAATAAGGTGATGGTGAAATAATTCATGTTGGCCATGTACCAATCAACAACTTGTTTAATTAAATCTTCCATAAAAAATAATTTCGGGCAAATATATATTAATAACAATACATCCGGCTGTTTTTCACATAAACAGCGAGAGGGCAGGGGGTTTAATCAGATTTTAACAATACACGAATCCGGCAGCCAGCCTTCGTTTCCATCGGCCAGCCTGATTTCTTTCCAGGTCCCGATACTATCGGTAACATTTACTTTCAGGCCTTCATAAATCAGAAAAAGATCGGTACTGGTACTGGTGGGTGCACTTTTTACGGTAACACGCGGACAAAATACAATGGCCCCGCTGCGTTCGTTTATTTTCTTTTGTTGTTTACCGGCAAAGGCAAAAGTAACAACCGAAATCAGAAATACGATAATTCCGGTAATAAATGAAATTCGCCTGAATAGCACCACTTTGCTGAAAATAAACACACCGGCAAGCACCAGGAAAAATACAAAAGCAAACACGCTGAAATAAGCCCACTGGTCGGATGAACAGAGATTTACCAGCGAATTTTGCCAGCGGACAAAAAAAGGCTGGGGCAGGGGCTCAAGTTTTGTAACCACATGCTGGTTGACAAATTGAATATTAAAATCGATGTTATCATCGTTGGGTGCCAGTAATTTGGCTCTTTCAAGAAAAAGAATGGCGTTGTTGTAATCACCGGTTTTGTAATAGGCATTCCCGATGTTGAAATAAAGTTTGGCCGAAGCATTTCCTGTTTTTAATATTTGCAGGTAATCATTCAAGGCTTCCTGGTAGTTCTGGGCAAGATAGGCTGCATTGGCCTTTTCCCAAAGCCGGGTGTTTGTATCCTGTGCATTCAGCAAACTGCTGCTGAAAACCATCAGTGTAACGATTAGTATTTTTATCAGTTTCCCTCTCATTTTTTCGTTCATTTTGATTTGAATTCTTGATACTCAATACTTGATACTCAAATCTATCTGTTTAAACCTCAGCGTTTAATTTGTTTTTCCATCATCCCCATGGTCGATTCGGCTTTGTTGTAAAGGTCGGCACGGGCTTCGGCGCCACTGGGTGGTGCATACCGGGCAAATTCGCATTGCTCAACAACCGCAATAAAATCGTCGATCACTGCCTGTTCCACATTTTTCTGTTTTAATCCTTCAATGGCGGTATCGCGGTTGTATTGTGCCACCGGAATACCCAGTTTGTCGATTAAATATCCTTCAAATGCTTTTAAAACCGATTCGTGGAAAGCTTCGTTGTTGTTCTGTTTCATAAAACCGGCCGCTGCCCTTAACCGTTGGCGTGCCACTTTGTTGGCTTTTTTGTTTCTGACCAGGGCAATGTTGGCATTTTCGTGGGCCTTTTTGCGGTAAACCACAAATACCACAGCAAAAAAGGCAGTGCTCAGCAAATAAATAAAATAGAATTCTGACGAACCGAAAAAGGTATAACCAACCGGTTCGAGGTCAGGTGATCCCTGTTCGATAAACCGGATATCCTGTCCCAGAAACTGTACATCTTCCTTTCTGAATGAACTTGAAACATTGGCATTCTGATCGCCCATGCCTTTTTTCACATTCAGTTTGAATTCGCCGGTTGACCTTGTTTCGTATGCTCCGGTTGCGGGATTGAAAAAGGTGAAATTGATGGCAGGGATTGTATAATCGCCTTCGAACCGCGGCTGGAAAAGGTATTCAATGGTTTTTGACCCTGCAACCCCGTTGTTGCCGGCAGTTACGTTGTCGGTCACTTTCGGATCGTATTTTTCAAAGTCGGTAGGCAACTGCAATTCAGGTGTTTTGATCAGCCTGATATTTCCGGCTCCGTTAATAGTCAGCCGGAGTGTTACGGCGTCGTTGGTGGTAACAGCCGTGCTGCTGATTTCAGAAGAAATACTGAAATTACCGACACCACCGCTGAAACCTGCCGGCGGTGTTGGAAGATCGCGCACATTTACACTGACACTTTTACTGGAGGCTGTTGCTTTTACCGTTCTGAAACTGTTGAAAAAGTCGTCGAAAAAACTGCGCTGTTTTACCTGTTGTTGTACCAGCAAAGTCATGTTGACCGGTGCAATGGAGATCCGTCCGGTTTGTTGCGGAAACAGGATCGTTTTTTTAAGTACGCCAACCTGGTAAATCTTATTGTCATACACTTCGCGAGTAAAATTCACCTGCTGTGGTATTTCAATATCCTGGGTGTAAAAACCTTCGTAAGTGGGCAAAGTTACTTCATCGAATCCGGCGACCGGTATATTCGGGTTTACATACAATTTTACGGTGGCTATCAGTTGCTCACCTTTGTAAACACTTTGTTTGCTGAGTTCAACACGGATAAACAGGTTATCGCTGCCCAGATCAACATTTTGAGGCGCTTGTCCCGGGTCGGCGTCAATACCACCCTGTGGCTGAGCAGGTTTTGATTGTTGCTTAACAACCTGAATCTTCATTGGATTCGACTCAAAGATCTTTCCGCCGACTTCAATGGAGGCTGGCCGCAGTTCGAAAGTTCCTTCCTGTTTTGCCCTTAAAACATAGGTATATGAAAAGGAAACCTCCTGGGTGGTCTTCCCGTTTATGGTTACCATACTGATTGATTGCCCGGTGCTGGGGCCCATCAGGATGTCAAAATTATTCTCAATTCCGGGCGGCAGTTTTAAATTGTTGCCCTGTTCGTTTAATGTAAAAGTCAGCCTGAATTGTTTTCCCAATTCAACCGCATTAGGCGCCGACATAACAAATCGGGTTTGTTCGGCCACGGTTGCCCGTGCAACTGTAAAAAGAACCAAGAATATTACGAATTTGCGTATCATAATTTATTGTTCCTGCAAAAATATCTTTTTTATCAAAATTCTAACCTTGGTGCCCTGAACTGCGGGGCGTGTTTTTGTAATCTTCTTTCTGCTAAAATCGAACCCGTACCGGGTTTTTCGGATGCCTGACACGAGCTTTCTGATTTTTTTCTCTTTCCACTTTTGTCATCGTTCTCCCTAACCTCACTCACTCAATTACACACTCACTCAATTACCCAATCACCCAATTACCCAATCACCCAATAACTCAGTCACCCATTCACTCAGTCACCCATTCACTTTTCTCAACTTCCGACTCCGACTTCCTCTTCCTACCACTCTTTCTCCACCTTCTGGCGTTTTGCTTCAATTGCCTGCTTTTTCTTCACCTTGTCCTGGATGTTTTTTTCATCGTTTTGCAAAGCCTGCAGCAATTGTTCGGCATTATCTTTCGATATTTTATTCTGAGCCTGTTGCCGTTGCTGGTTTTGCTGTTGCTGGTCCTTATTCTGATCTTTGTTTTGCTGATCCTGATTTTGTTGCTGCTGCTGATCCTTATTCTGATTTTTATCCTGATCCTGGTTTTGCTGTTTTTGTTGCTGTTGCTGTTGCTGTTGTTTTTTCAGCAGTTGCGCATAAGCCAGGTTATATTTGGTTTCCAGGTCGTTGGGGTTTTGGCGTAATGCTTTTTTATACGATTCAATACTTTCGTCAATTTTTTGGTTCATTAACTGGCTGTTTCCCAGATTGTGATAAACACGGGCTTTTTCAACCGGATTTGTCATTTGTTCAGCCAATTCACTGAATTTACCGGCTGCTTCTTCAAAACGGTTCTGCTTGTAAATCGCGTCAGCAAGGTTAAAATTCCAGTATTTGTCGGTTGGCTTTTTGTTGAGCGCTTTGCGGTATTCTGTTTCAGCGCGGGCAAAGGCTGCAGTGTCAATTTTTGTGGTGTCTTTTACCGCTTTCTGGTAAATTTTATTACCGCTTCTCACATGTTTCCTTTCGTTCTGTGCAACCAGAATTGCCGGTAACAGGCTGATAAGTAGTATTATAACAAGTTGTTTCATTGTTATTATTTTATTGAAAACAAATTGATATTCTTTAAATACCTGTTTTTCCGTTCAAGAATTAAAAATTCGAGAATAATCAGGAACAGGCCGATGGCAAAAAAATACTGAAACTGGTCGTTGTATTCCGAGTAAATCATGGCGTCCATTTCAGTTTTCTGAAGTTTGTTGATCTCGTCGAGTAAAGTGTTCAACCCCACCTGGGCATTATTGGCCCTGATGTAAATTCCACCACCGGCGGCTGCAATTTTTTCAAGGGTTGCTTCATCAAGTTTAGTTACAACCACGTTTCCAGTGCCATCTTTCAGGTACTCTGTTTGTCCGTTGCGCAACACCGGTATTGGTGAACCCTGTGGCAAACCCATCCCGATTGTATGAATTACAATTCCTTTTTCAGCGGCTGCTTTTGCTGCAGCGACAGCATCGTCTTCGTGGTTTTCACCGTCAGTGATCACGATTATCGCTTTGTTCGATTTGCTGTCGGGGGTAAAAGAGCGTTCAGCGAGGCTGATTGCCGCACCAATGGCTGTTCCCTGTTTTGGCACAATCTGCGTGTTGATTGAATTCAAAAACAATTTTGCCGAGTTATAATCGGTGGTGATGGGCAACTGTGTGTAGGCATCACCCGCAAAAACAATCAACCCGATTTTGTCATCTTTTAAACGGTCAACCAGCCGTGAAATGGCCAGTTTTGCCCTGTCCAAACGATTGGGTTTGATATCTTCTGCCATCATGCTGTTCGAAACATCGAGCGCAATTATCAGCTCAATACCTTCGCGTTTCACTTTTTTCAGTTTCGCACCAAATTGCGGGCGTGCAATGCCAATGATGACCGATGCAAGTGCCAGCATTAAAACGGCAAATTTCAGCACCGGCCTGAATCTGGATGCAAATGGCATCAACTGGCTGATTGTATCTTCGTTTCCGAATTTTCGCAGTAATTGCCGGCGTTTTATCCGCGACCACACAAAAAAGAGCGTGAGTACCGGAATCACCAGCAGTGCCCATAAATATTCGCTGTTTGCAAATCTGAACATTTCCATGTTGTGCGTGTATTATGGTATATTTCTGAAAATTGTCACTCTTAAAAACAAACTGGCAAGCAAAAACAAAATTCCGGCAATGGCAAAGGGTAAAAACTCTTCGCTCCTGCGGCTGAATTGCTGAACATCGATTTTCGATTTTTCAAGTTTATCAATCTCTTTGTAAATTTCTTCCAGTTTTTTGTTGCCGGTAGCCCTGAAGTATTTTCCGCCGGTAACTTCGGCCATTTGCGTGAGCAAGGGTTCATCAATTTTTACTTCCATTTCCCTGAGTTCCGTTCCAAAAGGAGTTTGAACCGGGTAGGGCGCGGTTCCCATACTGCCCACGCCAATGGTGTAAACACGTATTCCGAAAGTTTTTGCGATTTCGGCTGCTGTCATGGGTGCCACTTCGCCGCGGTTGTTTTCACCATCGGTCAATAAAATTATTACACGGCTAACTGCCTCACTGTCTTTTATTCTGTTTACTGCCGTGGCAAGACCGTTACCGATAGCAGTCCCATCTTCGATCATTCCGCTTTTAATATCTTTAAAAAGATTCAGCAAAACAGCCCGGTCGGTGGTAAGCGGGCACTGTGTAAATGCTTCTCCTGAAAATACAACCAGGCCCATCCGGTCGTGTTCGCGGCCTGAAATAAATTCCATGGCCACTTTTTTGGCTGCTTCCAGCCTGTCGGGTGCAAAGTCGCGGGCAAGCATACTACTCGAAATATCGAGTGTAATAACAATGTCGATACCTTCGGTAGTCACATTCTCCCAGCTTTGCGACGATTGCGGCCGTGCCAGTACCACAACAAAAAATGCCAGCGCCACCATCTGCAAAATAAAAACAAGATGTCGCAGATAATGCCTGATGGTTTTGGGTGCTTTGAACAGCGACGCTGTTGACGAAACCTGGATGCTGGCGGTATTTCTTTTCTGCCTGAAAATATACCAGGCCGCCATGGGGATGATGACCAGCAGCAGGTAAAATAATTCCGGGTTCTTAAAAGTCAGTCCTTCAAACATCCTGATTTATTTTATATTAACTTCTTTTGTGTTATCCGTTTCAATTTCCTTGTTTTCAACCTTTTTGGGGTCTTCTTTTTTTGTTTCGTTAACAAAAAAGTACGAATTCACCAAAGTAAGATTGTCATCGTCGGGCAGCGGTTTGTATTTGGCGAATTTTACAAAATCGGCCAAAGTCAGAATCTGGCTCAGGTTTGCAAATGCCTTGTCATTCAGCAAGTCCTTTTGCAGCCTGAAACTATCCAGAATTTCTTCGGTAGTTTGTTCCATGGCCCTGATTTCGAAGCGGTTTTCGATGTAATTTCTGATTACATCGGTCACCTCGCTGTAATACTGTTTGGTTTTATCCTGCAACCAGAGCTTTTCATTCCTGATTCTGTCGAGCTCGCGCAAAGCAATAACATGTGCCGGTTCTTTGGGTTTTTCGGGGAATTTGAAGAGCGGCTCGTTCTTTTTCCTTCGTTTTATTGAATACAAAAGCAGAAAAAGAATGGCTCCAGCCAGCATCACTCCCAGAATATAGGGTGTAACTTCTTTCAATGTCACCGGGGCTGCGTAAGGCATTTTAATATCGGTGAGGCCTTTTGTGGTGTCAATCTGCATGGTGTGGACCTGCAAAAAAACGGGGTTCGTGGCCACCGAATCTGATAAACCGTTGGCTGTAACAGTAAACCATTGCGGTTCGATAGCATAGTTTCCGCTATCGAAACAAGTGATTGTATATTTCAAAACCTGTTTTTGCCAGGCTTTGTCGGCCATTTCAACGGTGTCGGTTTTCAGCTTCTTCAAAACCTCGATTCTCCCGAAAGAATCGGGCACTGTGGGAAAACCTACTTTGGCATCTTTCAGGTGTTCAATTTCGAGGATCAGGTTTACCTGGTCGCCTATCAAAATACTGGCTGAGTCGATACGGGCAACGGCTTTTGTTTGCTGTGCCTGAGTTTTCGGCACGATTGCCAGTGTCAAAAAAATTACTAATATAAGGTTGTGTATTACCTTCATGATTTAAATTAATGTTTTAATGCCCTCTTTTTAAACAGGTTCATTAACGAAATCACATAATCTTCGCGGGTATTCACCAAAGTATAGTCAACGCCACATTTTTTAAACAGCAGATCAAGCCTGTTTTTGTGTTCCCGCCACCAGTCAGCATACATTTTGCGGGTTTTGGCCGAACTGCTGTCAACCACTATGTACTCCCCGGTTTCTGCGTCTTTCAGTTTGATAAGTCCGATGGGCGGAAGCTCGGTTTCCCGTTCATCGTAAACTTTCAGGGCTACCACGTCGTGTTTTTTATTGGCTATCTGAAGTGCCAATTCCAAATCGGCGCGGTCGTCCATAAAGTCGGAAATCACAAAAACAGTTGACCGCTTTTTTAATGCGTTGGTCAGATAACGCAATGTTTCCGGAATATTCGTACCGCGGTTTTTGGGTTCGAAAGCAATCAATTCGGCAATAATCCGCAAAACATGGCTTTTCCCTTTTTGGGGCGGGATAAATTTCTCGATGCTATCGGAAAAAAAGATCACCCCGATTTTGTCGTTATTCTGCATGGCCGAAAAAGCCAGCACAGCCGCCATTTCGGTGATTACATTTTTCTTGAATTTTTCTGAAGTCCCGAATTCGCGTGAACCGCTGACATCGATCAGCAGCATCACGGTAAGTTCGCGTTCTTCTTCGTAAACTTTTACATACGGGTGACTGTAACGCGCGGTAACATTCCAGTCGATGTTGCGGATATCATCGCCAAACTGGTATTCACGCACCTCCGAGAAAGCCATCCCGCGGCCTTTGAAAGCGCTGTGGTACTCACCGGCAAAGATATTCCGCGACAACCCGCGGGTTTTTATCTCAATCTTCCGTACTTTCTTTAATAAATCACTGGTTTCCATGTGAAGAGTTTCGTGTTCCGGGTTTCGTGTTTCTGATTACGGAGAAAAACCCGCAACCTGCAACCCGTAACCGGTTTTATGGTACTTCAACTGTATTCAGAATATCGGCAATAATTTCTTCCGAGGTAATGTTGTTGGCTTCCGCCTCGTAGCTCAACCCGATGCGGTGACGCAAAACATCGGCACAAACGGCACGCACATCTTCCGGAATGACATAACCCCGGCGTTTGATGAAAGCATAAGCTTTTGATGCCTGTGCAAGACTGATTCCGGCACGTGGCGAAGCTCCGTATGAAATCATGTCTTTGTATTTGCCGAGTTTGTATTCTTCGGGTTCGCGTGTGGCAAAAACAATGTCAACAATGTATTTCTGAATTTTTTCATCCATGTAAACATCTTTCACCACATTTCGGGCATTTATAATGTCCTGTGGTTTCAGGATGGTATTGGTTTCAGGGAACTGTTTCAGCAGGTTTTGCTGGATAATCATTCTTTCTTCCTCTTTTTTCGGGTAGTTAATCACCACTTTCAGCATAAAACGGTCAACCTGAGCTTCTGGCAGCGGGTAGGTACCTTCCTGCTCAATCGGGTTTTGGGTAGCCATTACCAAAAAAGGCTCATCGAGTTTAAAAGTGTTGTCGCCAATGGTAATCTGGCGTTCCTGCATGGCTTCGAGCAAAGCCGACTGCACTTTAGCGGGGGCACGGTTGATTTCGTCGGCCAAAATAAAGTTGGCGAAAATCGGCCCTTTTTTAATGGTGAATTCTTCTTTCTTCTGACTGTAAATCATCGTACCCAGCAAGTCGGCCGGAAGCAGGTCGGGTGTAAACTGGATGCGGGCAAACTTGGCACTGATGGTGTTTGCCAGCGATTTGATGGCCAATGTTTTTGCGAGCCCCGGAACTCCTTCCAGCAAAATGTGACCATTGGAAAGCAGCCCGATCAGCAGGCTTTCAACAAGGTGTTTCTGCCCGATGATTACTTTATTCATTTCAAGTGAAACCAAATCCACAAACGAACTTTCGCGCTGGATTCTTTCGTTTAATTCCCTGATATCAATTGCCTGATTCATATTTTAAAATTTTAATACCTTCTTTTTTCGAAGCTGCGAATTTAAACCTTTGCGGGTAATTTAACAGTTGATTACTGTTAAAATATATTAAGCTTAAATTGCAGATAATAAAAGAAGTCACCCGGTTTTTCCGGATGACTTCCATTTATTGTTTCTCAGGTTATGAGATTTTGATTTCCCTTTCGGGTTGTGGTTTTACTTCTTCGCGTTTCGGCAGTTTAATTTCGAGAATGCCGTTGTTGTAAGTGGCTTCAATTTTGTCGCTTAAAATGGCATTTTCAGGAACTGTAAATGCACGCTGGAACGACTGGTAACTGAATTCCCTGCGGGTGTAGTTTTCTTTCTTTTCTTCTTTTTTTTCTTCTTTTTCCGATGAAATGGTGATGACATTGTTTTTGAAGCTGATTTTAAAATCTTTTTTGTCCATACCCGGAGCGGCAAGCTCAATCACAAATTCATCATTTGTTTCTTTTACATTCACTGCTGGCAGCGAAGTATTGGTGCCCGAAAAATTTGTGAGGTTCCAATCAATTAAATCATTGTTAAAGAACCTTTCAAAGAATGAGGGCAGGTAGTTTTCATTTCTTCTTGCTAACATGGCTAATTCCTCCTATCATTTAAGTTCGACATCTATTTTATTGTTTTCGCGGTGTTCCTTTGCAAACAAAATACCAAACCCCGGAAACTGACATATTTTTTATTGTAAATGACTGAATGACAGCACGAGTAGGAGGTATTACTGAAAAGTTTTTGAGTTTCAGAAAATTAGAATCTGACAGATTTTCAGAAAAATATTATGATGATAATTAAGTTTTTTCTATTCAGATTTAATGAATTACCTCAGGTTCATTTTGCATATTTTCATCAGGCATGTTGGTTTTTACCTTCACCCCGATTGAGATATTGATTCCTGCTGCTGCAGTAATTCTGTAGGCATTTTTATAGTTAAAAGCCTGGATGATGTTATCGGTTACAAAATACAAATCGGTTCCGGGTAAAAATCTGAGCCTGAGCCCGATTCCCAAATTGTCGTATTTGTATCCTGCCGTATAACTTACCGAAGTCGAAAGCGCACTGCCAACATAACCATTTAAAGAAACGGTTGCCGTGGCTACAGAACCGGTGCTGTAAAAATTATTATTAAGCAAAAGCGCATAATTCCATTTGGGTGAAAATTGCCGCATCGCACCCAGGTAAAGTTTGGTTGGCGTTCCGATTTTTATTTTTTCTGTTTCGTGAACAAAAACTTTTTCGCCTTCTCCGTTTAACAAATAAGCATCGGTTTTATAATTCGATTTTCCCAGATTTAACAAACTTGCAGAAAAGGTCCATTTATCGATTTCATAAACTGCCCCAAAATCAACCATAAAGCTTTTATCTTTCAGCACCCTGCTTAGTGTGTAGTTATCTGTCCAGTTTTCAGGAAGTAATCCTGCTTCGGTGTTCAGTTCTCCGTTTTCAACTGCATCCCGGTTAATTTCGCTTGGTAAGCCAACCTGCATTTCCCCTTTATAAGTATTTACAAATTCTGTTTCACCAGGTTCAAGCTCGGCATAATCAACACGGTAATTAAGCCCGCCTGTGTTAAGTCCTGCCTGGTTAAAATTAATACGAGGTGTTATTCCTAACGTAAGATGCTCGTTAATGATTCTTGAATAGGCTACTCCAAAACTCATCCATGCATTTCCGTTCATGTATATGTTGTCAACCGTAACCGGAAAATCTTCAGGATAAAGATTATCAAGGTCTGCAATAAGATAAGCAATTTCGGAAGGAGCCTTGTTGATTACAAAACAGTGCCCTGTCAGCAGAAACGATAGAAACCCCTTTTCTTTCAGTTTAAAACCAAACGTAAGGAGGTTAGCATTTAACTCCCCTGTAAAAAGATTATTTTCGCCAATGGATTTGACAAATTCATCAGGAATATAATTCGGGTCATCCAAATTATCAATAAATTCATCTATTTGATTAACCGTAAAACCGCTGTTGTAAATTTGTGTATTTAACCCGCTCATGCCGGGAAGCCCGATATAAAATTTCATTTGGGGCACAAGTGCTGGATTATACATTACACTTTGCGGCATTCGATCCATAAAGTACATTGTGTTTTGTGCTTCTGAAATTAAGTTCATAAACAGGAGCAGGGGAATAAGAATATTTTTCATAAAGCAAGGTTTGGTTTAATTTTTTTAAAAATAATATATTGTTTCAAAAACTGGTTTTTGCAAGGAAAATAATTGAAGTATAAAACTGAAAAAATCAGCATTTATTTTTCAAATATCCTATTTTTGAAAATCAAAATAAATCATAGTTGAACAGATATATTGTACAGCTCAGTTACAATGGTGGCCGCTACTTTGGCTGGCAACGGCAACCCAAAGAAATTTCGGTGCAGGAGGTTTTGGAAAAAGCATTTTCCACAATTCTTCGCGAAGAAATTGCTGTTACAGGGGCCGGCCGCACCGACACTGGTGTTCATGCATCGTTTTATATTGCCCATTTCGATGTTGAAAATGAAATTTCAGACCCGGTTCAACTGGCTTATAAACTCAACCGTTTTTTACCGGCAGACATTGCCATTCAGAAAATATGGAAAGTTGACAATGAATTTCATGC
>JAJUGS010000298.1 GCA_029265875.1 Prolixibacteraceae bacterium
GTTGCAAATCCCGTAGTTATAATTTTAAAAACGATAAAAATTAAAATTGTCTTTCCCCTCATTTTCGTAAATCTCTAATCTTGTTATTTTGAATCTGTATGATATTTTTTTTAGCCACTAAGACACGAAGGCACAAAGAATCACTAAGATTTTTACTTTGTGCCTTTGAGTCTTTGTGTTTATCATATCTTGTATTTTACTAATGCATTTCTTTTTCATGCTCCCTCGCCATTTTCCCCCGGTTAAACGAGAAATAAATCCCGGCCAGGCTGATGGTGGCAAAGGAGATAAAACCCAGTTTCAACGCTTTCAGAAACAATGGATTGGCAACAGTTTCAACAGCCTGTTTGTTAAACAACACCGCAAAAAACAGTGTGGCAATCGTCATACTGGTAATTTGTCCCACCACCCGCATTGTTGACGCCGAACCCGAGGCGAGCCCCAACTGGTTTTTCTGCACCGAACTCATAATGGTATTCATGTTGGGCGACGAAAACAGGGCAAACCCTGTTCCCACCCAGAAAAGCAGGATAACAATCAGCGCAATGGGCGTGGTTTCAGAAAGAAATGCAAAAGCAGCCAACCCGATTGTACACATCGTCATTCCGGCCGTGGCGAGATAACGCGGCTGAATTTTATCGGAAAGCCGACCTGTAACCGGCGAGAAAAGTGCCATCACAATGGGTTGCGCCACCAGAATAGAACCGGCATCGCGGGGCGAAAGACCTTTTACTTTCTGCAGGTACAAACTCAATAAAAAGATGATGGAGAATGTGGCGCTGTAGTTGATGAGCGCTGCCAGGTTCGAAAAGGCAAACAACCGGTTGTGGGTAAACAGCCGCGTTTCGAGCACCGGCTTTTCCGATTTGTTTTCGAGCAACCAGAAAATTATCAGAAAAACCAAACCGGCACCCATCAGGCTCCATCCGAAAAGTTGCGGAATTCGTGCCGAACCGTAAGTCAGCGACACCAATCCAAGCATGTAAAAAAATGTTCCTTTAAAATCGAGTTTTGTCGGGGCTTTTTGCTGAATTTCATCTTTCCCCAAAAATAAAAACCCAATGATGGTAATGAGCACACCAAAACCCGACGACAAAAAAAAGATGGAGCGCCAGCCCAAATATTGTGTTAAAAATCCGCCGAAAAACGGGCCAAAAGCCAGCCCGAGATAAACTCCCGAAACCGACATTCCCAAAACCCTGCCGCGGTATTGCGGTGGAAAAGCAGATACAAGAATTGCCGAGCCGGTGGTTCCGCTGAAAGCTGCACCAACACCCTGCAGAAACCGCAGAATAATCAGCCAGTAACCCGAAGTGGCAAAACCGCTCAACAACGACGAAACGGTAAAAATCACCATCCCGAGTTTATATAGTTTTCTGATTCCTGTCAAATCGCCCCAGCGCCCGACCGGCAGCAAAAACATGGCAGTTGACAGTAAAAACGAAGTTACCACCCAGCTCAGGGTTACTGCATCGAGCCCAAAATCTTTTTCAATGGCAGGCAATGCAATGTTTACCGAAGAAATCAGGAATGTGCCGAAAAACGAGCTTGCCGCCACAATGGCCAAAATCGAAATTTGTTTTTTTGTCCAGTTCATGAATCAAATGATGTTTTTTAAACACGAAATTACCTGTAATTCCGATTGCTATTTCCTGAACGTCCTGAAAAAAGCCGTTACACATGAAATAATCAACAAAACAAAACCCGACATGAACAGCAGCCGGTAATATTCTGGGTAGATTTCGGTAAAATCTTCAACATTCTGGTTTCTGAAAAGGTAAACCAGACCAAGCGAGAGTAGGAACAATGCTCCGGCAATCCCGGAAAGCGGTATAATCTGTTGGCAGGAATACTTGTTTGCGGTTACAGGATTCCGGTTTAGTTTACCTGCTACGACAGCCACCACGAACATCCAGAAAATCCAGGACAAAACCTGCCAAATGTTTAGTGTCCTGAAATAAGTAAGCAGCGTTAAAAGTGTTTGCAAAAACAGGTTTTTCTTTTCGTAATATGGCCTGTCGTTGAGCAGGAGTACTTTCAGTTTGCTTTGGTCGCGGGTTTTAATGATATTCAGGATGGCTTCTTCTTTCGCCTGTGAATCCATGTTTTTCCAGCCCGGAATTTCGAAGGCATTCCACAGGGTGCAGGCGCTGCCGTATCCATGAAAATCGAGACCGCCATTCATGATTAACCCATTTTCTTCACAAAAAGTTTTAATCCGCTGATATACTTCGCGGTTGTACCTTTTATCGGTTGCGGTATTTTCAATCTCGAACCCGTCGACACCCAAATTGTGGTAATAATCTAATGTTTTATGTTCGCCGTCGAACCAGTGGTTGACAAGAATGGCTGCCCCTTCTGAACGGGCTTTGGCCACCACAACCGAATCGGGCAATCCTTTTGTTTTGAAATCGGATTTCAACCCCAGCAGGCTGAGATGGTTGCTGCCTGAAAACTCTTCGCCGCAAAAAACAACAGGCTCGCCAGGCAACGCTTTGTTCCGGCGCTGGTTTACAAACTCGAGTGTTTGCCGGTGGTTGTTGTGGTCGGTGATGAAAAAAGCATCAAACCCGTTTCTTTTGTGCCATTTCAGCAAACCTTCCTGCGAAATCAGCCCGTCGTGACTGAACTCTGTGTGTGAATGGGTGGTCACCAAAACCCAATCAGAGGTTTTTTTTACGATTTTGTCGTTGGGCAGCGGAATAAAAATCATCACCACAAAAAGGGCAAACCAGATTCCAGCCAAAACCGGGAGATTGACCAGTTGCCCCACCAGGAACTTTTTCCGGTTGTTTTCCTTCAGCAAAAAACTCTTTACCAGTGTGTACCCTGCATAAATCAGCAGCAGCCAGAACAAAGTCTGAAGAATTTCAGTAATCCCATAAAATGAACGGTTGAAATACAGCAAAACGCCCGGAACAGGTTCAAAAATGGTGCGCCACAGATTGGTTTGAATTCCAAAACCTGCTTCAGGCTGCAGAGTAAGTGCGTTTTCGATGTGTACGGGATAATGAAAAAACAGCGCGATAACAGCCATTGCCACCGCAGCCAGCATCGGTAAAACAAAGTGTTTTAAACGCATCGGCAGATTATTTAAGTGTAAACTCCTGCACCTTACAGACAGGTATAAAGAAACAGACTGAACCGCTCTTAAACTTCGGTTATTTTATTCAGTTTTTGTTCTTTTTTAACTGGAGATCACAGAGATTCCCGAAGGATCCCTTTGCCAGGAAAGCGCGGAATTGCTTTACCAATAAGATCCGACTTTTTTCCGGTGGATTACCAGCCAATGAAGGTGTTTCTAATCATTGGGCCGGAATCACAGGGACGACGGCTTTCATCGGGAAATATTCGTAGTGGTTGATTTTTCCTGCCGGGTCGTTGGCAATAAAATCCTGCAATTCCTGTTCGTTTTCAACGCCCACAACACCCAATCCGTAAACTTCTTTGGGTTCGAAAACAGGCCCGAAAGCGTAAACTTTTCCCTGCTTCATTTTTTCGGTCCAGTAGGCCACATGCTGCGACATAATTTCGCGTTCTTCAGCGGTCATGGTCATGGCAAAATCGGGTCTCGAAGGGTTTAGATACACGGCAAAAAATTGTTTTTCCATTTTGTTGTTTTTTGTTGAACGGTCACTTGTATGTGGTGTAGCTGACTGCGGGCTACTTTCCTGTCAAACTGAAACGAAGTAAATGCGGGTCACAACCAACAATTGCCCACAAGCTCGGCTATTACAGATACAGATCCTTGTCAGCAACAGGGTTTTATTTTAGTTTATTGAATTTATTAATATTCCCAAAGCAATAGCAATCCCAAAACTTAGCATTGTACCAATTAAAACATATTCAGTTTTTATAGTATTGTCGTCTTTGAATCTTAAAATTGATTTAGCTGCAATAAGAAATCCAACCGCTTCAAACTGGTTTAGAATTACGAATGTTAGTACTAGAAAACGTTCAATAATTCCTATCAACTTCCCAGCATTTGGCAGATCATCATTTCCTGAACTATTTGTCTGTATTTTAAATGCAGTGAATGTTTCTTTAATCATAATATTAGATGGTTTGGCACTAAAAATATAACATCCAATTATCAATAGGGATTTTACATTCAGTGTCATAGTAAATATTGGATTTAATTCGAAATACTTGCTGTACAATATGACTACTGATACAATAATAGTTAAATGAATTGTTTGGTCTATAAAGAAAGAATATCTACCTAATGTATCATTGCCCTTAATATACTTTTTAATTCCATCTTCAATCCAATGTAAAATAGCAATGGCAAATGCACCAAATACAAAATTAATTTGAAGTGAAAATAGCCAAGCGGTAATAAATGTTATAAGAATATGCCATTTCAATAATTTACTTTTAAATCCTAAATTGTTTTTTTCATGTGCCATCCTTTCTGGTTGAAAAGTAAAATCAGAAATAAAATGCGCGACTATCTGTAAAATCAATAATTGATAAATCTCCATTTTATTTGTTTTTAATTAACTCACTAAAAAAAATCACCGCTTTTTCTATTGCATTCCATCCAATGCTTGTAGAGTGTTGATTAACTACAGATTGGGATATTTCCAACTTTGATGCAATTGCATCTTCATTATTTTCCAATAATTTTAAATATAATACTTTGCATTGTTTGGAAGTGGCTTTTCCTATCAGA
>JAJUGS010000185.1 GCA_029265875.1 Prolixibacteraceae bacterium
TGTCTTTCTCCTGAGCTTTCATCAGCAAAGGCATCACCAGCAAAGCCAGAAATAATATAAATTTCGGTTGGTTCATAATTCGAATTGTATGGAAACTGCCGGTGTGATTCCTAAATTGGCATGATACCCAAACCCGATGTCAGCAACGATTTTTTTCATCCTGATCCCGATTCCGGTGGTGATATTTACCGGCCTTCCTGAAACTCCGGCGCGAAGAATGAAGTTTTTCACCGGCTCAAATTCAAGTCCCGACCTGCAAAACCAGTTGTAGCTTGCTGTTTTATCGGCTTCAAAAGAAATGAGCATATTTCCGGCTAGTGAATAATGAGTTCCAAGGCGCACAGTGAATGGCATTTCCTGCATTCCTTCTGCTGTTTCAACCCCGGCTTTTATCGGATTAAAAAAGTGGGCCCCGAAATGAAGGTTTTGATTGAAATGATAAACAAGTCCGGTTTCAAAAGTTACAAATCCATAAGCATTTTCGTTTTCCGGCATCCGCTGCGAAAAATAATCGAGTTGAACTGAAGCGCCCAGTTTTTCTGTGAGCATCATGGCAAATGCCACTCCTGCCTTGTTTTCTTTATAAGTTCCTTTGCCAAACTGTGAATAGCTGAACCCAAAAACGCCTTTTTTCAGTGGAAGGACAATTGTGCCTGAAGCCAGTGAAAGTTCTTCGATAAGAAACCGCGATTCGAAATAAAAGCCGGCTGTAAATGCCGAAATCCCCGTGAGTGTTGCCTGGTTGTGAAACGTCGACCAGGGATCGGAAATAGAAACGATGGCGTTTGAAAGAGCAAACGGGCGGGCGCCGGAGGGATGGTTTTCGATTGCCGACAATCTGGCGGCTCCAAACAACAGAAGTATGGCAGTCAGGTAAGTTTTCAACATAAAAAAGAGGTGACTCTGTTAAAATCACCTCCCCTAAATTACGATAAAATCTTATTCGTCAGTTGGTTTTGAATTTGTATTTTACTTCGGCCAGTTCCTGGTTGGCTTTTACAATTTTCTGTTTCAGCGTTTGTTTGTAGTTTACCAGTTTCTGCATCAGTTTTTCATCGCCAGTTGCCATCATCTGAACCGCCAGAATAGCGGCATTCAGCGCGCCATCAACGGCAACCGTGGCAACCGGGATTCCGGGAGGCATCTGCAAAATGGCCAGAATGGAATCGAACCCCGAAAGACTGGCATTAATCGGAACCCCAATCACCGGCAGTGGTGTCATGGCGGCAATTACACCCGGCAAATGGGCAGCCATTCCTGCTCCTGCAATTATTACTTTTATCCCTCTGTCTTTGGCACCTTTGGCAAAAACCTCCACTTCTTCGGGTGTGCGGTGCGCCGATAAAGCGTTGATTTCGAAAGGAATTTCAAACTCATCAAACAACTGGGCCGCTTTTTCCATCACCTTCAGGTCGGAAGTACTCCCCATGATAATACTCACTTTTGGATTCATTGTTTTCAAATTTATTTTTTCAGTTAACCGAATAGTTTTGTTATTTTGTGCCTTTGTTTTGCAGGAGAAACAAGCAGGCTTATTTATCCCCTCGCGGAAAATTTAAAATTGCACACGCAGTTTCAAGCAGCCATTCAAAAAAAACAATTTATTTTCGGATGAAATTACAGCAATTTAAAAGAATAATCAAAAATCAATATTTCAATAATGAAGCAGGTAAATATCCACGACAAAACATTTGAATTGTACATCCCTTACGAAAAAATCAGATCGGTGATTGAAGACATGGCCGAGAAAATGAACACCGATTTTGCCGAAAAAGATCCGCTTTTTGTTTGTATTCTGAATGGCTCGTTTATGTTTGCAGCCGAGTTGTTTAAACGAATCAACCTCATGAAGGCGCAGATTACTTTTGTGAAACTGGCTTCCTATCACGGCGATAAAACTACAGGGGAAGTGAAGCAATTGATTGGTTTTAACGAAAATGTGGCCGGACGTACCGTGGTGATACTTGAAGATATTGTGGATACCGGAATTACGCTCGACAATATTCTTGAACAGCTGAAACTTTTGGAACCTGCTGAAATTAAAGTGGCAACACTGCTCCTGAAACCTGACGCACTAAAAAAAGAAGTTCAGCTTGATTATATCGGGCTGAAAATCCCAAACGATTTTATTGTTGGCTACGGTTTAGACTACAATGGTCTCGGGCGTAACCTCATCGATATTTATTCAGTTGTAAATTAAAAACCAAAATCCTATGTTGAATATAGTATTGTTTGGCCCTCCCGGGGCGGGCAAAGGTACACAGGCCGAATTCCTGATTGAATCTTATGGTTTAATTCACCTGTCAACCGGCGATTTACTGAGAAGTGAAATGAGTGCCGGAACAAAACTGGGTCTCGAAGCCAAAAGTTTTATGGACAAAGGCGAACTGGTTCCCGATGAAATTGTAATCGGGATGATAAAAAGCAAACTCGATACCGTGAAAGAAGCCAAAGGGTTTATTTTCGATGGTTTTCCGCGCACTGTTGACCAGGCAATGGCGCTCGACGAATTATTAAATAACAATGGAACCCCAATTTCAGGAATGTTAAGTCTGGAAGTGGAAAAACAGGAGTTGATCAACAGGCTGGTGAGCCGTGGAAAAATTTCGGGCCGTGCCGATGACCAGGATGAAGCAATTATCGAAAACAGGATTAATGTTTACAACCAGAAAACACTTCCGCTGATTGAATACTATAAACCCCAGGGCAAATATTTTGGTATAAACGGCATGGGCAGTATTGCTGAAATTGCAGGCAGGCTGAAGGAAGTGATCGGGAAAATTGAATAAGGGAAAATGGCTGAATCGAATTTTGTTGACTATGTAAAGATTTTCTGTAAATCGGGAAATGGTGGTCCCGGTTCAGCCCATCTGCGGCGTGAAAAATCGATGGAATTTGGCGGCCCCGATGGTGGTGATGGTGGGCGGGGCGGCCACATCATACTGCTTGGGAACGAAAATCTCTGGACACTGCTGCACCTGAAATACCAGAAACATATTAAAGCCGGAGATGGTGGCCCGGGCGGAAAACAACGCAGTTTTGGTGCCGACGGCGAAGATGTGGTGGTGGAAGTCCCGCTGGGGACCATTGTAAAAGATGCCGAAACCGGAGAAGTGATTTTTGAAATCACGCAACACGGCGAAAGTAAAATTATGATGAAAGGCGGTCGCGGTGGATTGGGAAACGACCATTTTAAATCGGCCACATTTCAAACACCACGTTTTGCACAACCCGGTGAACCGGGTGTGGAAGGCTGGCGGATTCTTGAATTAAAAGTGCTGGCCGATGTGGGTTTGGTGGGATTCCCCAGTGCAGGAAAATCAACGCTGCTTTCGGTGGTATCGGCAGCCAAACCCAAAATTGCCGATTACCCGTTTACCACGCTGGTTCCAAACCTCGGAATTGTGGGGCACCGCGAAAAAAAATCCTTTGTAATGGCCGATATTCCCGGGATAATTGAAGGGGCACACCTGGGGAAAGGGCTCGGCCTGAGATTCCTCCGCCACATCGAACGAAATTCGATGCTGCTTTTTATGGTGCCGGCCGACAGCAAAAATCATTTGAAAGAATACCATATTTTGGTTGATGAACTCAATCAATACAATCCTGAACTACTGGACAAGCAACGTTTTCTGGCCATCAGCAAAGCCGACATGCTCGACCAGGACCTGATGAAGGAAATCAGCCTCGAACTGAAAGGCATCCCGCACATGTTTTTTTCCTCGGTAACCGGTTACAATCTCCAGCAGTTGAAAGATAAAATCTGGGAAATTTTAAATTCATAAATGGGTTTTTTGCAAAATATCGTTGAAGCCGACAAAAACCTGTTTTTGTCGCTGAACGCTGTGCACAGTGATTATTGGGATACAATCATGCTCCTGGTTACCCGCAAAGAAACCTGGATGCCGTTTTATGCTATCCTTATTTTTTACATTTTCAGAAATTACCGGAGCAAAACACTACCGGTTCTTTTTTTTCTGACCCTCACTATTTTGCTGAGCGATCAGTTGTCGGGCCTGGTAAAAGACATCATTCAGCGTTTTCGCCCGGTTCACGATCCTGAAATCGGGCCGCTGGTGCACAACGTCTTGCGAAAGGGGAGTCTGTATGGTTTTGTATCGTCGCATGCCGCCAACTCGTTTGCCATTTTTGTTTTTACCAGCCGTTTGTTTAAAAGCAAAGGTTATACCTGGCTGATTCTTTTTTGGGCGATTTGGTTTTCCTATTCCAGAATATACTCAGGGGTCCATTATCCGCTTGATATTTTGGGAGGTGCGGTACTTGGAGGATTAATCGGGTATTTCTGTTACAAAATGCTGATGGTGTTCAAAGACCATTTCTTTGTTTCCCGCCTTTCCGGAATCCAGGATGTGAAGCTCTCGGCAGAACAAACCCGTATTGTTTATCTTGTTTTCGTGGTTTTGGTGACTACATTTTTTATTGTAAGCGGAATCCTGCATCATTATCAATACCTGTAAAATGCAGTCGGTTAAAGTATTTTACCAGGAGCAGTCGGAAGATTGCACAATTCAGCTTGCCAGGATTTCCTCAAGGCTAAAATGGCTGGCATTCTTTCGTTTGCTGGCATTTCTGATGATTTTTGTACCGTTTTTTATTTTCGGGTTGAGAAGCTGGGTTTCGCTTCCGGTTTCGCTGGCTGCACTTTTTGTCTTCTTTTTTCTTGTAAAAAAACACATTCAAACCGAAAGAAAACAAAAAGAAACAGCGATCAGAAAAAAACTGGCTGAAGACGAATTACTGGCACTCGGCCACAAATTCAGCCAGTTTAAAAACGGAAATGAATTTGCTGATCCTGATCATTTTTATTCGTATGATCTCGATTTATTTGGCGAAGGTTCGCTGTTTCAGTTTCTGGACCGCACGGTTTCTGTTGGTGGAAAGGATAAACTGGCAAACTGGCTCTCGTCGCCCGATTTGACCGGAAAAACCATCCGTGTAAAGCAAAAAGCCATACACGAACTTTCGGAAAATAATGAATGGCGCCTGAAATTCAGGGTGGCCGGATTGCTCTTTGAGGAAGATGAACAACTGCACAAAGAGATGCTCGATTGGTCGGCAAATGAAATACAACTCCCGAAAGCTTCGCTGATCAAAACACTTTTGTGGCTGGTTCCGTTGCTCACCTTTGCTGCTTTGGTCCCGGCTTTACTGGGGGTTTCAAAAATTTTTGTCTGGACTATGGTATTTGTTCAGTGGGTTTTGCTGGTGTATTTCAGGAAAGAAGTTTCGTTTTACTTTCAGTATTTTGGGCGTAAAACAGCATTGCTCGATAAATATCTTTCAGTTTTAAAAATCATCGAAACCAGCGATTTCAAAGCTGAAAATCTGGCCGGGTTAAAACAAAAAACCACCCGCCCCGAACCAGCCGGTAGAATAGTTTCAGGTTTAAAAACCTGGGCCGACCGGTTTGAGTACCGCCAGAATATTATTGTGATGTTTCTGCTGAATTCGCTGCTTTTGTGGGATATCCGCTGTATGTTTCATCTCTGGGCGTGGCACCGAAATAATCACGAAAAACTGGCTGCATGGCTCAATGTAATTGCTGAGTTCGATGCTTTTGTCAGCCTGGCAAATTATGCCGCTAACCAACCTCAATTTGTTTATCCCGAAGTTGTTGAAGACAGCTTTGTTTATTCGGCAAAAGAACTGGGGCATCCTTTGCTGGAAAGTCATAAACGGGTTTGTAACGATTTTGACATCAGTGGCTGGTCGAAAGTGATGATTATTACCGGGGCCAACATGGCAGGTAAAAGTACTTTTTTGCGAACCGTCGGGGTCAATCTCGTGCTGTCTTGCGCGGGTGCGCCGGTTTGCGCTGCCGGAATGAGGTTCACGCCGGTTTTACTATACACCAACATGCGGACTACCGATTCGCTGCAAAAAGAAGAATCCTACTTTTTTGCCGAACTGAAACGCATAAAAAGGGTGCTCGATTTGCTCGAGCAGGGAACCCCGGCTTTTGTGATTCTGGATGAAATGCTAAAAGGCACCAACTCGGTGGATAAACTAAACGGTTCCAAAGCATTGGTGGAAAAACTCACCCATCTGAAATCGGTCTCGCTGGTGGCCACGCACGATTTGAAACTCAGCGAAATGGAACACGAACTTCCGGGAAAAGTTGTGAACCGCTGTTTTGAAATCAGAATTGTAAACGACGAAATGATTTTCGACTACAAACTCTCACAGGGAATCACCCAAACCATGAACGCCACTTTTCTGATGCGGAAAATGGGAATTATTTGAAAAGGTTGTCGTTGTAGTCATTGTTACAGAGTTGTCGATGTTCAATTATAGTCAGAAATTCAGTCTGCTATTCAGCTTTTTAAATCAACCCGACAACCACGACAACGATTACAACCACAACAACATTTTTCTCTCTTTTCAACTGTTTTTTGTTAGTTATTGGTACTGTTCAAACCAACGAAAACCCCTTTGTTTGGTTATATTTGTGCCAAATTCGAAAAAGAATGGACCAAATAAATATCGACGTTGCAAATTACGACGAAGACAAAATCCAGACGCTGGAGTGGCAGGAGCATATCCGCCGCCGCCCTGGAATGTACATTGGTAAACTTGGCGACGGAACATCGGCCGATGATGGTATTTACGTTTTGCTGAAAGAAGTTCTTGATAATTCCATCGACGAGTTTATGATGGGTTTCGGGAAAAAAATTATCATTGAAATCGACCAGGAACGGGTGATGGTGCGCGATTTTGGCCGCGGTATCCCGCTCGGGAAACTCGAGGATGTAGCCAGTAAAATGAATACCGGGGCCAAATACGATTCGAAGGTCTTTAAAAAATCGGTGGGGTTGAATGGTGTTGGTATCAAGGCGGTTAACGCACTTTCAAGCGATTTTGTAATAAAATCAATCCGCGACGGACAGGCAAAAGAAATCCGGTTCAGCAAGGGGTTAAAAGTTAGCGAAGAGAACCACGAGGGTATTGACGAACCCAACGGTACCATCATTTCGTTTGAGCCCGACCAGTCTGTTTTCAGAAAGTTTCACTATATCAACGACTTTGTAGTGAACATGATCAAAAACTACACTTTCCTGAACTCGGGACTGGTGGTGGAGTACAATGGTGAAAAGTTTTACTCGAAAAACGGGTTGCGCGATTTGCTCGAAGAAAACATGGACGAAGAGCCGCTTTACCCGATTATACATTTGCGTGGCGAAGACATTGAAGTAGCCATCACACATGGCAACCAGTATGGCGAAGATTATTATTCTTTTGTAAACGGGCAGCACACAACACAGGGCGGAACACACTTGGTGGCTTTCCGCGAGGCGATTGTGAAAATTATCCGCGATTTTTACAAAAAAGAGTTCGACCCGACTGACATTCGTGCTTCCATCGTGGCAGCCATCAGTATCAAAGTGGAAGAACCGGTTTTCGAATCGCAGACAAAAACAAAACTGGGCTCAAAAGATATTGGTCCCGATGGGCCGACTGTGAGAACACACGTTACCAATTTTCTGCAAAAAGAACTCGATAATTACCTGCACAAAAACCAGGAAACCGCAGCAGTGCTTTTGCGCCGGATACAGGAGTCGGAACGCGAAAGAAAGGCGATTTCCGGAATCAAAAAGCTGGCAAAAGAGCGGGCAAAAAAGTCGAACCTGCACAACAAAAAACTGCGCGACTGCCGCATTCACTTCGACGAGGAAAAAAATCCCCGTCACGCCGAAACCTGCATTTTTATTACCGAGGGAGATTCGGCCAGCGGTTCCATCACAAAATCGCGCGATGTAAATACACAGGCGGTTTTCAGTCTGAAAGGAAAACCGCTGAATACTTTCGGACTGACCAAAAAGATCGTTTACGAAAACGAAGAGTTCAACCTTTTGCAGGCTGCACTCAACATTGAGGAAAGTCTCGACGACCTGCGGTACAACAAAGTAATCATCGCCACCGATGCCGATGTCGACGGAATGCACATCCGCCTGTTGCTGATTACCTTTTTCCTGCAGTTTTTCCCGGAGTTAATCAGAAAAGGGCATGTTTACATTTTGCAAACACCGCTTTTCAGGGTGCGCGACAAACAGAAAACATACTACTGTTACTCGGAACAGGAGAAACAAAAAGCCATTCAAAAACTGAAAGGAAAACCCGAAATAACCAGGTTTAAAGGACTTGGCGAGATTTCGCCCGATGAGTTCAAGCATTTTATTGGTGCCGATATGCGCCTCGACCAGGTTATTCTGAAAAAACACGACCCTGTGAATCAAATGCTTGAATATTACATGGGAAAAAATACAACCGAGCGACAGGATTTTATTATCGAAAACCTGTATGTTGAAAAAGATGAGGTGGCCTGATTAACAAAAAACAA
>JAJUGS010000061.1 GCA_029265875.1 Prolixibacteraceae bacterium
GAAACAGGTAACCAAATCGGCAGCACAACCCCCGGCAACAAAAGTCCAGTTGCTCTGTCCGGCAAAACCGGGTGCAATTGTTCCGCAGTTCCAGCTGGCCGACGAAATGGTGCCGTTCAATACTGAAACCCGAATTGAATCCACATCACATTTCGAACGGATTTCGGTACAACAATGCCCCAGCCCCAGCGAATCCTTGGTGGTGAGAACCTGAATACTATCGCAACAAGATGGGGGGGTTGCTTCACATATCAAATCCATCACTTTCGTACACGTTTCGCCATTACTGAAATAAAGAGTGTAGGTTATGATTGCAACGCCTGCCTGAGGAAGATTGAAACAGGCCGTCATATCGATGGGGCAGCCGTTTGCAGGGAAAGTGAAATTGGTTTGGCCTGAATATCCAAAGGGCTGTGGCCCGCAATTCCAGCTCACCGAACCGATTGTTCCGCCAAATATGTCGATGTTAACCGAATCGATATCGCACTTAGTTTTGATATGTGCACAACATCCTGTCTGTCCGTTTGTATTTTGAACCTGTTGCAATTTTACACTGTCGCAGCAAAGCGGTGTAACAGCAATTGTTGCGCAAACAGGCGGAGCAGCAACCGAAGTAAGTGCCACCGCCTGTGGCGAACCGTTGAGCAGAAAATTGGCACTGGCAACCGCTGCAAAATCGTTACAAACAGTTTGCCCGTTTTGTGCACTCAGCGGAATGCCCACATCAAAGGTTTCACGCAGGTTTTTCCCCGGAGCAAGAGTGTAGCTGCCATAATCCATGCGAATGTTTGAAGTTGGTGTACTTCCCCAGGTTGTTGTTGTACAACCCGTATTTACATAAGGCGGCAAACAGATATTCAAACCCGGCGCCCACTGGATTAACGGTGTGGGAGTCGGTCCTGCAGGCGAAAGCGACGTAACATGGTTTCCGATGTACGAAACACTAAATTGACTGCCACGACTGATGCTGCGGTTAAAAATCAGCCAATCGTTGGGACTGTCGTCCTTTGGAAGCAAGTCAACCAATCGTATTGAACTCAGCGGAACATTTGACGTGTTTTTATAATTCAGCCTGTATTTTATTGTGCTTCCGGGAGAAGTTGTGCCGCTTCCGGCAAAATTGAGGCCACCGTCGGTACTCAGAAATTTTGTGACTTCCTGTCCAAAAGAGGCAGTTATCAAAACATTAACAATATTTGAAATCGTTGTTGTGGTGAGATTTCCTCCCGAAATCTGGAATGAATTTGGGGTTACACCCGGCAAAGCAAGGCTGTCGACCAAAACATCGAACTCAATATAATAATACGGAATTCCGTAGGTGCCATAATATCCGCAGTAAGTTGAATAGAACAGCTGGCAATCGGATGCAATCGATGGCAACGTCCATTGCAGGTTATTCCCCGAATGCGAAGCAGTCACTCCAGCCCAGGCAGTAGTTCCCGATGGCGGCGTTGAACCTGCTGAACATCCCGGATTGTAAGTATTTGCAACAAAATACGCTTCGTTACCCAGATAGGTAAAGTTAGAATGAAGCAAATCCTGGATAGTGGCGCCGGTCATCGCAGCACTGCCAATATTTTGAACCCTGATTCTGTACCTGATGGTGTCTCCTGGCTCATAACTGCTTTGCGGCGAACAGATATCCTTATAAACACAAGGTTTTGGAGCCCCTGCATCCACAGTAAACGAAACACAGGCCTGTGGCAGCGTTAATCCGTTGGCCAGTCCGTTAAAGGTTGCGCAATTGGTAACAACAGTTCCTGTTGGGTTCGGATTGACTGTAAAATTGACATACATGTAAATACAACCACCAACCGGCAAACTTCCGGTCATTTGAAACTGCAGGTTGTTCACCCCGGTAAGCGTTCCCGATGTGTAATAGTTGTTTATACCTGTTGCAAAAGGCGAACTGTTGATGTTCAGATTCATAGTAGTGGTTGCGTTCGCCCCCCAGATGGAAACTGAATTTACAGTTACACCCAATGGAATCGCATCGTCAATATTAAATGCAGTAAGGGGTACATTGCCATTGTTACAAAATACCAGCGTGTAAACACCAGTACACCCGGGAACACGGTTGGCCAATGATAGGTACTTCCCGAATTGTCCGCTCGGATTCGAAGGTGTTACTGTTATACAGGTTTGGTTGCTGGTATGTGAATACTGTTGGTTACAACTTATTCCAGTAAGTGTGGCCTGGTTCAGAATTTGGGTGCTTACAGGAAACGAGCCAACAGGGTATTTCACTTTTATATCGACCCAGTAATAAGCCCACGGATTTGTAGCATCGAGCAATTGCGAGGGACAGTTCACATTCCACGTGATCGTTCCGCCCGAAAACGAAACACAGGTTGGATTTGTACTCGAAATTAATACTGCGCCAACCGGCAGAACATCCTGAACGACAGCATTGCTCATGTTTTGCTGACCCGAAACATTGCCAAAATACGGACTGTCCTTCAATACCGATAACCTGTAAGTTATCGTATCATCAGGAGCCATAATATATCCACAGTTACCGCCATTCGGATTCACAGCAGCTTTGGCAATAATAGTTTTGGTTACTTTCCAAGGAATTGCAGCCGTTGCTGTTGTTGACACAAACGGAGTGGATTCCCATTTACCATCAACCATAATTTCGGCTTTGTTTCTGGCAACTTCGTTGTTACAAGTTATTCCTTCCGGAAACTTTACAACGATGGTAAACGAACCCATCGGTGCGCACGAAGGCGACAATCCGGTAAGATTGTAGGTAACCAGATTTCCTGTGGTGTTCGTAACAGGTGTAACACTGCACACCGGTCCGGCTGATGTAACGCTCACTACCTGAAGCGAAGCCGGTACCAAATCCTGAATGGATATAGAGGGTGTACCGGCCGGAGCTGAAAAAATGATGGTGTAGCTAAAATTTACGCCACTCGGTATGCTTGTATTGCTCACCACTTTTTTCAACGACCAGCCATTGGCTGTCCACAAAGCTTCGTTCGGGGTATTTTGCGAATGTGCTGCCAACTGCAATAGCATGAACAATAAAACCAATACTTTTTGAATTTTCAGCAGGGGTTTGTGTTGTGCATCGTCGGCAGATTCGCCATTTGTTACATGTGATTTCGGTGTTTTCTTCTGTAAACTCCAACTTTTCATACAGTTATAAACGGTTAAATTATGATTTCAGTCAAAAATATAAATTTATTAAGATTTTTATATCTTATTTAATTAAATTTTTGCCTGGCAACAAATAAAAGAGGCTGAATATTCATCAAATATTCAGCCCTTTTGTTTTGAAAACTTTATTAGATGCTATTCTGCCAGCAAATTATCGGCCATTGCATCGGCCAGTTTCAGCAATTCCTCGTGGTTATTGGGTTTGAGTGCGCCTTTCTCTTCAATCGGGTTGTAAACCAATTCCCACTTAATATCCTCGGCAAAAGTCATCAGGTTTTTCACGCCGCCGCCATTCCACGAGTAGTTCCCAAAAATTCCGAGGTAATGGTTTTTGGGCGCCATGTGCCCAATGGTTGAAAGCAGAATTTCGACATTCGGAAACATCGCGTTGTTATAGGCTGCGCTTCCCACAATAAATCCTTTGTATTTAAAAATATCGTTGATGATGTAGGATGAATGTGTTTTTGATGCGTCGTACACCCTGATGTTTTTGATTCCCCTTTCCGCAATCCGGCGGGCAATCACTTCAGCCATTTTCTGGGTGTTCCCATACATCGAGCCATATACAATCACTACTCCCTTTTCAAGGTCATAAGAGCTCCACTTATTATACTTGTTAAGTATCCACGAAAGATCACTGCGCCAGACCGGTCCGTGAGTGGCCCCAATCATTTTTATATCCAGCGGAGCCAGTTTTTGAATGGCACGTTGTGTGTGTGGACAGTACTTCCCGACAATATTGGTGAAATACCTCATTACCTCTATTTCGTAAAATTCAAGATTGATCTCATCATCAAAAACTCCGCCATCCAGCGTTCCGTAACTTCCGAAAGCATCGCCCGAGAACAGGATTTTATTGGTTTCTTCGTACGAAACCATTGTTTCGGGCCAGTGCACCATCGGGATGGTTTGAAACTGGATTACAAATTTACCCAGTTCAAGCCGGTGATTATCGTGAACCACCAGCACATTTTCAGGTGTCATATAAAAGCTTTCCACAAAACCGAAAGTCTTTTTATTTCCTACCAATGTAATGTTCGGATATTTTTGAACGATTGCCTTTAAAGCCCCCGAATGATCCGGCTCCATATGGTTGATGATCAGATAGTCAACCGGACGGTCGCCAATAATCTCTTCAATATTATCGAGGTATTCATCAATAAACGATCGTTCAACGGTATCAACCAGTGCGATTTTTTCATCAACCAATAAATAGGAATTATAGGAAATGCCGTGCGGAATCGGCCAGATATTTTCGAACAGGTGGGTACGGCGGTCGTTGTAACCCAGAAAATAAATATTCTCAGCAAGATTTACTTTTAACATATTATTGTCTCTTTAGATTCGTTCTGCAAAACTAATGATTTTAGCCTTTTAACCATGAAATGAAATGCAGCCAGAATTCAAAAAACAACAATTTGATACTATTTCAACAGAACCACTATTTTTGCAAAAAACTTCGTTATGACAATTGATAAATCAAGCAAAACAAGGTTGATTTCAAAAGCCGGAAAATACATCATATTGGGTGTTGCCATTGCATTTATTATTGCCGGAATCCGTGGGTACCAGCTTTACCAGTTTGTTTTCAGGGGAAATGTAAAAAAGGATTTTGTTATGTACATTCCTGAAAATGCCACCTACCAGCAGGTAACCGACAGCCTGACAAACAATGATGTTTTGGTAAGTATGAAAGCTTTTCAATGGGTTTCGAAGAAAAAAGACTACCGGAAAAACATAAAAACCGGCCGCTACCTGCTGAAAAAAGGGATGAATACAAACCAGGTTGTCAATATGCTGAAGGGTGGGTTGCAAACTCCGCTGAATGTAACGTTTAACAATATACGCACACCGCAGGAACTGGCCGGCAAGGTGAGTAAATATCTGGTTGCCGATTCGATTTCGTTATTGAACCTTTTTTCAGACACCGCCCTGATAACAAAATATGGTTTCACTTCCGAAACATTCAGAACCATGTTTTTGCCCAATACTTACGAGTTTTACTGGACCACCTCAGCCCCTGAATTTGCTGAAAGAATGAAAAAGGAGTATGACAGGTTCTGGAATGCCGAACGCAAAAAAAAAGCAGCCGAATTACAATTTACTTTGCCTGAAGTAACCACGCTTGCATCCATTGTTCAGGCTGAAACAGCCAAACGCGAAGAGATGGCCCGCATTGCCGGATTGTATATGAACCGGTTGAAAAAAGGACAACCGTTGCAGGCCGATCCAACCATTAAATACGCTGTGGGTGACTTTAAGCTGCAGCGGATTTTATACAAACACCTTCAGGTAGAATCGCCTTACAACACCTACAAACATGCCGGACTTCCTCCCGGTCCCATTAATTTTCCGGAAACCAGCGCCATTGATGCGGTTTTGAACTACGAAAAACACAATTACCTGTATATGTGTGCCAAGGAAGATTTTTCAGGGTATCATAATTTTGCTGTCAACATCGGCGAACACAACCGGAATGCGGCAAAATACCGCCGTGCGCTGGATAAGCTGAATATCAAATAGATGTCTTAAATTACGGGTTTCGGGTTTCCAGTTCCGAGTTACGGGTTACGGGTTTCGGGTTTCGGGTTTCGGGTTCTGAATAACAGCAAAGGAACTAAACTGACAGTATTACAAATCCTTTCAAAAACAATTCACTTCGCGTTCAAGCTCAATGCCGAATTTTTCAAAAACCGATTGTTTGATTTTTTCTGAAAGATCGAAAATCTGTTGTCCGGTAGCATTTCCATAATTTACAAGCACCAGTGCCTGTTTTTCATGAACACCGGCGTCACCATCGCGGTAACCTTTCCAACCGGCCTGTTCAATCAGCCAGCCTGCAGCCAGTTTTGAGGTTTCGGCAGTTGCCGGGTAAACCGGTAACGATGGATATTTTTGTTTCAAATCCTGAGCAACTTTCACCGAAACAACCGGGTTTTTAAAAAAGCTGCCAGCATTGCCAAGTTCTGTCACATCGGGTAATTTTGAGCGGCGGATTTCAACAATTGCCTCGCGGATCGTAGTCAAATTGATTTCTCCTTTTTCCAATGCACGTTTTTCAACATCGCCATAACCGAGAATAAACTCCGGAAATTTTTCGAGTATGAAAACCACCGAAGTAATAATAATCCGGTTTTTCAGCCTGCTTTTAAAAATGCTCGACCGGTAGCCAAACTCACATTCAGCCGCTGAAAACTCAACAATTTCACCGGTTTTCAGGTCAAAACCCTTCACTATTTCAATCGCATTTCCAGCCTCCTGTCCATAAGCGCCAATATTCTGAACCGGGGCAGCCCCCACATTTCCGGGAATCAGCGAAAGGTTTTCAATACCCCCAAAACCATAATCAACCGTGAATTGCACGAGGTCGTCCCAAATTTCGCCGGCTCCGGCTTCTATCCAAACATTTTGCCGGTCTTCCTTCACAATAAAAATTCCGGGAACCTGCGGCTGAATTACTAATCCATCGAAATCGCCGGTAAAAAGAATATTACTCCCCTGCCCCAAAACCAGCAGTTTTTCTTCTTTCCAGCTTTGGTTCGAATGTAAAAAAGTATGTAAATCGGCCAGTTCGGTGAATGCAAAACAAAACTTTGCCTTCACATCGAAACCAAATGTATTGTGCTGTTTCAGCGAAAAATCTTCCAGAAAACGGATCATCAGTTTGAATTTTGCGCCAAAGATAATTTCATAAACCGAACGACAGGTTTATTCCTCCACAAAATAACGCAACTGGTCCAGCATAATGGGCACATCATCTTTCTCCACACCCTGCTCAAGCAGGTAGCGGGCATCTTCGTTAAAAACCTCAAAAAACTCTTTTTCAGAGAAAAAAGAGGGTGAAATTGACTGTTTATAAAAGCCGAGTGCAGCTTTCCGGTTTCCCAAACACCACTGGACGTGCCCCATGTTCATGAGATCGTGCTTGCCGGGTTCATCGTCAATTATTTTGCTGAAATATTTTTCGGCCTGTTCTTTCTTTCCGGTTACAAACGAACACCAACCCAGCGGGCGCCAGACTTTTTTGTTTTCAGGGGCCAGGTATTCCACTTTAAAATAGTATTTCAGTGCCTCTTCGTACTCACCCAATTCAAGGTAACAATGCCCGATATTCAGTTCCGTATTCAGGTTTTCTTCATCCAGCTTTTCCACTTCGAGGTAATATTCAAGCGCTTTTCGCGGTTTTTTGAGGTTGCGGTAGCAAAATGCGATTTTGTTGAAAAGCCATCGTTTGTTCAGGTCGAAAAGTTCGGCTTTCCGGTAGGCGGCCAGTGCGGCTGCAAAGTCGCCGTTTTTCTGGTGGCAATAACCCAGTTTCTGGTATAATTCGCCATCTTTTTCCACATCCAGTAAATAGGAATATATTTCGGCGGCTTCGGTAAAATAGCTTTTTTTGAAATAATACTCGGCAATGTTTCTCTGTACTTTATCATCCTCTTTCAGCAAATTTCCGATTACTTGCTGGTTATGAAAATCGAAACGCCAGGTAAAAATATCTTCAAAATCGTTTCGGCGCGGATGTAGCTTGTAAAACCGGTACAGATCCTGAATAAACTGGTTCGAGACAATACTTTTCAGTTTACCGGGATTGGTGAATTCCTCATCTTTCTGAATTTCGATTAACTGGTTAATTTCGGCATTCATTCCCTGGGCCAGAAATTCGCGGTTTTCAACCGGCAGGTTCTCAATACTGAAACAAAAAGAGTATTTATCTGAATTACAAAGCATCGGGGCGCTTTCAATCACATTCAGAAAGTTCAGGTTTACCTCGTTGCTGAGATTGGCAAATTTATCGATTTGCGGATTGGCGATAAAAAATGGCATAAACCAATTGGCATTTTCGCTGAAATAGGGATACATTTTCAGCATGGCGAACGATCCCATAAAGACATCGGCACCTTCCATCTGCAATTCCGAAAACTCTTCCATTTTATCCATCAATCCAGGCGAATCCTTAAAAATTTCCTGCCAGTCGGGATTTTTGTCGTCCTCGTCACCACTTCCCATCAATCCTTCGAGGTTGATTTTATCTTTCAGGTTCGGACTGATTTTGATCATTTCCGGAATAATCTCATCCTTGATTTTCTGCTGAATTTTTTCCGTTTCGCGGCTTCTGATCAGTTGAATAATAACCTGTTCAACATTTTTTTTAAACCCGGGGTCTTCGTTTAAAATCTCCAGGTGCGAAGTAATGGAGTTGTAAAAACTAAGCCGGTTGTCGTATTTGTACGTGGCAATCAAAATACCCACCAGCGCTCTTTGATTCAGTTCTGCTTCGGGCAGTTTGTAAATATCGAACAATACAGCAAGTTTCTGTTCGTCGAAATACCGGAGCAAACTGAGAATTATTCCCGAAACAACCAGCGATTTATAATTCAGGTTGATGTAGGGCGACTCAAAAAACTGTTTCAGAAAATCGGTTTCCTCGTCGTTCAGTTCGTTGGCAAGCCAGAAATGGTTGAATACCTGTTTGATTTTTTTCTGATGTTCGAGCGCATTTTCAAGCTTTGTTTCGGTTTTCACACTTACCTCGCTGGCGAGGTTCAATAACTCCTGTTGCAGGTAATAATCTTCCAGCGATTCATTCAACCCTTTTAAAACCAACGGAGAAAGCAGTTGCTGCGTTCTTTTCATTTCGTATTCAACTGACGAAGAATATTTTAACCTTACTGATTCGTAAAGTTTGTCGGCCAGCTCAAAGGCCGAAACCACCAGTTTTCTGTAAATTTTCTGTCTTTCAGGGTCCCGGATTCCTTCCACGGTGTATTGCAGCATGTAATGATAAGTTTGTTCCAGGTCTTGCCATTCGTCTCGATAAACCAGCAATCCATAATCAATGATCATTTTTTCAATCTGGTCGAATGCCGTTTTCAGTTTCCGGCTGGCAAGACTTGTACAAATTTCCCGATACCTGTTATTGATTTCCCTGTCAGTCATAAAAATCTTTTCTGTAAAATATACGACAAGCCTCCGGGTCAAAAATTACGCCGAATCAGTTTTTCTGATTTTTTGGCTGAAAAACCAATCAAAACATGACAAAAAACAAACAGGAATTGCCCTCAAACAACTAGTTCCTGTCTTTTCATCGTCATAAAATTTACAACGTTGGCCTGTTGTATCCTTTTCTGTACGGACGTGCCAAAAGTTGGGAAGCTGCCTCATTTTCAATTATAGTTTCTTTCTTTGCATCCCATTTTACCAAACTGCCGGTGTAATACGAAACCATGGCGAGTTGAACCGTGGCCGTTGATAGAAAAGCATCTTCGGGCACACAACTCAACAGACTTCTGTTTCCGGTTTTTACGGCATTTACAAAACCTGCCACATGGTTTTCCTGCATTTTCGGCGAGGGAATCTCCATCACTTCATGTTGCTGGTTGTTACCTTTTTTCTGGATAACCAGCTTATTGTCCGAGGCAAAAAGCGTGGCATTTTCGCCATAAAAGAAAATGCCGTTGTTAAATTGTGGGTTCAATTCACCGGTTCCCCAGAGCCGGTGCTGCCAGATTACCGGGCACTGTTCAAAATTCATTACCGCCCTGAGTGTATCGGGTGTGGTGATTTTCCCTTCCAGCAGATTCATGCCTCCTGTTGTATAAAACGATTGTGGCATTCCGAAATCCATGATTTTCCTGACGGCGTCGATGTTGTGAATTCCCCAGTCAACGAGATGTCCGTTTCCGTATTCCTTCTCGAGCCGCCACGCTTTGTGCCCGATATTGGGCCGGTAATCGAGTTTCGGAGCCGGTCCGCACCAGGTTTCCCAATCGAGTGAAGCCGGAGGATCCTGAATGGTTGTGTCGGCCAGCACCGGGTTGTAATGAATCTGGACACCAATTTCATGAACTTTTCCGAGCGTGCCACCCTGAATCAGCTCTTTTGCTTTTTGAAAAGCATTGCTTTGTCGCCGCTGAAACCCGATCTGAACAATATTTCCTGCTTTTTTAGCAGCGGCAACCATTGCTTTTCCCTCTTCCACATCATAAGAAAGCGGCTTTTCGCAATAAATATGCAGTCCTTTTTCGCAGGCTGCAATAAACTGCAAGGCATGCCACTGTGGCGGTGTGCCAATAAAAACAGCCTGCATTCCTTTTACTTCCAGCAATTCGCGGTAATCGGCAAAACCCACTGGCCGCTTTCCCTGCAGCTTTTCTATTTCATCAGCACTGTTTTTCAGGTGTTCCGAATCCACATCGCAAACCGCAACAACTTCAACATCACCGGTTTCGAGGGCTGCTTTTGTGATTACCATTCCATACCAGCCGCAGCCAATCAAACCAATTTTCAGTTTCTGGTTTTGATTCAGGCCAAATACCGGGAAAGAAAAAGCCGTTAACATCGCGGCTGTTCCTGCGGTTGTATTCTGAATAAAATTTCGTCTGTCCATATTTTTTAGTTTAATGTTACCAGTTTCGGGTTTCCAGTTTCCAGTTTCGGGTTCCGGGTTTCGGGTTTCGGGTTTCAGGTTCCGGGGACCGGGTTCCGGGTTTCAATTTTCGAACTCTGAACTTATCGTACACCTTTTACATTCATTTCGAGCGTGTAAACACCTTTACGTGCGGTCACAAACAAAATATTGCGTTTTTTCCCGCCAAAACAAACATTGGCCGGTTGCTCGGGAAATTCAATTTGTTCAATCAGTTCGCCTTTCGGATTGTAAACCAATACTTTTCCCGATGTAAGATAAACATTTCCTTCGCTGTCGATGGTCATTCCGTCGCTGCCATTGGGGGCAAAAAAGGTTTTGTTTGCCAGCGTTCCATCGGGCTGAATATCGTATTTCCAGGTTTTGTTATCCTGAATGTCAGCCACATACAAAGTCTTTCCATCGGGGGTGCCAATAATTCCGTTGGGGGTTTTAAAATCGTTGATTACACGTTTGATTGCGCCATCGGGAGCTAAATAATAAACGCCGCGGACTTCCTGAATTTCCTTGTGTCCTTCGGGCCACCATGGACGGTGATAATACGGGTCGGTAAACCACACGCCACCTTTGGGTGAAATCCACAGGTCGTTGGGACCGTTCAGGTGTTTGCCTTCAAAACCCTCATGCATCCTGACAAGTTTTTTATTTTCATCGAAATAACCAAGCTGGTTTTTTTCATCGGCGCAGGTTACCAGACGGCCTTTGCTATTGAAGTACATTCCGTTGGAACGCCCCGTGCCTTCGAGCCAAAGCGAGATTCCTTTCTTTTCGTCCCACAGATAAATGCGGTCGTTGGGCTGGTCGGTAAAATACACTTTGCCATCGGGCGCAACCGCCGGACCTTCTGTAAATGAGTAGCCCGAGCCTGCCTGCACAATTTTGGCGTTTTTGGCAACGAGGCCTGATTTATAAGTTTGTGCAGAAAGTTGAGCAGAAAGAATTGTCAGTGCAATAAAAATCAGTGTTTTCATTTTAAAAATTGGTTTACGTTTTTGTAAAAATAGGAAAACTGACGAATAAATCCGGCAACAGTTATTCTGATTTGTAAATATCCTGTTGGATAAGTGATTCAGAAGCCAACTACAATTTTCCCGCTTTTTTTCTATTTTTGTTCAATGACATTCGAAAACACATATAATGAATGGTTTCTGCAATCGGATTATGATTTGGGAACAGCAGAAGATATGTTTAGATCAGGAAGGTATATTTATTGTTTTTTCATGTGTCATCTGTCTTTGGAGAAAGCTTTGAAAGGAACGTTGATTAAGAACACCGGAGAGTTAAATCTCATAGCCTGGTATATTTCTCTGAAAAAGTTGGATTATCTGCGGAAGAAAAATATTATGAATTCATCTATACACTTGATAAAATCTCCGTTCCAACAAGATATCCTGAAAGTTTGAGTAAGCTGATTGCAGTTTTCACATAGGAAAAATCAGAAGAGATTTTAATAACAACAAAAGAAGTTCAGCAATGGATAAAGCAACAATAAACAGCGCCATTGATTTTTTGAAATCCTCATTAATCAACAGTGGAATTAATGTCGATTCGATTGCTTTATTTGGTTCAGCGAAAAACGGCACTTTTACCAATGAAAGTGACATTGACTTGATGATTATTTCTTCTGATTTCAATAATCTCGATATATTCGAACGTGCAAAACTTACCATGAAACCGGAAACAGAAACACTTCGAAAATTTAAAATACCGATGGATATTATAAACCTTTCTCCTGACGAATTTGCCAGACCAGAAATCAAGTTTTACTACAATCCACAAATTGTCGCCTGAAGTATCGTCTATTTCACTTTTTCAAAAATCTCATTCAACCCCCGTTTATCGTCATTCAACCATAAATTTTTTGCGCTGTCGGCTGTCCATTCTACTTTTAAAACAAAAAACGAGATGGACTATCAACTTTTAACAGCGCCCTGTGGCAAAGATTGTTTCAACTGCCCGCTTTGCATGGTGGAAGAAAACCGCGAAAACCGGGAAGCATTTTTTAAACGGAACAACATTCCGGAAGATAAATTTCAGTGCAAAGGGTGCCGGCCAAACAACGGTTTTTGCCCCGGTCTTGAAATTTTGGGAATCGACCCGAATTGCCGGATGTATGCCTGTATTCAGGAGAAAAAGGTGAATTTTTGTTTCGAGTGCGATGAATTTCCGTGCGAAAGGCTGCAACCCGTTGCCGACCGCGCCGAGAGAGTTCCTCACGCATTGAAAATCTACAACCTCTGCATGATTCAGAAAATGGGTGTCGAAAAATGGGCAACCGAACATTCGAAACGCCTTTTTACAGAGTATTATACGCGCAAGCTTAATTCAATGATGTAAAATCTGCAGCCATGTTCAGCCAGTTTGTTGATCATATTTTTGAAAGTTCAGCAGTAAAAAAACTGCCGGTCATTAACATTCTTGTCTGGTCGTTCATTTTTCTGAAACCTTTATTAAAAGCCGTTTCAGAAATTCTTGATTTTTTAGTGTGCACTGAAAAACGGGATTGTGGAATAAAGCTAATTTAGGAAGTTCAAAAAAAAACTTAACCGGATTATTGATACCAAAATGACCATGAACCAGGAAAATTCGAAAAAGACATTGCTGATGATTAACAAACAGTTAGAGGAAGAAATCAGGAAGCATGAGGAAACCACAAGACAACTGGAAGAAAAAAAGCAGTTTCTTGACAACATCCTTACCAATGTGCCACTGGTTATCTGGAGCATCGACCTGGAAGGAAAATTTACCTACACCCAGTTCAAAGACGGGACTGGTAATCCGGTTGACCGTTTAGGAAAATCGGCCTTTGACCTGTATAAAGGTTCCGAGGCTGAATTTTTTATCCGCCGTGTTTTGGCCGGCGAAACCGACCACGAAATTGTAATGTTGAATGGGTTGTATTATGAAACCCGTGTTTCGCCCATTTTTGATAAAACAGGGATTAAAACAGGTTATCTGGGAGTGTCGTTTGATATTACGGAACGAGTAAAAAGCGAACGCGAACAGAAAAAATTCAGGCAAATTCTCGACCAGGCGCCCGGTGGTGTGTTTATTATGGACAAAGACTTCAATTTCGAGTACCTGAACCCCTATTTCGAAAAACTTTCGGGCTTTCCGATTCATGAATTGCTTCACAAAAATATAAGCAACACCCTTTATAAAAACCTCACAGAGACACCTGAATCGAGAAAAGATGTGGTAAACAGCCTGACAAACGGCAAAAACTGGCAGGGCGAACTGCGCACCATTGGCAAAGACGGTAATATTTATTGGGCCAACACCCTTGCTTCGCCTTTTAAAAACGAAAAAGGAGAAATTGATGGGTATTTTGTCATCCAGCAGGATATCACCGAAAAAAAACAAACTGAACTTGCACTTGCCGAGCAGGAAAAGCTTTATCGCACACTTATTGAAAAATCACTCGATGGCATTGTTATATCGCAGGATGGAAAAGTAGTTCTGGTAAACAAAGCGTTTGCCGATATGATTGGATATTCTATTGAAGAATGTATTGAAAATTTTGGCCCGCAGTCGATTGCACCCGAAGACCGCGAACGGGTTATGGATATTCATTACCGGAGGATGAAAGGTGAAATCGGCGACATGCGCTACAACGCTTCCATGCTTCGCAAAAACGGCGAAAAAATGGTGGCCGAATTTAACTCCACCACCATCGAAATGAATGGCAAACGTGCTTCGTTAATTTCAATCCGCGATGTTACCGAACGATTCCGGATGCAGGAAACCATCGAAAAAAGTGAAAGAAAATACAAAACGCTGGTCGAAAATTCGCTCGAGGGTATTACAATCATCCGCGACAACCGTATTTTGTTTGCCAACGATACTTATTGCAAAATGCTGGGCTATACACGCGACGAGCTTTACAATATGCCGTCGGTTAACACCCTTCACCCCGACGACCATGAAAAAGCTTTTAAAATTGCAGAACGCCGTCGAAAAAAGGATTTTTCAACCATAAACGAAGTATTCAGGATGCTCACCAAAACGGGTGAAATAAAGGAGTGTGAAACCTCCTCCACTTTAATTGAGTTCGAAGGGACCTGGGCCAGCTTTTTTACTTCGCACGATATTACCGAAAAACGCAAAATGGAGCTAAAACTCCTCGAAAGCGAAGAAAAATACAGGCTTTTGTTCGAAGCTGAATCAGATGCCATTTTTATGATTGACGCCGACAGCGGACAGATTCTCGATACAAACCCTGCTGCATCGAAAATTTATGGCTATTCGCATGGTGAATTCCTGCAGATGAAAAATACCGATGTTTCGGCAGAGCCCCATAAAACCACGGAAGCTACACTTCGCCGCGATACAAAAGTATTGCTTCGCTACCATCGCAAAAAAGATGGTACTGTTTTCCCGGTTGAACTCAGCGCCGGGTTCACCATTTTCAAAGGGAAAAAAATCCAGATTGTTACTTCCCGCGACATTACCGAGAACAAAAAAATGCAGGACGCTTTAAGCGAAAGCGAACAGAAATACCGCGAGTTGGCCGAAATGCTCCCGCAAACCGTTTATGAACACGATTTAAACGGGAAACTCACCTATTTGAACCAGGCCGGGAAAAAGACTTTTCGTATTGAAAGTATCGAATCCGGAATTTCGGTGCACGACCTGGTTGTGCCCGAAGACCTCGAAAGGATGATAAACAACATGCAGAAATCGTATTTTGAAAATTCAACTTCGCGTGGAAATTCATATAATGCTATACGCATGAACGGCGAAAAATTCCCGGTAATGATTTTTGCAACACCCATGTTTACTGAAGGCAAAATTACCGGGACACGTGGTATTGTAATCGATATGACCGAATACGTGGCAATGGAAAAAGCATTGCGCGAAAGCGAACTGAAATACCGCGAACTCACCGAAATGCTGCCCCAAACCGTTTACGAACTCGACACGCTGGGAAATATTATCTATTTTAATCAAACGGGGAGGAAACAATTCGGACTCGACGACAGTGATGTCGGGCTTTCTTCTTACAGGTTCATTCACCCTTCGTTTCACGAACAGATGCGCGAAAACATGAAAAATACCATAACTCATAAAGTTAACAGTTATGGAAACCGGTACATTGCCGTGCGCAAAAATGGCGAAACTTTTCCGGCCATGACTTTCGCCGCTCCTATTATTGCAGAAGATAAAGTTATTGGAATCAGAGGTTTGATACTCGATATTTCGGAACCCGAAGCCATGGAAAAAGCCCTGCGCGAAAGCGAATTGAAATACCGTGCCCTCATCGACAAAGCCACCGACGGCATTCTCATCACCCAGGACGGCGTTTTCAGGTTTGTAAACCCGGCATTCTGCGAAATGATGCAATACACCGAAGATGAACTGCTTGAAAAACCTTTTATCGATGTGGTTGACAAGGCACACCATAACGAAATGCTCGAAAACCATCAACGCCGCATGACCGGCGAAAGTTTCCCGTCCATTTACCGTGCAAAACTATACCGCAAAGATGGCCAGAGCATCGTGGTTGAACTGAATTCGCGCACAACTGACTTCAATGGAAAACCGGCGTCGTTTGTGATAACCCGCGATATTACCGACCGCCTGCAAACCGAGGAAGAGCTGCTGAAAGCCAAAGCCGAACTCGAAATGCTCAACCAAAATCTCGAAAACCGCGTTCACGAAAGTACGCTCAAACTCACCGAGGCCAACACACAACTCATCCGTTTGCAGAAGGAAAACCTGCAGTCTCAGTTCGAAGTTCTCAGGCAGCAGGTAAACCCGCACTTTTTGTTTAACAGTTTGAATGTACTCACGTCGCTGATAAAACTGGAGCCCGATTTGGCCGAACAGTTTACCGAACACCTTTCGAAAGTGTACCGGTATGTGCTCGAAAACAAAGACAACGATTTGGTGAGCCTGCAAACCGAACTCGATTTTCTGGATGCCTACATTTTCCTGCTGAACATCCGGTTTATGGACAAAATCATGGTGAAAGTGGAAATCAGCGAACAGAAACGCGAATGCCAGATACTGCCACTGGCATTGCAACTGCTCATCGAAAATGCCATCAAACACAATTCCATGTCGAAAAGAAATCCGCTGAAAATTGAAATATTTATAGGCGCCGACAATGTGCTGCATGTTGAAAACAACCTGCAGGAACGCGAGTCGCACATGGTTTCAACAGGCGTTGGTTTGCGGAATATTGCCCACCGCTACCACCTGCTCGAAATGCCCGAACCCGAGTTTATAAAAACAGAAACCAAATTTATTGCCCGCGTTCCGCTGAAATGTTGAATTATTTAATGACCGTTCTGAATAAAACTGAAAAATAAATGAAAAGCTGCATCAACGCTGTCATTTCGACGAGGAACGAGGAGAAATCTCATTCTAATCAACAGATTTCTCACCTTCGTGCCTCAGATTCGAAATGACAGAACAAGCGAGTTTTTCGGAATAAAAGAAAGAAAAACAGGACTTTAGTCCTAATATGAAATATTAAAACACAAATAATGAGAATCGTAATAATTGAAGATGAAATGTACGCAGCCAAACGGCTCGAAAACATGGTGAAGGAATACGACCCGAAAATTGAAATTGCCGCCTGGCTCGAATCGGTGGAAGAATCGGTGGAATGGTTCCGCGAAAATACCGAACCTGACCTGATTTTTCTCGACATCCACCTCGAAGACAACCTCAGTTTTGCCATATTCGACAAAGTGAGTGTCTCCTCTCCCATCGTGTTTACCACGGCAACCGACGAACTGGCCATCAAAGCGTTTGTAACGAAAGGTATTGATTTTCTGCACAAACCCATCGTAAAAACCGAGTTGAACGCCATGCTCGACAAATACCTCGACCCGTCGAAAGATTTCAGAAAACCCATCGGCGCCGGCTTTTTCAGCGATATTTTTGACAATAAGTAAACACCAAAAGAGAACTGGAAAAGCTGATGAAGTACAAAATCTTCAACAAAGCAAATCCCCCTTTGAGGGGGCAGGGGGTGACAGGAAAACAAATCCGGGAGTAATAAAATGAATCTCTCACCCCTGTAATCCCCTCAAGGGGATAATTGAAGAAAGCGACTTTCTAAGCTATGAAAAACACAGGGAAGACATAAC
>JAJUGS010000168.1 GCA_029265875.1 Prolixibacteraceae bacterium
AGGTTGAGTAGCTTTTAACGTGGGCGGTGAGGGATTCGAACCCCCGACCCTCTGGGTGTAAACCAGATGCTCTGAACCGACTGAGCTAACCGCCCGAATTTTATTTCTGTGAACCCCGCTTTCCGTTTCCGGAAAAGCGTTGCAAATATAAAACCTATTTTCAGTTCTGCAAACATTTTTATTTTTTTTGCTGTAAAATTTCTGCCACTACAAAAGTGCTTCCTCCAACAAAAACAAGGTCATTTTTATCCGCATTCATTTTCGCTACCGTAAACGCTTCCTTTACAGAAGGATAACTTTCTCCTTTCAATCCAATCAAACTCGCCTGGTCTGCCAAAATTTTCTCATCAAGCGCCCGCGGCAGGGCTGCCCGGGTGAAATAATAGGTTGCTTCACCTGGCAAAAGCTGCAAAACAGGGTGAATATCTTTATCGGCCACCATCCCAAAAACAATGTGTAAATTCTTGTAAGCCGCATTTTTAATCTGACTGACGATCATTTTTATTCCATCTTCGTTGTGCCCTGTGTCGCAAACAACAAGCGGATTGTTGCCGATAACCTGCCAACGCCCCATTAATCCGGTTGATTTTGCAGCATTTTTTAATCCATCATAAATATTCTCCTGGGAAACCTTCCAACCAAGCTCATTCAGGATTTCAATCGTCTTTAATACCGTCGGTACATTTTTTTGCTGATAGTTTCCCAATAAATCCACTTTTACATCCTGAAAAGCTGGTTCCCCATTTTTCGAAATATTTAGAATCTGCTTCCCATCCAAACTCAACATGGAATATTCAGTTTTATACTCGCTGTCAGCAAAATAAACCGGGGTATTCGCGTTCTGTGCCACGTTTCTGAAAACAATTTCAGTTTCAGGGTGCGTTTCTCCAATTACAACGGGTACTCCCGGTTTTATGATTCCCGCCTTTTCACCGGCAATCTTTTCCAGCGTGTCACCCAACAGTTGAACATGGTCATAACCAATGTTTGTAATTACGCTTATTTCAGGAGTGATAATATTGGTCGAATCAAGCCGGCCGCCAAGACCCACTTCAACAATTGCAATATCCACTTTCTGCCGTGAAAAATAATCAAAAGCCAGTGCTACAGTGAGTTCAAAAAACGACGGCTCAATATTCCAGAGATTTTCCCCAATTGCATATTTTTCAACCCAGTCGGTTACTTCCTTCTCTGAAATCATTTCTCCGTTCACCCTGATTCTCTCCCTGAAATCGACAAGATGTGGAGAAGTGTAGAGACCGGTTTTGTAACCCGCATTTTGAAAAACGGCCGCCAGCATGTGCGAAACAGATCCTTTGCCGTTGGTTCCGGCAATATGAACAGTTTTAAAATTGCGGTGAGGATGACCAAAATATTTATCCAGTAAAAGTGTATTATCCAGGCTGTTTTTGTAAGCAGCTGGCCCGATCCGGTGAAACATGGGCAAACGGGCGTACAAAAAATCAAGTGTTTCTGTGTAAGTCACGACAAATGTTTTTTATCAACTGTAGTAAGTTAATTAATTCCCAAAGCTCCATTCGGGAAGACAGGCAAAATTATATACATTTAGAAAATTCAAATTCCTAAAAATGCTTAGTACAACAAAGAAAAGCAAAATCTTCATTCTCGACACCAATGTGATTTTGCACGACCACACCTGCATTTACCAGTTCCAGGATAATGACATTATCCTTCCGATAACTGTACTTGAGGAACTGGACAAATTTAAAAGAGGAAACGATCTCATTAATTATCAGGCCCGCGAATTTACCCGATTGCTCGATGAAATTGTGGGAGATGAGCTATTTAACGGCGGGAAACAGCTTGGAAAAGGATTGGGAAAACTCCGCATTGAAACCGGAAAACCTTTTTCTGATGTTTTGAAAGAATCTTTCAGGGAAGATATTCCCGACCACCGTATTCTGGCCATTGCCGACTATACTTCAAAAGCCTATCCGAAACGGAAAACTATTCTGGTCAGCAAGGATATTAATCTGAGGATGAAAGCCAAATCGCTGGGTATTCAGGCCGAAGATTACAAAACCGACCAGGTAAAAGATGAAAGTATTCTTGATAAAACTGTCTCAACTTTTGACAATTTCCGGGATGATCTGATTGAAGTTTTATACAACCAGGGCTCCATTTCGACCGATGAAGTAAAACCCGGTTTTATTCCTGAAGCCAACGAATGCTTCATTTTTAAAGGAACTTCGTCGAGCGCGCTGGCCCGTTACGACCTGAAATCGAACCGGATTTACAGGATTGAAAAAAAGCCGGCTTACGGAATTAAACCGCGAAATGCAGAACAAACGTTCAGTTTGAATATGCTGATGAATCCTGATATTAAGCTGGTTGCACTTACCGGGAAAGCCGGAACCGGAAAAACCTTGCTGGCATTGGCGGCAGCAATCGAACAAAACAGATTGTACGAACAGGTTTTGCTCGCTCGTCCGATTGTGGCACTCAGCAACCGCGATTTAGGTTATTTGCCAGGCGATGCCAACGAAAAAATCAGCCCGTACATGCAACCTTTGTATGACAATCTGGCTGTGATTAAACATTCTTTTAATCCGCGCAGTAACGAGTACCAGCTTATCGAAGACATGCAAAAAGAAGAAAGACTGAATATTACACCGCTTGCTTACATTCGCGGACGCAGTCTTTCAAACGCTTTTTTTATTATTGACGAGGCACAAAACCTGACTCCGCACGAAATAAAAACCATTATTACCCGCGCCGGGGAAGGAACTAAAATGGTTTTCACCGGTGACTTGCAACAAATCGATTCACCTTATCTTGATATGAAATCGAACGGGCTGGCCTACATGACCGATAAAATGCGCAACCAGGATATTTTCGCCCACATTAACCTCGTAAAAGGCGAACGAAGCTACTTAGCTGAACTGGCAAGTAACCTGCTGTAAACTCTTACTTTGCATTAAGCAGCTTTTTTCTACCTTTGCCGCTGTTTAGAATTATTCAATATAACAGAGATGGATTACAGGGGGAAGAAAGCTGCTTTTTTTACATTGGGTTGCAAACTCAATTTTTCCGAAACGTCAACCATTGCCGGCTCGTTCAGGGAAGTGGGTTTTGAGCGTGTTGAATTTGATGAAAAGGCGGATGTTTATGTGATTAACACCTGCTCGGTAACCAACCAGGGCGACAAGGAAAGCAGGAATATTATCCGGAAAGCAGTTAAAAAGAATCCCAACGCCATGGTAATTGTGGTGGGTTGTTATTCGCAGCTCAAACCCGAAGAAGTGGGACATATTGAAGGAGTTGACCTGGTTTTGGGAACCCAGGAGAAATTTCATATTCCGGCCTATTTGGGCGATTTGCAAAAACGCGAAAAAACCGAAATTCAGACAACCCGCCTGGCCGATATAAAAAGTTATCACAAAGCATTTTCGTGGGGCGACCGCACCCGCAGTTTTCTGAAAATCCAGGACGGTTGCGATTATTACTGCTCGTTTTGCACCATTCCGTATGCACGCGGGAAAAGCCGTAACGACACGATTGCCAACACCATTGAACAGGCAAGAAAAGCGGTGGAAAAAGGATTTAAAGAAGTGGTGCTCACGGGTGTGAATATTGGCGATTTTGGCAAATCGACAGGCGAAAACTTTTTTGAATTATTGCGTGCACTGGAAAAAACCGAAGGGTTACAGCGCTTGCGGTTAGGTTCTGTCGAACCCAATCTGCTGAAAGACGATATCATTCAACTGGTTGCTGAATCGAAAGTGATCATGCCGCATTTTCATATTCCACTGCAGGCAGGTACTGACGAAGTGCTGTCGCTGATGAAACGTAAATATTCAACCGAACTTTTTGCACGAAGAATACACCGCATCCGGGAAATTGTTCCGCATGCCTTTATCGGGGTCGATGTGATTGCCGGTACCAATGGCGAAACCGAAGAACTTTTCGAGCAATCGTATAACTTCATCAACAGCCTCGAAATATCGCAGTTACACGCTTTTACCTATTCTGAAAGAAGTGGTACGCAAGCCCTGAAAATACCGTGGAAAGTGGACCCTGCCGAACGGAAAAACCGCACACAGCGTTATCTGAATCTCTCGGAGAAAAAATTAAGGGCTTTTTACGAAAAGCACCTGGGCACAACACAAACAGTCCTGTTCGAGGCGCAAAGCAATTCCGACCGCATGTCAGGGTTTACTGAAAACTATATAAAAGTGGAAACCGACCATAATGATCAGCTTGACAACCAATTGCGGAAAGTTGTATTAAAATCGGTTTTGCCCAATGGAAACGTGGAGATTGATTTTGTTTAATTGAACCAAAAATCAGCAAAATGAATTATAAAGACCTTTGTTTCAGCGTACAGGAAATTGCCCGCGAAGCCGGCAGCTTTATCCGCACCGAGGGGAATAAAGTAACCACTGAAGACATTGAATTTAAAGACACTACAAGTCTTGTAACTTATGTGGACAAAACAGCAGAAGCCAACATTGTGGCTGCTTTACGAAAACTGGTTCCTGAAGCCGGTTATGTTACAGAAGAAGGCACAGCCGGCAGCAACAACGAAAAATTCACCTGGGTGATCGATCCGCTGGATGGAACCACCAACTTTTTGCATGGCCTTGCTCCCCATTCAGTCAGTATTGGTTTGCTGGAAAATGGGATTCCGGTTTTGGGTGTGGTTTACGAAGTAAAACAAGACGAAATGTTTTACGCCTGGAAAGACAGCCCGGCATTTTTGAACGGGAAAGAGATTAAGGTTTCACCCACAAAAGATCTTCAGAATGCTTTGATTGGAACGGGTTTTCCGTATTACGATTTCGATCGCGTTGACAACTACATTGCAGCGATGAAAGAACTGATGCAGAAATCACGCGGACTGCGGCGTTTTGGCTCTGCTGCCGTTGACCTTTCGTATGTGGCAGCCGGGCGGTTCAGTGCATTTTACGAACATGCGCTTCATGCCTGGGATGTGGCAGCCGGTGCTTTTATTGTACAACAGGCCGGTGGAAAAGTTACAGATTTCAAGGGTGGTAAAAACTGGCTTTTTGGCGGCGAGATTGTGGCCGCAGCCGAAAATATTTTTGACGATTTTTACGGCATTGTGAATAAACATCTGGGAATATAAACCACAATTTTGTACATTAAAAGTGCATTTTCAGCGCAAACTGCATTTTTTAACAGGCATTTGCCAGACATTTCCGGTTCGTTCCTGTCAAATATTTCGGGAATTTGTAAATTGCAAAAAACTTCAATCTGATGGCTGAAAAGGAAATCGCACTGTTACAGGAGCAAATCGCAAGGCTGGGTGACCGGAAATTTGATCTCGAAGCCTGGAAAAACAGCACCCTGATCTATCTCGAAAGAATTTTCGGAAAAGAAAGTTCAAAACTGAAAATGATCCGCGAACTGGCATACGATTATTCAAGCTGGAACCTGCGCGACACGGCTGCCACGGGAAAAACAGGGGCAAAAGACCCGGTATTGTTGCAGGCCGAAGAAATACTGACAGCAACGATTACAGAACTAAAAACACTCGGGCTGCCGGAATTAAAACAGGGTAAAAACGAACTTTGGGAGCTTTTAAGCGAAGACCTGACCGGGAAAAAACTGCATGAACTTGAAAATCTCATGAAAAGCCTTGACCCCGAAAGGGAAAGTAAAATGCAATCCATTTTAGAAGAATTGGGAAAAGAACGGCTGGCAAATATCATTACAAAATTACTAACCACCTGATCCTGATGACCAAGATCCCAAAAACAGCCATTGTTATTCTGAACTGGAACGGACAGCAAATGTTCGACACTTTTCTGCCTTCAGTTATCCAACATTCAAACCCCGGAACTGCTGAAATTTTTGTGGCCGATAATGGCTCAACCGACAAATCAGTTGAATATCTTCTGAAAAACTTCCCTTCGGTAAAAATCATTCAGCTTGAAAGAAACTACGGATTTGCCGAAGGATACAACCAGGCTTTGAAACAGGTGGATGCCGACTATTTTGTTTTGCTGAATTCGGATGTTAAAGTTACTCCAAACTGGCTTGAAAGCTGTATAAATTTGTTTGAACAGGATCAAAAAATTGCTGTGATTCAACCTAAAATCTTAAGCTACAATAAACCCGGTGAGTTTGAATACGCCGGGGCTGCCGGCGGTTTTATCGACAGGTATGGTTACCCGTTTTGCCGCGGACGGATTCTGAACAGGATTGAAAAAGACACAGGACAGTACAATCAGCCGTCACCCATTTTCTGGGCGTCGGGTGCCTGCATGTTTATCAGAAGCAGTACATTTAAAGAAGCAGGTGGTTTAGATGGTGATTTCTGGGCACACATGGAAGAAATCGACCTTTGCTGGCGGTTAAAAAACAGTGGCTATAAAATCGTTTATCAACCAGAAAGCGTTGTTTATCACCTGGGTGGCGGAACACTCTCGTATGGAAGTCCAAGAAAAGTTTACCTCAATTTCAGGAACAATCTTTGGATGCTTTTCAAGAATCTCCCGAAACATCAGTTTAAAAGGATCTTTCTTGCCCGCATGATTTTGGACGGGGTAGCAGCTGTAAAATTCATCCTGGGATTCAATTTCAGGGAATTCTGGGCGGTGGTAAAAGCACACTATGCATTTTATAAAAACCTGGGCAAACTGATTGAAAAAAGAAAGCAGGTTCAGAAATCGGTTATTGTTAAAGAACACAACGAAGTTTACACAAAAAGCATCATGTGGAAATTCTTTCTGGAAAAGAAACGAAGATTCTCTGAACTCGGATTTACCCCCGAAAACTGAACTCTTTCAATTAAAATAGATATGAAAAAACTGACTTTCGAAGAAAAAATATACACCTACCACATTGATTTTGTGGGCCATGTAAACAACATCAACTACATTACCTGGATGGAAAACGGCCGTGTAAAACTTTTTGAAGCCGCCGGAATTTCCCTGTCGGATTTGCTGGAAAAAGAAAACACGCTTCCCATTATCACCGAAACACACATCCAGTACAAAAGAGCACTTTACCTGAACAACCAGGTTTTTATTGAAGTCTGGGTTTCGCAACTCAACAACGCATCGGCCATTTTGCAATTCAGGTTTTATAACGAAAAAGGTGAATTGTGCACAACCGGCCACCAGAAAGGTTCGTTTATCGACAGCCGGACCATGCGGCCAATCAGGATTAACGATAAGCTCAGGAGTTGTTTTGAAAAATTTCTTCACGAAGAATAGTTCTGAATTAAAAATCAGTTTTACCTTTGCCCCCGATATTTATGCAATGGGGTGTCCCGATTAATCGGGACTGAGATTATACTCAATGAACCTGATCCGGGTAATGCCGGCGTAGGGAGTGCAAAAGGAAGATTTCCTGCCTCATTGGTTAGTTCTAACCAATAATTTCTTAAAAATGAAAAAATGTTTTCTGGGGCTGTTGATGCAGCTTTTTGTGTTGTCTGTTTTCGGACAAATCACGCTTTCTGGAACTATTACAGGTTCCGCCGAACCGCTTGCCGGGGCCAGTGTGGTGCTGAAAAACACGATGTACGGCGTTTCGGCAAATGCCAATGGTCATTTTGAGTTCCGGAACCTGAAACCGGGTGAGTATGAAATTCTTGTTTCGTTTGTCGGCTTTAAACCGGTTGAAAGAAAGATCAATCTGAAAACCAGCCAACAAATTAAAATTGAGCTGGAACCGGATGTAATCCTTACAGATGAAATAATGATTTCGGCTTTAATTGCGGGTGACAAAACCCCTGTATCTTATCAGAATCTTGGAAAAGATGAAATTGAAAAGAAAAACATGGGGCAGGACATCCCTTATCTTTTGCAGCTCACACCTTCGTTTGTGGCCACTTCCGACGCAGGAACCGGAATCGGGTACACCAATTTCCGCATCCGCGGCACCGACATGAATCGGATCAACGTGGCTGTAAACGGCATTCCGCTGAACGATGCCGAATCGCACGGAACCTGGTTTGTGGATTTACCTGACATTGCCTCATCGTTACAAAATGTACAGATTCAGAGGGGCGTCGGAACTTCGTCGAACGGTGCTGCAGCTTTTGGCGCCACCATCAATATGCAAACGAACAAGATTGAACCCGATGCGTACGCTGAATACAAAACTGCTGCCGGTTCTTTTGGCACCTTTAAAAATACAGTAAACGCAGGAACAGGATTGATTAACAACAAATTCGCCATGGATATCCGCCACTCCGATGTTCGTTCCGATGGCTTTATCGACCGGGGTTCAGCCAACCTGAAATCTTATTTTATCTCGGGAGGTTATTATGCTGAAAAATCAGTCATCAAAGCAGTTGTTTTTTCGGGTTATGAGAGAACTTATCAGGCATGGAACGGGGTTCCTTCGGAATTGCTTACCACCAACCGCACTTACAACAGCGCCGGCGAATACACCGACGAAAATGGCATTACAAAATATTACGCCAACCAGGTTGATGATTACCGGCAGGATCACTACCAGCTTCACTTTTCACATGCATTCAACACAAAACTCAACCTGAATGTCTCGTTTCATTTTACACACGGAGAAGGGTTCTATGAAAACTACAAAGAAGATGAAGATCTGGCCGGTTACCAGGTTCCACCGGTGACAATTGGCGGAGAAACCATTGAAACCAGCGATATTGTCAACCGGAAATGGCTTGATAATAATTTTTACGGAACCGTTTTTTCGATGAACAAAAAAGGGGTTAAATCTGAATTTGTGCTGGGCGGCGGCTACAGTATTTACGACGGAAATCATTTCGGGAAGATAATCTGGGGACAGTTTCTCGGGAAAATTGATCCGGATCACGACTGGTACCGCAGCACCGGGCTGAAAAAGGATTTCAATATTTTTGCCAAATACAATTACAGCATTACCGAAAACCTGAATCTGTTTGCCGACCTCCAATACCGGAATATCAACTATTCAATCGACGGAATTGACGATGATTTACGGGATATTACGCAGGAACACACTTTTAATTTTTTCAACCCAAAAGCCGGTATTTTTTACCAGTTGCAATCCAACCAGGAGGTTTTCCTTTCGTTTGCCACGGCCAACCGCGAGCCCAACCGCGACAACTACGTGGATGCTGATCCGAATGGAAAACAACCGGTTCACGAAACGCTTTACGACTGGGAACTGGGATACGACCTGAAATCAAAAACTTTTTCTTTCTCGGGCAATTTATACTACATGAACTACAAAAACCAGCTTGTTTTGACTGGTGAAATCAACGATGTGGGGGCCCCGGTGATGGTGAATGTGGACAAAAGCTATCGGGCCGGGATTGAACTCACAGGCGGTGTAATTATTGCTCCCTGGCTGCGATGGAATGGAAATGCAACAATCAGTACCAACAAAATCAAGGATTTTACCGAATACGTTGATAACTGGGATACCTGGGGACAGGAAAGTTATTCACTCGGAACAACCAACCTGG
>JAJUGS010000071.1 GCA_029265875.1 Prolixibacteraceae bacterium
GAAAATCAAAAAAAGATATGAATAAAATGTTAGGAGCAATATTGCCGGGCAACAGCACAACCATGCTGCGCGAATTTTCAATTCCTGCGCCTGGCCATGGCGAAGTGGTGATCAAAATGAAGTCATCCACCATTTGTGGATCCGATATCCGCTGTATTTATCACGAGCATCTTGGCAAAGGGCCGGAAGGTTACCAGCCGGGAATGATTGCCGGTCACGAACCAAGCGGGCAAATTGTGGAAACAGGCCCGGGTTGCCGTCGTTTCAAAGCGGGTGACAGGGTGATTGTTTACCATATTTCGGGTTGCGGAGTTTGCAACGACTGCCGCCGTGGTTACATGATATCGTGTACCAGTCAGTACCGGCGTGCTTACGGTTGGCAGCGCGATGGCGGAATGGCCGAATACCTGCTGGCCGAAGAAAAAGACCTCGTTTTGCTGCCCGACGAACTGAGTTATTCCGATGGTGCGCAGGTTGCCTGTGGTTTTGGAACCGTTTACGAAGGCCTCGAAAAAATCGGGATCAGCGGAAATGACGCAGTTTTAGTTACTGGCTTGGGGCCGGTGGGTCTTGCCACAGCCATGCTTTGCCGCGCGATGGGTGCCCAGAAAATTTATGGTATCGAAGTGATTGACGAAAGACTGACCATTGCCAGAAACACAGGCCTGTTCGACGAGGTTATCAAAGCCGGGGATACCAACGTGGAACAAATCCGCGATTTAACTGGTGGCCACGGTGTCGAAAAATCGGTTGACTGCTCGGCCAACGCAAAAGCACGTCTCACCTGTATCCAGGCAGCACGAAAATGGGGAAAAATCGTTTTCCTCGGCGAAGGTGGCACCGTTGAATTTCAGCCATCAAGAGATATCATTCACGACCAGAAAACGATTTACGGTTCGTGGGTGACCAACATCTGGCGGATGGAAGAATTGGTTGAAAGGCTGGTACGCTGGAACGTGAAACCCGAAACACTGATTACCCACCGTTTTAAACTGGAAAATGTTGACGAAGCTTATTCGCTGATGGCCAGCGGGAAATGCGGGAAAGTGGCAGTTGTTTTCGACGAGGAAATCAAATAAAAAATAAAGAAATGCTGAAAAATATTCCTTCAATCCTGAGTCCCGAACTCCTGAAAATTATGATGGAGATGGGGCACGGAAACGAAATTGTGATTGCCGATGGAAATTTCCCGGCGGCTTCGGTTGCACAAAGGCTGATTCGTCTTGATGGGCATGGAATTCCTGAAATTCTGGATGCTTTTCTGAAATTCTTTCCGCTTGATACTTATGTCGATTCGCCGGTTGGCCTGATGGCGGTTACTCCGGGCGACAATTACCAGCCTGTGATCTGGGAAGAATACCGGAAAGTGATTGCAGAAAGTAAAGAACCTTTCAATGATTTTGAATACATTGAACGTTTTGAATTCTACGAAAGGGCAAAAAATGCCTACGCAGTGGTGGCAACAGGCGAAACAGCTTTGTACGCCAATATTATCCTGAAAAAAGGAGTGGTGAATTAAGGAGGCATTCTTACGAAACAGCAAATCCTTCTTTATCGGTTTTTACTGATAATGAAGGATTTTTAATGTCAGACAAATCATATTATCAACAAGACTGGTTTAATCAGCACCTGCCCCGTGCACACGGACTGTTGGTGATAAAAAGCCCGAAAACAGCTCCCATAAAAACACTCTGGAAAATCTCCCCTGCTGAAAATTGCCTGATGGGTTTGCCATCTGTCAGAAAGGTCAGAATCAATGCGGCCACAGCACCGATCAGCATGTAAATCATAGTTTTCTTTCCGTGTTGCGACAGAATATTCCGCTGAAACCAGTTTCCTTCGGGTTTAATATCGAGTTGTTTGAATTGCATTGTCATTTGTAAACTGTTTTTAATGCGTGCAAATATATAAATATCTATATATTTTCTGACGAACAAAATCCTGTATTTTCTGAACCCTGAGAAGAGCTAATCATTTAAAGTTCATTCAGAATATCCCTTGCAATCAGGACCCCGTTTACTGAAGCCTGCATCAGACCGCGCGTGATCCCGGCGCCATCGCCACCCACGTAAAGGTTGCGTATATTGTTGGCCTGAAATGATTTGTTCACCTTTATTTTATTGGAATAGAATTTTACCTCTACGCCATACAACAGCGTTTCGTCGCTTGCCAGACCGGGGCTCACTTTATCAAGCGCCTGAATCATTTCAATAATATCGGTCATAATCCGATAGGGCAAAACAAGGCTCAGGTCGCCCGGAACCGCATCTTTTAAAGTAGGGATAATATTATTTCTGAACAATCTTTCGGGCGTGGTCCGCCTGCCGCGGATTAAATCGCCAAACCGCTGAACCAGAATTTTGTGTTGTGTGAGCATATTGGCCATGTCGGCCACGTGTTTTCCGAATTCGATGGGGGCATTGAACGGTTCGGTAAATTTTTGCGATACCAGCAGTGCAAAATTGGTGTTGTTGCTTTTCAGGTCTTTGTAGCTGTGTCCGTTTACCACTGCCAGGTTATTGTCGTAATATTCCGACGAAACAAAACCACCCGGATTGGAGCAAAAAGTGCGTACTTTATCGTCGAAAGTTTTTGTATAATGCACCAGTTTGGCCTCGTAAAAATTCTCGTTGATTTCCTGCATGATCTCATTGCGGCATTCCACCCGAACCCCAATATCCACCACACCCACTTCGGTGCTGATGTTGTGTGTTTCACACTTTTTCAGCAGCCAGTCGGAGCCTTCGCGGCCAACGGTAACCACCACTTTTCGTGCTGAATATTGTGCATCATTCACCACAACTCCGGTAATTGCGCCATCCTCAAAAACAAAATCGGTTACCGGTTTGCGGAAAAGAATTTCAACCCCTTTTGAACTGATAAAATCGAACAATGATTTGTACAGTGACTGTGTTTTTTCGGTGCCCAGATGCCGCACCGGACAATGCACCAACCGCAGGTTGGCCTCTATTGATTTTTTCTGAATCTCGCGCATGGCAGGCGAAATCCCGGCACCATGAACTTTCGGGTCGCCGCCGAATTCAAGATAAATCCCATCGGTGTAAGCAATCATTTCGTTGGCTGCTTCCACCCCGATGTAATCGGAAATTGTGCCGCCCACCTCGTGCGAAAGCGAAAGTTTTCCATCGGAAAAAGCACCCGCGCCAGCCCAGCCGGTGGTTATATTACACGGTTTACAATGAACACAAATACCGCCGTTTGTGTGTTTCGGACATTTGCGCTTGTAAATTCCGTTCCCTTTTTCGAGCATCAGAATTTTCAGTTCAGGCTTGTGTTTTACCAGTTCGAAAGCAGTAAAAATGCCGGCTGGACCGGCACCCACAATAATTACATCGTAAAGGTTGTTCATGTTGAAAATGATTTGGTTACCCCAAATGCAAATGTAAAATTAATACGCTTCTTTTTGCTAATTAATTACCCAGTACAGCATACCATTTTGCATTTCCAGCGAGTTGAAATCGTAACGACTGTAAATAAAATTGATTGGTACAACCTGAAAATAATTAACCGGTTTTCCATTTAAACCGGCGGGTTCCCATGCTCCCTCTGCTTTGTTGAAGGCATCGACAATTATTCCATTCAATACCTGGCTGATCCCTTTTATTATCTGAACTCCTCCAATCTTCCCTTCCTGGGTAATCACAAGTCCGACAACCATTTTTCCTTCAACGGTGAGCAAATCGAACTTTGAATCTTTGATTGCCTGCCTGATTTGCTGGTACAAAAATGCTTCCCCGGGAGTATATAGCGGCTCTTTGTCAACCGAAGTAAAAATATCATCGGGAAGCTTTGTGCCATCCGGAAGCCAGTTTTTGTTTGAAACCAGTTCATTGTTGCTGTATTGCGAAACCGACTTTGGTTTACCAGTGTTGTAATTTTCGGTTATTTCGCCATCAAATATTAGCGGAAATTTTTTGGTAGTCACCCCGGTTCGCTTAATAACCGAGTTCAGCCTGTCGGTAAACCGGTATTTGCCATCATTCAAAACCTGATAAGTTCGTGTGAGTTTGCCAGTAAATTCATCGCTTTTTATTCTTAAATCATAAACCGAATCATTCAGTGGTTTTATTTTTTCGGTAAAAACAAGTAACCACCCCGATCCAGTGTTTTTATAGGTTTTTATCCTTGTTTTACCTCTTTTTTTAAAATCCACTTTTTTCATAACATCCTGTTTCCCCGAGGGATTCAGTTTTCCATTAACACCAAAATAATAAACCGTGTCCTTTTGTCCCCACGTTGCGATTGGGAAAAGCAACACAAAAATGTAAACCAGTATTTTCATGTCAGTTAAAATTTCAGAATTGAATAACAAGCTGTTCTTCCAGTAGCCTGAACGATTTCCGGTGAAATTCGGTAATGCCATACCGCTCAATGGCAGCGCGGTGTTCGGCAGTCGGGTAGCCTTTGTTCGATTTCCAGTTGTAAACCGGGAATTGTTTGTCGAGATTGTTCATGAAATCGTCGCGGTAAGTTTTTGCCAGCACCGATGCAGCGGCAATAGAGAGAAACCGGCCATCGCCTTTTATCATGCAGGTAAACGGAATGTCGGTTTGTGGCCTGAACCGGTTCCCGTCAATCAGCAGATGCCCCGGCCTGATTTTTAATCTGGCCACAGCCCTGTTCATCGCCAGAAACGACGCATTCAGAATATTTACCTCGTCAATTTCGTTGTTGTCAACCGCTTCCACGGCCCAGGCCAGTGCTTCTTTTTCAATTACCGGACGAAGTTCATACCGTTGTTTTTCAGTGAGTTGTTTTGAGTCGTTCAGTATTTCATTTTCAAATTCGGGAGGCAGAATGACTGCAGCAGCAAAAACCGGCCCTGCCAGACAACCACGGCCAGCCTCGTCGCACCCGGCTTCCAGAATATCTTTTTTGAAATAGGACAGTAGCTTACTCATTTCTCAGTAAAACAATTATTTTTTCACTTCATCACGTTTGTGCCCTGAACTACTGACAGGATTCTTGTGTGGCTGCTGGTTTCTGCATTAATCGAACTCCTGCGGAGTTTCACTTTTCTCCTTTTTTCCCTCACCGCTCAATTCCTGCCATTTATCCTCATTCACCCATTCACTCAATAACTCAATCACATTTATTGCAAAGTCCGGTTAATACTTTTCCACAACAAACCTGCTGTTTCGTCCCAACTGAACCGTTTTCTCTGTTCAAAACCTTTTTCAATCAGCGATTGGCGCAGGTTATCATCGGAAGCCAGTTGAATCATGGCTTCGGTTATCTGCCCGATTTTCATCGGGTCGGCATATAAGACTGCATTTCCGCCAACCTCCGGGAGCGAAGTGGTATTTGAACAAATTACCGGTACACCGGCACTCATGGCTTCCACCACCGGTATGCCAAAACCTTCGAAGAAAGGCACAAAAGTAAGGGCGTATGCAGCCCCGAAAATATCGCGCAACTCTTCAGTGGAAACCCTGCCTGTAAAAACCACATCCTTCTTAAACCTCAGATTGTCATAAGTTTCGAAAATATCACCGGTTTTGTGCATTTCGCCACCCACAATCACCAGTTTGATTTTATGGTTGGTTTCAAACTTGAAAGCATCGAATGCTTTTAACAAACCACTGACATTTTTCCGTGGATGCAGTGCCCCCACGAACAAAAAATACGCTTCACCATCTGTGTATTTTTCCCTGACCCTTATTTTATCGGGTTCAGGAATTGGTTGATAAATCCCGTTAACACCATCATAAACCACATCAATTTTATCGTAATCGATTTTGTATGAACGCACAATATCTTCCTTTGAGTAAAACGAAACGGTGGCTATTCGTTTGGCTTTACGGGCGAATTTCGGAAAAAAGAAATTGTAATAATGTCCCATTAACCAGGGAAGATCTTCAGGGCGGTGCAAAAAATTAATATCATGAATTACCGCTAATTGCGGCACTTTTGTACGCAATGACAAATAGCCGTCGGGTGACACAAAAATATCGGCCTTGTATTTTTTTAAAACTCCCGGAATCCGGAAATCAAACCAGAGATAAAATAAAAACGGATGCCGTGCCGGTGGCGACACCACCACGGGAGTAACATTTCCGGCAAAGATAAATTCAGGGCTGTAAGGCCTGTCGAAAATAAAGATGAATTCATGTTCCGGGTTGTCGCGTGTTATACGCTGAAGCGTTTCGAAAGTAAACCACCCGATGCCCTCGAGTTTTCCACTCAGCAACAATCTTGTATTTACGGCAATCCTCATACGAAAAGTTAAAATAGAAATTATTTCTGATATCTTTGCCGGTCAAAGTTAGAAGTTAATGAAGACTTTCAGCAAAAACATACTTCAAAAAACAATAAGAAGACAAACCGGTTTTTCTGAACATGGCGTTAAATTCGATCTGTTTCGTTATAAAAAATGCAGAAAAAAAAGTACCGGTATTTTAAATAAGCCTGAATATTTTTCGTTAATAAAACAGGCAACAAAGAGGGTGTTCCTGTTTCACGGGATTCAGTGCGCTTACGCTTTGTTTCCGGAAACTAACTAATTAACTGAAAGCTTTGAAACGCAAGTTTTTAACAAATCTTATATTACTGCTTTCCCTGAACCTGCTGATCAAACCTTTCTGGATTCTTGGAATCGACCGTAATGTGCAAAACCTTGTGGGTGACCACACTTACGGAATGTATTTCGCCCTTTTCAATTTCTCCCTTTTGCTGAATATTTTGCTCGATGTGGGTATTACCAACTTTAATAACCGGAATATAGCCCAACACAATTTTTTGCTTAAAAAGCACTTTTCAAACATTGTTGTTCTGAAATTTCTTCTCGCGGTTATATATGCTTTTTTCACGCTTGTGCTGGCTGCAGTAATGGGTTACAACAATGTACAGTTTCACTTGCTGTTCTTTCTCATTTTTAACCAGTTTCTTATTTCTTTTACATTGTATCTCCGGTCCAATATCAGTGCCTTGCATCTTTTCAGAACCGACAGTATTATCTCTGTTCTCGACCGCAGCCTGATGATTGCCATATGCAGTGTATTGCTGTTTTCTGCCCGCTTCAAAGTTTTTTTCACCATCGAATGGTTTGTTTATTCGCAAACTGCTGCTTACCTGATTACCACCATTGTAACTTTTCTGATTGTTCTGAAAAAGTCGGGACGAATATCGATCCGTTTTAACCCGAAATTTTACACCGTTTTTCTCCGGAAATCATACCCATACGCATTACTTGTTTTGCTGATGTCGTTTTACAACCGGATTGATGCAGTAATGTTAGAGCGGATTTTACCTGGTGAAATTGGTAAAGAACAGGCCGGAATTTACGCCCAGGCATTCAGGCTGCTTGATGCTGTTTCGATGTTTGGCGTTTTGGTTGCAGGTTTGTTACTGCCCATTTTTGCAAAAATGATCAAACAAAAAGAACATGTCGGGCAAATGGTCCGGTTGTCGTTTACTTTGCTGATGATTCCGGCTATTGTTATTGCTTTGTCAAGCATTTTTTACGATGTCGAAATTATGGAAGCGCTTTACCATTCAAATACAGCCCATTCATCTGAATTATTAGGAATATTAATGACCGGGTTCCTCGGAATTGCCATGTCGTATATTTACGGAACATTGCTTACTGCCAACGGAAGCATCAGGCAACTCAACATCATGGCTTTTGCCGGAATGGCTTTGAATGTGGTCCTCAACCTGATACTGATCCCGAAATTTCAGGCTTTTGGTTCAGCTTATACGAGCCTTGCCACGCAACTTTTTGCAGGAATTACGCAGGCATTTATTGCCATGACCGTGTTCAAACTGAAACCTGATTACCGGTTCATAATGCAACTGGTCCTTTTTGCAACAGGAGTCACTTTACTTGGTTTTGTTTCGAAAATGTTTACAAACTGGGTTTTTGGTTATTTCTTTCTGCTTTTCCTTTCGGTTCCGGTGGCTTTTTTATTGCGACTGATTAATTTTAAGGACATTATCAAAATTATCATGTCGCGGTGAAGCATGTCAATCCCTCCATCGAAGATCTGAGAAATCCGGAAAGATTTGAACTGATTGCCCGGATTAATCACCAGCAAATTAAGGAGTTTGTTATCGAACAACTCACAACCGACGGCAAAATCATCAGGTTTTACATGTACTACCAGGTTGCCATGATGGTGATTGGCGTATTTTTTCTTGTCAGGTCTGTTATTCTGGCGCTCAAAAATTCGGCTGTTGAACTAATATTCACAGCTGCTGCTCTTGTTTTCAGTTTAACGGTTTTGGTGGTTATTCACGAATTGATTCATGGACTGGCCTTGAAACTGGCAGGTGCCCCAAAAGTTTCATTCGGGGGTTACCTTCGGAAATTTATTTTTTATGCCGAAGCCAACCGGTTTGTTATCAATCGCCGGCAATTTGCCTTTATTGCGCTTGCCCCGTTAGTATTAGTAAAGCTGGTAACCCTGGCCGGGATCATACTCTTTTTTCATCACCCGGTTTTTTATTTCCTGATTTTTGTAATGAGCGCCCACAGTCTTTTTTGTGCCGGCGACATTGGGCTGCTTTCGCTGTTTTACAAATACCGGGATGGAGAAATATTTAATTTCGATTCGCAGGAAGAAAAAACAAGCTACTATTTCAGGAAGATAAGTAACTAAATGCATTGTAAATAAATACCTTATCACCTATTTTTTCAATATTGTTCAGTGCATTGATCATTTTATTGTTATTTTTGTTTATCGCATTAAACAAAATTGCATGGAAGAATTGTATTTATTTCAGGATCAAATGATAAGGTCCTCAAATTTCTTATTCAAACGCGATTTTTCCGATCAGATTGAATGGGAAGAAAGACTAATCGGATTAATTGGAACACGCGGAGTCGGCAAAACCACAATTATGCTTCAACATTTGATTGCTACTACCAACAACAGAAACGAAACTTTATACATTACAATTGATAACCTTGGGAAACCTGTTGAGAGCCTGTTTTATCTGGCTCGGAAATTTTTTCAGTCGGGTGGAAAGAGGTTGTATATTGATGAAATCCACAAATTTCCGGATTGGGGTATTGAACTGAAAAATATTTACGATTTGTTGCCAGCATTAAAAGTTGTTTTTTCAGGGTCCTCGATGCTAAAACTCACAGACAACAATACTGATTTAAGCCGGCGGGCTGTAATTTATCAAATTCCCGGTCTTTCATTCCGCGAGTTTCTGCAAATCAACCTTTCTGTAAAATTGCCTGTATTAACACTTTCTTCGGTTTTAACAGAACATGAATCGTTGGCCAATTCTTTAGCTGCACAATTCCAGCCACTTGCATGGCTCGATAAATACATGAAATACGGCTTTTATCCCTATTTCCTTCAGTCGGAAGCTACTTATGGAATTAAACTGAATGCTACAATTAATTATGTTCTTGAAAATGAAATTTCCAATCTTTTAAAAGCTGACATAAGAACTATTCAAAAGTTTAAAAGACTTTTGAAAACCATTGCTTCCAGTGTTCCTTTTCAGCCTAATATTACCAAACTCGCAGAAAGTCTTGAGTTGAACCGTATAACACTGTTAAGCTATTTAAACTTCCTCGATAATGCTGAAGTAACTGTTTCGCTTTATAATTCCGGAAGTTTTTACGGGGCACTTTCAAAACCCGGGAAAATCCTTTTAATGCATCCAAACCTTGCCTATTGTTTAAGCCCCGAAACCATAAATCAGGGCAATTTACGTGAGTCATTTGTAGTGAGTCAGTTAAAAACCAAACATAAAATTGAATTATCAAAAACTGCTGATTTTCTGATCGATGAAAAAATAACCCTTGAAGTTGGCGGCAAATCGAAAACACAACGTCAACTCAAAAATACACCCGATGGATTTATTATTGCCGATAATTTAGAAGTTGGCTTTAAAAATAAAATTCCGATGTGGCTGTTGGGATTTCTTTATTAAACATTCATCCGTGAAAATTTATATTAAGATTTTAAATTTCCACGGATGAATGACAAGGTGAATTAAGATATTTCTGAAAGACAAAATTCTATTTCCCAATTTTTTCAATGGCAATTTTTATCCTCGACACAGTTTCTTCTTTGCCAAGGATTTCGCAGATTTTAAACAGGTCGGGCCCCACATTTCCACCCACCAGGCAAAGCCGCAGCGGGTTCATAATAGCGCCAAAATTCCAGCCTTTGCTGTTCATAAACTCCGAAAATGCTTCCTTGATATTTGCCTGTTCCCAGTTTTCAACCATGTTAAAAACATTACCGATTTCTTTCAGTTGTCCGGCAGTTTCAGGCAACCAGCGTTTCTCGATGGTTTTGGCATCGTAACTTTCTGGAACCACAAAGAAATAGTAGCTCTGCTCCCACAATTCAGCAACAAAGCCACAGCGTTCCTTGATTTCGGCCACTACTTTTTCAATCTTTTCGTTACTGGCTTTTACTCCTTTTTGCTCAAGAACCGGTTTGAATAACCCTGCCAGTTCCTCAACACTCTTCTGCTGAAAATAATGGCGGTTGAACCATTTTGCCTTTTCGGGATCGAAACGTGAACCCGATTTTACCACCCTTTCGAGGCTGAAAATCCGGGCCAGTTCTTCGATTGAAAATATTTCCTGTTCGGTTCCGGGGTTCCAGCCCAGCAAAGCCAGCAGGTTGATAAACGCTTCCGGGAAATACCCGTCTTCCCGGTAGCCATGAAAAACCTCGCCCGAAGCCGGGTCGTTCCACAAAAGCGGAAATACCGGGAATCCCATTTTGTCGCCATCACGTTTGCTGAGTTTTCCCTTGCCAACCGGTTTCAGAATCAGCGGCAGGTGTGCGAACTGCGGCCGGGTTTCTTCCCAGCCGAGTGCCCTGTATAAAAGCACGTGCAACGGCATCGAAGAAAGCCATTCTTCTCCACGGATAACGTGCGTAATTTCCATCAGGTGATCATCCACAACATTTGCCAAATGATAAGTTGGCATTCCGTCCCATTTGTAAATCACCTTGTCGTCGAGTACCAAGGTATTAAAAGTTACTTCGCCACGGATAATATCATTTTCGGTAACATCGGTATTTTCGGGCATTTTAAACCGAACCACAAAATGTTCGCCGGCATTCAGTTTTGCCTCAACTTCTTCTTTTGATAAAGTGAGTGAGTTGCAAAGCGTGCCACGGGTCTGGATTCCATACGAAAAAACCTCACCTTTCTGCTCGGCATCCATGCGCAGTTTTTCCAGTTCTTCAGGCGTGTCGAAAGCATAGTAAGCCCAGCCCGATTCGAGCAATTGGTCGGCGTATTGTTTATACAGAGACTTGCGTTCGCTTTGCCGGTACGGGCCGTAATTCCCGCCCACACCCGGACCTTCGTCAAAGTGCAGACCACACCATTTCAGGCTTTCGATAATGTATTCTTCGGCACCCGGAACAAAACGGTTCTGGTCGGTGTCTTCGATACGCAACAGAAAATCGCCGCCATGTTTTTTGGCAAACAGATAGTTAAACAACGCCGTGCGCACGCCACCCATGTGCAGCGGCCCCGTTGGACTTGGCGCAAAACGCACCCTTACTTTTGACTGGCTCATTGATATTAAATTAAAATCGGTGCAAAGATAGAACAATGCGTGAATGAGAGAATGCACTTACTTATTTAACTGCTTTTTATCACTGTTTAGTTTTTCATATTTTTGTTTATTCGAGGCAATTGAAATTAGGCAATAGGCAAGTTGCAATAAGCAATCCGAATACAGAAATAATTTTTAAATGAAAATGGGATTTCGAAAATTAACGGCTTATATAAAAGCTTTTGAACTTGCAATGGAAATATTTGGAATCACCAAAAGTTTTCCCTCCGAAGAAAAATATGAATTATCTGATCAAATCAGGAGATCGTCAAGAGCCGTTTGTCGTGCAATTGGCGAAGGCTATAGAAAACGACAATACCCAAAACATTTTTCAAGTAAAATGAGTGATGCAGACATGGAAAATACAGAAACACAGGTATCATTGGATTTTGCCTATGAATGTCATTATATTTCAGAAGAAAAATACAGGGAACTAATAGAAAAATCGGAAGAGGTTGGCAAATTATTAAATCACATGATTGAAAATCCGGAAAAATATATTCCGAGAACCTAATCAATTTGCCTATTGTTTTTTGCCTGTTGCCGATTTGTAACAAAAAAATGTATGCAACTTTTAAAAACAAAAAAATGTACGGAAAAATAAAAACAGATCTGCAAAATACGCTCGAAGAACTGAAACAGCAGGGATTGTACAAAACTGAGCGAATCATTACTTCGTCGCAAAGTTCGAAGATTACTGTGGGCGATGGCAAAGAAGTGCTGAATTTTTGCGCCAACAATTACCTCGGGCTGGCCAACCATCCCGAAGTAATCAAAGCTGCCCAGGATATCATGAATGACTGGGGTTTTGGTCTTTCATCCGTGCGGTTTATCTGTGGCACGCAACAGATTCACAAAGAACTGGAACAAAAAGTTTCAGAATTTTTGGGAACCGAAGACACCATTTTGTATTGCGCCGCTTTTGATGCCAACGGCGGAGTTTTTGAACCGCTTTTGGGTGAAGATTCGGCCATTATTTCAGATGAACTGAATCATGCTTCGATCATCGACGGTGTCCGCCTTTGCAAGGCTGAACGTTTCCGTTACAAACATGCCAATATGGAAGAGTTGGAACAATGCCTGAAAGATTCGCAGCACCTGAAATACAGGCTGGTGGTTACCGACGGTGTATTTTCGATGGATGGCGACATTGCCCCGCTGCCACAGATTGTTGAACTGGCTGAAAAATATGATGCACTGGTGATGGTTGACGATTCGCACGCCACCGGTTACATTGGCAAAACAGGTCGCGGAACAGCAGAATATTATGGATTGATGGGAAAAATCGACATCATCACCACCACTTTTGGAAAAGCGATGGGTGGCGGAAATGGTGGTTGCACCTCGGGCCGGAAAGAAATTATTGAAATGCTGCGCCAGCGTTCGCGCCCCTATTTGTTCTCCAATACACTGGCGCCTGCAACTGTTGGGGCCACACTGAAAGTAATTGATATGCTTTCATCAGGCAGCGAACTTCCGGCAAAAACAATGGCCAACGCCATACATTTCCGCACCAAAATGGAAGAAGCCGGGTTCGACCTGGTAAAAGGAAATACCGCCATTGTTCCGGTAATGATTTACGATGCGCCGCTGGCCGTAAAATTTGCCGACGAATTGCTGAAAGAAGGTGTTTATGTGATCGGGTTTGTATTTCCGGTAGTTCCGCGAGGGAAAGCACGCATCAGGGTGCAGCTTTCGGCAGCACACACGCCCGAACAAATTGATATAGCTGTAGAGGCATTTATCAGGGTTGGGAAAAATCTTGGACTAATCAAATCTTAATACTTGTACAGACAAAAAATGAGAGACCCGGAATTGCTTCCGGGTTTCTCTATTTTACTCCCTGTATCGAAATCGTAGAAATATCGCTACCCAGTTTGTCGGTAGCCTTTTTATATTGTGCCGCTGTAATGGCTTCAACAGTAACAGAAACCGAGGCACCCTTTTTGGCTGCTGCAAACTGGGCTATCAAAATCTGCAATTTGTCTTCCTTGTATCTTTCCCTGAATACCGCCTGAACGGATTCTTTGTTCATTTTTTTCAATCCACTCAGCTTTACTGAAAAATAGCCCTCCAGGCCCTGGTAGTAATAAATCCGGTTTTTACCATTATAAGTTACTTTGGTAAGCGTTGTGTGTGTCGAGTTGTCTTTCATGTATTTCCCTTCCTGTGGCGGAAATTCAACCAATAACTGGTAATATCCCGGATCAAGAAATCCAAAAACTGCAGAGCCGGTTTCACCGGTTAACTGGTAAGCAATTAATGTACTGCCTGTCCCGTTTTCAAGGATCAGCCTGGCTTTTGATGCTGGTTTTGCAGATATCAGTGTATAACAAAACAGCATAATTATACAAAGTGTGGTTCTCATTGTTTTTCTGACTCCTGAAAATTTAACCTCCATAATTACCATTCAATAAAGTAAGAACAGGAAGCTTCGTTATTTAGTTTAAGTAGCAACAGGCTAAAAAACTCCGGCTCCCTTTAATATGTTTTAAAACGCACTGTCTAATGTTTTGAGTGTAAGAACTTCTTTCAGCTTCTCTTCCGATAATTCAGTCTGAAGATGAACCGTGACAGCTTCGCCCGGTAAAAGATCGAAATAATTATCGGAGAAAAATCCTTCCTCATCGCCAATCTGTAAATACACATTTTTAGCGAGTTTGTCGGTTTTCACCGTGATATCGAAACCACCGGCAGCACCGGCAATGTCATACGACACCTGTGGTTTTTCAATTTTCAGATCTTTAAATGGTTGGAAGAATAAGGTGTTTTTCGAAATCACATTTTCGTTTTCCACCAGTTCGCAAACCAAAACAACCTGGTCGGCCAGGTTCCCGTTAGCAGCAAGAAAAGCAGTTTTATTTACTTCGAAGAAATTGGTGCTGGCATTGGCCGGAACGGTTATCGGCTTATTATTTTCCCAAACCACTTTTCCACCGAAATCCATCAGTTTCAGCTTCAATTCTGCATTGATAGGTTCAAGTTTATCGTTAATAACATCCACTTTCAAGGTGTCGCCCTGGGTAAACGGACTGACCAAAACCGGTTCAAAACCCTTTTTCACGTAGTATTGCAGCGCTTTCCATTTCTGGTAGTAGTCGGTCGAACTCCACGAAGCCACCGGCCAGCAGTCGTTAATCTGCCAGTACAAACTTCCCATGCAAAAAGGCATCGCACGGCGGTGTCCTTCCAACCCGAATTTGATCCCTTCGGCCTGCAGAACGTGGTTAACATACAAAAACGATTCAAAATCCTTGGGTTTGTTGTATTCCTGCAGCATGTAAAATTCGATGGTGCCGTTGCCAATGGAAGAGCGCTGGTGCGATTTCATCACTTCCGAAAAAATGTCGTAATCTTCGGGCAGTGCATATTTGCGGACCGTGGCTATTTCGGGGAACGACTGAAAACCGTATTCACTCATAAACCGCGGCAGGTGTGTGGCATAAGTCTGAAAAGGCGCTTTTCCCCACCAAACCATCCAGTAATGTTCGTCACCGTTTTTCAGGTCGGCCGGAATTCCGGGCCCTGACGATGGGCTTGAGCTCCAGTAACTGCGCTGCGGGTCGTATTCGGCCACCACATCGGGCAATACTTTGTGGAAAATATCTTCGTAGGCTTTCCAGATTTTGGCAGCATTTTCGGGGTTTTTGGCCATCTCGGCTTTCTCCCAGCCCCAACCTTTCCAGGCAGCCAGAATTTCGTTGTTACCACACCACAAAGCCATGCTTGGGTGGTTCCGCAAACGTTTTACATTGTCGATGGCTTCGTTTTTTACATTATCCAGAAAAGCTTCGTCGCCCGGAAACATGGCACAGGCAAACATAAAATCCTGCCAGATGAGAATCCCGGCTTCATCGCACAAATCATAAAATTTGTCGTCTTCGTAAACGCCGCCACCCCAAATCCTGAGCATGTTGTTGTTTGATATCCGGGCAGTTTCAACCACTTTGCGGTAATTTTCTTCGGTTACGCGCGGTAAAAAAACATCGTTCGGAATATAGTTGGCGCCTTTCATAAACACCGGGTGGCCATTCAGTTTGAAATAAAAAGAAGTTCCGTCGGCATCTTTTTCGCGTACCAGTTCGAGGGTGCGAATCCCGATTCTGTCGGTTTTCGAATCAACTCCGCCACCCACGTTGATTTCGCCGGTGATGTTGTACAAATGTTGCTCACCCAAACCGTTTGTCCACCAAAGTTGCGGATTCAGGATTTCAAAATCGAGTGTGTATTTTTCAACACCCTTTTTCAGCTCTATTTTTTTGTTGGCGAGCAGTTTCCCGTCGTTCAAAACTGCAATGTGCGCGTCTCCGTCAACCACACCATTTACCTCGAAAACCGCGGTTAGCATGGCCTTTTCTTCAGTTACCGAGTTCTGAACAATTTGCAGGTCTTCAATTTTGGCCCTGTCCCAGGCTTTCAGAGTCACCGGTCGCCAGATTCCGCTGGTAACAAGCCGCGGGCCCCAGTCCCAACCAAAATGATAACCGGCTTTACGGGTGTAAACACTCACCTTTTTGTTGCCTTCCACCTGCCCGATTGCCGCCAGGTCGTTGTCCGAAACCGGGATTGCAAAACCCTGCGCATCGTATTTTTTAATGCCTTCGGTAATGGGCGACCGCAAAACAACGTGCAATTCGTTGTCGCCTTCTTTCAGGTATTTTTTTACATCAGCTTTCCAGGTGCGAAACATATTGTCGGCATTCAGCACCACGTTTCCGTTTACCGAAACTTCGGCGTAGGTATCCAGTCCTTCAAATTCAAGCTCGGCCACTTCTTTATGAAAAATGGCAGCATCAACAAAAAAAGTGGTTTTGTATTCCCAGTCCACCTTATCAATCCACTGCACATCGCGTTCATTGAGCCGGTAAAACGGGTCTTCAATTTTTCCGTTTTCCATCAGGTCGGTATGCACTGTTCCGGGAACTTTTGCCGGCAGCCATTCATTTTTTCCGGCCTGGCTGAATTGCCAGTTTTCGTTTATTTCTTTTTTGATCATCAGATTTGGTCCGCTTTCACTGCAACCCCAGGTTAACAAACCAGCCAACACGGCGAGAATAATACATTTCTTCATTTTCGAGATTAAGTTGATTGATATGAATAATTTGTTAAAATCAATAACGCCAAAAGTAAAAATTTATGCGTTAAAGCTGAAGAATATTCAGGGATTCATCAATGGAAAACAAACAGGGGAAACCATCGGTGATTTCCCCTGCATCTTATTCTTCTTTTTTTCTTGTTGATAGATTAAACGGCAAATAAAGCGGGCAAAAGCTGAACAAACCTGTTCCCAATGGAATAATGGCAATCAGTCCCCACCAGCTATCGTACATAACACCCAGAAGGGCAATCACAAGACCGATGATGATTCTTAACAGACGGTCAATAGTACCTACATTGCATTTCATGTTATTTTTTTTATTAAGTTATTACTGTGCATTTAAACAGAATTAACAAAAAATAGTTTCAGAAATCATTTTCAATAATCCGGCAGGAGGTTTTGATAAAAGCAGGACAATGTGTTTCAAAAACACCAGCTTCGCTGGCAGCCACGCTTCCTTCGGGTGTAGCAATATCAAAACCAATAAGTTTTTTACAAATCAGGCTTCCGTGTCCGGCAATAAATTTTTCGTTGAATTGCCTGATCAGCTTTTTTGTATTAGCTTTCTCATCGGGGTTTGGTGTTGCGTGCCCGTGTTTCAGCCCGATAACCATGTAAGCGCCGGTTACAGCCCCACAGGTTTCGGCGCA
>JAJUGS010000305.1 GCA_029265875.1 Prolixibacteraceae bacterium
ACAGCCTGTCGTTTCAGGATCGATTTCCGGGGATATATTTTATGAATGACAGCAAATTCAGCATCATAAACAGTGAGGGCCACCCAATCGCCAACAGCCGGAAAATCTTCCCTGTCAGTAGCCGAAAACCGGAGATTGCCAGTTATTTCAGCGTTGGTTTCTCCCTTTCCGGTTTTTACTATGTAACGCTCCTTGTGTTCCAGGATAACGCGCCCAATTTCAAAATCCTCCAGTTGATTTTCGATCCTGAATTTCTCAAAAAACGAATTATATCCCAGTTCTTCCAGCGTCATTTTAATTTTCGGATTAAGATTTGCCTGTTTATTTAACCTGCGCATTGATTTTCCCTGTTTGCCCCGTCCTCAAAGGGATCAGCGAAAATCAATCCGCTTCCATCAGTATATCATCTTCTATCTTTTAATTATCAGTTTTGAAGTTGAATTCAATTGTCCGCCCAGTACCTGAACGAAGTACAAACCATCAGGGAAACCACTTGTGTCGACGGTTTCGCTCTGTCCGCCCGACCATTCTTTCTGCATTACCAAAACTCCATTGGCAGAGAAAATATTTATGGTTTTCAAGTTTGAAAAACCATCGCCGGAAATTTCCAGCATTATTGAACCGGACGCAGGGTTCGGGAAAATTTTCACTACGGTTTTTGCAGATTCTATGATCCCTGCAGAAGTTGACTTGTACTCAAATCCCAGTTTTTCGAGACCCGACTTCAGGTCACTGTCTTTCATCACCACATTCCAGAGCAACCCGGTGCGGTGGTTTTCAATCATCACCACAATCGGTCCCTGATCGATTCCCAAATATGCTTTCTGCACCCAGCCCACATTGTCGTTAAATGCATCGTAAGGCCCGTATTTCCCGAAAATGTCTTTCCCTCTTTCACGGTAAAAATACTTCAGTGCTGCCATCGATTCATCGGGAGTGTAGGGAAAACTTGCCAGCGCTGCCGTCGGGCTGATGGTACCATTGTCATTACTCACAGGCTGGTGCGCGGTGTAGCCCGAGGGATCGTCGCTGGCAGTGAGGCCCCAGTTTTTGGCGCTGTAATTCAGATGCCCTTTCGGGTTGGCTTTTGCATATTCCACATGAATTTTTGCCGTATTCACGTTTTCAGTCCAGTAATCGGCATACTGGTCTTTCAGCCCGTTCGGATTCAAACCCAGAAACGAATAATGAATCCAGAAAAGTGGTCCGCCCCAGTTGGGCGACAGACTAACCGGGTAACCATAATAGGTACGTTTGTTTACCAAACTTCCGTTCCGGGCCCAACCCTGCGTGTAAACTTCTTTCGGAATTCCAAAAGTGGGTGATGAAGCCGCCAAAACATAAGTGGCCAGGCACTCGTTCCAGCCTGATATTTTCATGTTCATCTGCCAGTTGTAAATGGGCGACCAGTGCCAGTAAAGCACATTCTGGTTTCCCTGGCGGTACCAGTTCCATTCAACGCTTTTCCACAACTGGTCGGCTTGTTCGCGAATCTGCACCGATTTTGCATCATCGCCGGTAAAATAGTTTTTTAAGGCAATCAAACCCTGCACCACATAAGCAGTTTCCACAAGGTCGCCGCCATTGTCGTAGGTTGAAAAAGGCTGTGTTTTGCCGGTATCGGCATTGTACCAGTGCGACCACGCACCATGATGACGGTCGCATCTTCCCAAAAAATCAAGAATTGACAGAATCCTGTCTTTAATATCTTCACGAGGCCTGTATTCGCGTTCATAAGCCACAATCATTGCCATCAGTCCCATTCCGGTTGCTCCTGAAGCGGCAGTAGAAGCGCTGCCATTTGTGCGTTCAAGCGCCATGCCGGTTGCCTGGTGAGCACCTTCCCAAAAGTACCGGAAAGTGTAACGCTGCATCATATCCAGCAATTCATCGTCGGTAAAATCGTGTATTTTTGTTGTTGACAAAACGGGTGTCGATTCATTTTGCTGGTAAGCCGTAACTACTTTATAAGTCAATGATTTATTGCGGTAATCTTCCGGTACAAAATCGAGATAAAAATTATCAGTCGTTTCACCGCGAACCGAATAATCTGAGCCACCATCAACAGCGGCATAAATACGGTAAGTAAACCCGGCAGCCGGTTTTGTCCACGAAAGTTCTGTGTGGCTGTCGTAGCCTGTTGCTGTTAATTCGGTTACCGGCGGAATCGACGAAATACTTTTAAAGGCCTTAATTTCATCAATATAAATCAACCGAGAGGTATTGTTTTTTTCTGATTGGGCAAAAATGATTCCTTTAACGACCGCTGGATTCAGGGAGCTTGCGGTAAAAAATTCATCGAGCGGGAAAACAATTCTGTTCCAAACTCCATTTTTTATATTGCTGTTAAAATCAGCGAGTTTGTAAAATGAGGAAGTGATTTCTCCGGAGCCGCCCGCTAGCGCGGTTTTAATGGCAATCAGCGGCAGCGCAGTGTCAGGAAAATCTTCCACCGGATAAAGGTAAAAAGAGAGCGAATCGCTGTTTGACAGATTGGCCGAACTCCAGTCGCTTCGGTAAATACTGGCTTTCCAGTTTCCGGTTGCCGATGAAAAATAATTAAATTTTAAGGATGAATTTCCCTGATAAGCTGTTGTTGAACAGGGAACTTTGTCGTTGTATTGTGGCAAGCCCGGAGGGTAGGTAAATTCAAACGTACTGGATCCCAGGTTTGCTTTATCCACAATTCCCTGGTCGTAAAACGTGGTTGTGGTTCCGTTAGCAAAAAATACCACTTCCTGCGAACGTACATTCAATACAAACAGGAAAAAAACAAATAAAAGCAGGTTTGACTTAATTTTCATCGGCTTAAATTTTTCAGGATTATTGTGTATGGAAGCCCAGTTTTTTCAGGCCATTTTGAACATCTTCATTTTTCATGAAAAGATCCCAGAGCAGCCCGGAACGGTAATTTTCTATCATCACCACGGCAGGCCCCTGGTCGATAGCCAGGTATTTTTGCGGCCACCAGTTTTCGGTTTCGCTGAAAGCATCGTAAAACCCGTAAGGCCCGAAAAGTTTATCGCCCAAATTTTCATAAAAATGCCGGATTGCCGCCATCGACTCTTTGGGTGAATACGGCATTGATGAAAGTGCGGCTGTGGGCGAAATCACACCCAGATCGTTTGATGGCATGTGGGCGTTGTAACCATTTACCGAATAGCTGGCAGTGAGCCCCCAGCAATTTTCGCCATAACCCTTGAATTTGCCTGGATTTTCGACACAATGTTTGTAATTGATCATGGTGTGGGCCACGTTGTGTTCCCAATAGTTGGCGTATTGATCGGATAAATTCCGTGGATCGAGCCCCAGATAGGAATAATGTGACCAGAACAAAGGGCCGCCCTGTTCCAATGCGCCATTGTGGTTCAGTTTTAATGTATATCCATATTTTTCGTGATTGCCAACAATTGCACCATTTCTGGCCCAACCTTCGTGATAAGCAGCCGGATCAATGGGGTGAGTCGGTGACGCAGCTCCTAAAACATACATTATCAGGCATTCGTTGTAACCGGTTACGGCGAAATTCATTTTCCAGCCCACGTTGGGCGACCAGTGCCAGTACAAAACTTTTTCGCCATCTTTCTGATGAAAGTTCCATTGCACTTCATGCCAGAGCTTGTCGATCCGGTCCACCAGTTGTTTTTCGCGTTCATTTCCACCGGCAAAATATTCTCTGACCGTAATCAACCCCTGCACCAAAAAAGCGGTTTCCACCAAATCGGCGCCATCATCAAATTTGCTGAAAGGTTTTACTTTCCCAGTTCCGCCGTCGAGCCAGTGCGGCCAGACCCCATGAAAACGGTCGGCTTTTTCAAGAAAGGAGACAATTTTTTCAAATCTTTCGAGCCCTTGTTCGCGGGTAATGAATTTTCTTTCGATTCCAACAAGAATAGCCATCACACCAAAGCCTCCACCGCCGGTGGTGATAATGTGTTTGTCATTTTCAGGATAAACACCATCAACATGATAACGTTCGCGTGCCAGCCCTGAGTTGGGTTCGGCTCCATTCCAGAAATACTGAAAAGTGTAGTACTGAACTGTATCTAAAAGTTGTTCGTCGGTAAGCCGGGGTTTTTCAGTTTTTGAATCAGCCTGTTTTTTGTTGCCGGAAGATGAACAGGCAAATGCGAGGATTATTATAAACGAACAGAATAAAAACTTCATCGATTCAAATTAACAGGTTTGAATTACAATTTAAACACTTTTCCCGTGGAAAAACAGGAACAACAGAATTTTTCAGACAAGCATGTTTCTGAAAACAGCAGATTTGTTTTAATTAATGAGAAAGATAAAATGTCATATTTTTATATCCTCACTCACCCCGGGTTTTCCCGATTTCACCGGGAAAACCCTGCCCCTCTCTATACAGGTCTTTATTTCAAGAAAACCAGGTAGTCTAAATAGAGAGATAAGTTTTACTTTTCCGAGAGAATAGTTTACTATCTGGCTTCCTTTCTTTTTGAT
>JAJUGS010000176.1 GCA_029265875.1 Prolixibacteraceae bacterium
AAGGAAATACCGGAATTTGACTTTAATTTGCAATTAGACAAGGCACTTCCGGCAAACCTGGATTTGTTTGACAACTTTCCACAATCGGAAATGGCATTTAATATGAAAGCCAGGTTTTCGGGGAAAAAACTCGATGATTTACAAGGTATTATCTTAATCGACGATGGTTATTTCAAAAATAGCAATGGCGTTTTGGGACTGAACGGGATGCAACTTATTTCTATTCCCAAACAATCGGCCATGGAACTGGCTTTTAATTCCGATTATTTTGATGTCAGGATAGAAGGGAATTACCAGTTTCAGGACCTTGTATATTCTGTAAAAAAGAGTTTGAACAAATTTGTACCTGCATTGAAACTTGAAACACCGCCCAATTTCAGGGCCAATATTTTTGATTACAGGATTAATGTTAAAAACCTCGACGATATCACGCATGTTTTTGTGCCGGGCCTCACGGTTGAAACGCCTTTCTTTTTGTATGGTAAAATTGACTCAAACCAGTCGAACTTCGAACTCGAAGGCAGTGTGCCGGGATTCAGTTACAGGAACCTTGGTTTCAGCAACATATTCATCAGTAATAAAGCCATTGGCAATGAGTATATTTCGAAAATAAAAATCAAAGAAATTACCCGCAAAAACAGTGAAGCGATCTTTAATTTTTCTGTGAATTCATCGATTTCTGAAAATGTGCTGAAAAACAAGATTGAATGGTTTTCCCATCGTGACTCTTCAGGATATTCTTCATTTATCAGCCAATCCAATTTCACAACCGATGCACTATCCGGTAAAATCTGCATTTCATCAGAATTCTCGGAAACCGAACTTTTTATAGCTGAAAAATACTGGCAGTTAACCCCTTTTGAAATGAAGTATGATTCCACTGGTGTCAATATCAGTAATTTTAAACTAAAGAATGACCGGCAGTTTATCGAAATTGATGGTACAATGTCGCAAGACACCTCCAAAATTCTGTGGGTAAAATTTAACCAGATTGACCTTGAAAAGCTGACTGAAAATGTTTCTGATCTCAATATTAAAGGCATTTTAAATTGTTCGCTGAATATTTCGGATGTTTTTAAACAACCTGTGGTGATTGCCGATGCCAATATAAATGATTTGAGTTATTCCAACCAGCTGATTGGCGATGTTGTGTTGAGCAGTGCGTGGGATAAAAGCAACGCTGAAATTGATTCGAGGCTCGAAATTATAAAAAACAAAAAACGAAGTCTTTCGGTAAAAGGGACCTATAACCCGGCAACTAATAACCTGTTTTACAACCTGAAAGCCGATAGTTTGCCCTTAAAATTGCTGGAAACTGTGATAGTCGACGATTTATTTAATAACATTTCAGGTGCTGTTTCGGGCAATGTTGTGTTAAGCGGAAAGGCCAGCAAAATATTAATGAATGGCGCGGTAAAAGTTGCTGATGGCGCATTGACCATCGACTACACCAAAACGAAATATTTTGTGCAGGACTCTGTGTATTTTAAATCGGATACCATTTTATTCAGGAATGTTACATTCGCCGATGTTCAAAAAAACAAGGGCAAAATGAATGGAATTCTTGTACACGACAATTTCAGCAACATGCTCTACGACTTTAGTTTCGTTTCACCAAAAATAAAGGTGTTAAATACCACAATGAGCAATAACGACGTGTTTTATGGCGATGTTTTTGCCAATTGCCAGATGCGTCTTTTCGGGAAAGGCCCCGTTGTTAAACTGACCGGTTCACTCACCTCGCTGCCCGGTACTGCCGTTAATATATCAATGGAATACAAATCGGTGATTGAAAAGTACGACTTCATACAGTTTATCAATACGCAAAAAGAAGAAGACGAAAACAAGAATTATTACAACCCGCCAAAGACAGATTTTACCATCAGCCTGAACCTGGAAATAACACCCGATGCAAAAATACAGCTCGTTTACAACTCACAAGTTGGCGACATAATCAAGGGCGAAGGAGAAGGGATCATGCTTTTCGACATGAACAAATACGGTGATATTTCGCTTTCGGGCGATTTTACAGTTACTAAAGGTGATTATTTGTTTACACTGCAAAATGTGTTGAACAAACGGTTTATTATTGCGCCCGGTGGCAAAATTGTCTGGTCAGGCGACCCCTACAACGCCAATATTGATTTAAAGGCAATTTACCAGTTAAAAACTTCGTTAAGCGACCTTGTAGGCAATGCCGATGCCAATTATCTGTATCAGAGAATTCCGGTTGAATGTGTAATCTTACTCACAGATGAACTAATAAATCCGACCATCAAATTCGAAATAAATTTCCCTGATGAGAGCGAGAGTTTCAAAACCGAATACCAACAATATTTTAACACCGAGGAAGAGCTGAACAAACAGATTCTTTCGCTCATTATTATGGGTAAATTTTATACCCCCGAATATATGCGTGGCCAATATGAATCGAACAATACAAATATGATCGGGTCAACGGCCAGCGAGTTGTTTTCGAACCAACTCAGCAACTGGCTTTCGCAAATCAGCGATAATGTTGACATTGGCTTTAAATACAGGCCCGGCAATTCGATTACAAACGATGAACTTGAACTGGCACTCAGCACCCAGATTTTTAACGACCGGGTCAGTTTGAACGGAAATATCGGGAATAATGTAAATCCTGAATCGAGCACCAGCAGCCAGATTGTTGGCGATGTGGACGTTCGCGTTAAACTCACCCCAAATGGCAAAATTCAGTTAAAAGCTTACAACCATTCCAACAACGACCTGATTTACGAAACAGCACCTTACACGCAGGGCGTCGGGCTGTCGTTCAAGGAAGAGTACAATTCATTCGATGAATTGTTAAGAAAAATGACGGCAATCTTCAGAAAAAAAGAGAAGTAACCTGCTGAATTCAGGCTATCAAACCACAATTGTTCATAACTCCGGACCTGTAGTTTTTTTTCCCCGAAAATCCAAAATAATAAAACTGTACTTTCGCATGGTATAATATTTGGTAAAGGTTACCGTTTTTAGTAAGTACAAATCAAAAAGAAAAACGAAAAAACTATGTATAATTTATTGCTCATTCAGACCAGCATGCCCAAAGATGTGACTGCTTTGGGAGCACAACCCGAAGGAATTTCATTGTCGTTTATCGATCTTGCCATTAAAGGGGGATGGATCATGGTCCCCATTCTTTTACTGTCGGTAATTGCAGTATTTATTTTTGTCGATCGTTATTTTGCCATCAAAAAAGCAGGAAAAATCGATGCAAGCCTTCTTGAACGGGTAAAAGTTTATATCACAAGCGGGAAAATTGATGCTGCACTCGCACTTTGTAAAAGCACCGACAACCCGGCGTCAAGAATGCTTGAAAAGGGTATTTCAAGAATTGGCCGGCCGCTTACCGATGTAAATGCTGCCATTGAAACCGTTGGTAACCTCGAAATTTCGAAACTGGAAAAAGGCCTTCCGGTTTTGGCATCGGTTGCTGGTGGTGCCCCCATGTTGGGGTTCCTCGGAACCGTTATGGGGATGATTCAGGCATTTTATGATATGGCCAATGCCGGAAACAATATCGATGTTACCTTGCTTTCAGCAGGTATTTACCAGGCAATGGTAACCACGGTAGCCGGTTTGATTGTGGGAATCATAGCTTATTTTGCTTACAACATTCTGGTAACCAATGTTGAAAAAGTGGTTTTTAAAATGGAAGTGGCTACTTCCGAATTCATGGATTTGCTGAACGAACCGGTTTAACTGCTGCAAAATGGCACTGAAAAGAAGAAATAAAGTAAATGTTGAATTCAGCATGGCGTCGATGACCGATATTGTGTTTTTGTTGCTCATCTTTTTCATGGTTACCTCAACCCTGATTGCGCCAAACGCCCTGAAACTGTTATTGCCTGAAAGCAACAACCAGACTGCTGCAAAACCTGCCACCACCATTTCAATCACCCAGGATTTGAAATATTACATCAACGACAACGGGCAGTTAAAAAGTGTGACTTTTGCCGAAATAGAACCTTTTCTCGTTCAGCGTTTTGGTACTGGCAACGAGGAAGTTTTCATTTCCCTTCATGCCGAAAAATCGGTCCCTATTGAACAAGTGGTGAAAATAATGAATATCGCCCGTAAAAACGGGTACAAAATGATTCTGGCAACAGCTCCTGAAAGTTAGAAAATAAAGCCGGGGTATTTTGATAACAACTTTCGATTAAATGGATTATATCAGGGAACATAAAAGAGGAATAATCGGTACAGCAATATTTCATGCAATTGTATTGCTGTTGTTGATTTTTCTGAAATTCTTCACCCCGCTGCCACTCCCCGGCGAAGAAGGAATCCTTGTGAATTTCGGCACCAGCGAAAATGGTTTTGGAAACGAAGAACCAAGTCCTGCCATGAGTGATCCGTCACCGGTTGAACCCACAGTTCAGCCGCAGGAAGAAACAGCCCCGCCGGTTGTTTCGCAACCAAAGCCACAACCAAAACCTGCTGAAGCAAAAGAAGCTGTAATGACACAGGATTTCGAAAAAACAGCAGCCGTTGAAGCAGCCGAAAATAAAAAGAAAGTTGAAGAACAAAAACGCAGGGAACAGGCAGCAGAACAGGAAAGAATCAGAAAACAGCGCGAAGAAGCAGATCGGATAAAAAAGGCAGAAGCCGACAGAATAGCCAAAGCCGAAGCTGAAAAAAAGGCACGCGAGGAAGAACAGCGCAGAATTAACGAAATCAATTCGCGGGCGCAAGGCGCTTTTGCCAGCCGCGGGACAGGTACAGGTGGCAAAGGAACCGGTGCAGGAACCAGCCAGGGAGCTACTTTCCCGGGTGGAAACCAGGGTGTGCCCACTGGCGACCCGAATGCTTCAAATTACGGACAGGGCGGGCTTGGCAGCGGTAGCAAAGGCACCGGAACTTCTTTCAGTCTTGAGGGAAGATCGGCTGCATCGTTGCCAAAACCAAATTATCCAGGGAATGATGAAGGTATTGTTGTGGTTAAAATTACGGTCGATAAAAACGGAAATGTTACAGTTGCAGAACCCGGAGCAAGAGGAACAACGATAATGAACCAGCAATTCTGGTCGGAAGCCAAACAGGCAGCCTTAAAAGCAAAATTCAATGCCGATAACAACGCTGCAGCTTTCCAGCAGGGAACCATCACCTACCGGTTTATACTGGATTAAATACGAAAGCACCAGAAGTTCAAACTCCAATATCCAAATCCCAAAATCCCAAGTTCCAATATCAAGAGTCAACCATTCAAAATCGAGTATCCAGCATCAAGTATTCAGAATCCCCGCCTGAACGAATTCAGTCGGGCAGGCAGTATCCAGCATCAGATTTCAGACATCAAGCATCAACACCATCCTTCTTTTCACCAGATTTGGATTATCTTCGTGACAATTTTCAGGAATTATATTCACGGAATTTAAGTCATTTGCACAAAATTTCAGGACCATGGCATCAATTTTTACCGAAAAAGTATTCAGCAGAAAGTGGTTTATCGACTACTCATTCATTATCCTCGGATCGTTTATTCTGGCAGTGGGTTTTGTCTATTTTATCACCCCGCACCGCATTGTACCAGGTGGGGTTTACGGCATTGCCATTGTGGTGCATTATCTCACCGCGGGTGTTTTTTCTTTTTGGCCCGATGGTATTCCAATCGGGTTGTTTGGTTTGGTGCTGAATATTCCGCTTACCATTGCCGGCATCAAAATCCTGGGGCCGAAATTTGGTGTTAAAACGGTTATTGGATTTGTACTTTCTTCGGTTTTTATCGATGGAATTACCATGATGCGTGTTGTTGGCGATGCAGCTTTGGTTGACGATATTCTGCTTTCGTGTGTTTTTGGCGGAGTTTTGATTGGTTTTGGCCTGGGATTGATTTTCAAATCGCGCGCCACATCGGGCGGCTCCGATATTGTTGCCATGATTATTGCCAAATACACAAAAATGCAATTGGGAAAACTGATGATTTATGTCGATTCAACCATTGTACTTTTGGGTTTATTTGCATTCCGCGACTGGGCAATACCACTCTACTCGTGGGTGGTGATTTACATTACAGGCCGCGCCATTGATATTACGCTTGAAGGGGCCGACTACAACAAAGCACTGATTATTATTTCGAAAAAACATGAAGACATCAAACAAAAGCTGCTGTATGAACTCGAACGCGGCGGCACTTATCTAAAAGGAGAAGGCATGTTTACCGGCGAAAAGAAAGAAATAATCTACACGGTGGTGAGTCGCCGGGAAGTGGCTCTTTTACAGGAATACATCAGTAAAATTGACCCCGATGCTTTTATTACCGTGATGGACACCAAGGAAATCCTGGGAGAAGGATTTCAAAGTCTGCATAGTAAAGTGAATGAGCAATAATGTTATTCATGTGAGTGAATTTTCAAATTTGTTTCGATAATTTTCGTATTCAATTAATTTGATAAAACTGGATTTGTAATGAAAAGGAATGAACTCCACTTCGTTACGTCGAACGTTGTTGCACATAAAGATTTATTCATTTCTTTTGGTGTTCTGAAAAATCATGCTCATTTCATAATTCCATTTTAAATAATAACTGCAACGAGCGGTCACATTAATTTTTCCTTACTCCCTCGCTGATTCCTGTTTAACAGAATAAGCAAATTTGTACATTTGACAAAAACACCATTTTCGCCTGAAAATGAAAAAAACCTGGTTCATATTGATTTGTGCATTGCTGGTTACGCTTTCGGCAACCGGGCAGAAAGTAGGCCTTGTGCTCAGCGGGGGCGGTGCAAAAGGTATGGCGCATATCGGCGTAATCAGGGTACTGGAGGAAAATAATATACCCATCGATTATATTGCCGGTACTTCCATTGGTGCCATTGTGGGTGGTTTATATGCTGCCGGGTACTCGCCCGACGAGATGGAAGAACTTTTTAAATCGGATGATTTTTATTTTTGGTCAACCGGAAAAATCCAGAAAGATTACCGATATTATTTCAAGATTCCAGAAGAAGACCCGGCCTGGATTGATTTACGGCTGGAAAAAAAAGATGAAAAACTGAAAATCCTGCCACCCACCAATTTTGTTCCGCAGGAACAGATGGATTTTGCATTTATGGAACTTTTTGCTGCCACCAACGCGGCCTGCAAATATAATTTCGACAGCCTGATGGTTCCCTTTTTCTGCGTGGCCACCGATGTAAACAAAAGCCAGCCACTCATTCTGCGCTCCGGTGACCTGGGATCAGCCATCCGTGCTTCGATGACGGTTCCGCTGGTTTTCAAACCCATCGAAATTGACGGTGTTTTACTTTTCGATGGCGGTATTCTGAACAATTTTCCCCACGACATTATGAAAGACCTTTTTAAACCGGACATCATCATTGGTCACCAGGTGGCCGACGACCAGAAAACCGCCGATCCCGATGATTTGACAGCCCAAATCTCGAACCTTGTAATGCGGCCCACCAATTTCGAGATAAAAGAAAACGAAGGAATACTGCTCAAAACCCAGTTTAAAAATGTGGGGCTGATGGACTGGAACAAAGCCGACCAAATTGTGGTGGATGGTATGAGAACCGCCTATAATTCAATCGACAGTATCAAAAATCTGGTTCAAAGACGGGTTTCGCCAGAAACAGTAAATGAACGTAGAAAGCAGTTCACACGGAAAAAGCCGGAACTTTTCTTTCAGAATATCCAGGTTGAAGGAGTTGAGGACCCGATGCAAAGAAAGTATATCATTCAGTCGATAAAAGGGAAATATGATGTGGTAACCCTTTCATCGTTTAAAAAGGAATATTTTAAACTGATTGCTGATGACCATATAAAGTCAATCATGCCGGTTTCGCGCTATAATACTGAAACCGGGTATTACGATCTTCACCTGAAAGTGGAACCCCAAAAAAAAGCAGAGGTGAAAGTAGGCGGAAATATTTCCACAAAACCTATCAACCAGGGTTTTGCAAGTTTTAATTACCGGACATACAACAGCCGCGCTTACACGTTCAGTTCAAATATTTATTTCGGGCGGTTTTACAGTTCATTCAAATTGGGAGCCCGGATCGATTTTCCGTCATCGCTGCCTTTTTATCTGGCTGGCTTTTCTACTTTTAACCGCTGGGATTATTTTGCATCGAGTTCGGAGTTGTTCTTTGAAGATGTAAGGCCACCCTACATCATCCAGAACGAAAACAACACCCGCTTTGAGGCCGGTTTCCCATGGAAAATTCACAACAAGGTTTTCGGGGGAATTGCCTTTTCAAACAGCACCGATCAGTATTACCAAACCGATGTTTTCAATAAATCTGATGATCCTGATAAAACCACTTTCACCGCTTTCAGTTCGCAAATAGGCGTGGAAAACAATTCGCTGAATTACCGGCAATATGCCAGCGAGGGTTCACACCGTTATCTGCTGGTAAAATACATTTCGGGAAAAGAGACAAATATACCCGGCACAACCTCTGGCAAAGACGGTGGTAAGGTTACTAATAACCATAACTATTTTCAGTTTGAAGCTCATGTTTTAAGGAATTTCAAAATGGGCCCGAAATTTACAACCGGTTTGCTTGGCGAAACAGTTTTCAGTACAAAGAACAATTTCACGAATTTCCGGTCCTCAAAACTGGCTGCACCGGGTTTCTACCCTACTCCACACAGCAAATCGCTGTTTATCGAAAATTTCCATTCGAACAGCTACCTGGCCGGTGGATTGAGTACAGCTTATACATTTGCCCCGGGTTTTGATTTCAGGCTTGAAGGTTACGCTTTTTTGCCGGTAAAAGAATTATTATTGGCAAGCGATGGAACTTTACAGCATGCAAAATTTATCCGGAATTATTATCTGCAGGGACTGGCCGCCATTGTTTACCAAACCGGTGTGGGGCCTGTCAGTCTTACCCTGAATTACTATGAAAAAGAAAACACAAAACTCT
>JAJUGS010000004.1 GCA_029265875.1 Prolixibacteraceae bacterium
AGAACCACCTTCTTTCTAATGGTAATCGTGACTTAAAAGGTGAATAGAAAGAAAAGAACAAGAAATGCGAATAATGAAAAAGCAGCTGATGTACAACCCTGAAAGGGTTTGATTATAATAGCCCGGGGTAAGTGAGGCACGAACGCCACCCCGGGACGAAAGGAATCAAAAAAGCAACCGTCCGCGAAGTGAGCAGGATTGAAAAACAAAACCAATTGCGGACGGAACAGAAAGACCACCTTCTTTCTAATGGTAATCGGGATGTAAAAGGTGAATAGAAAGAAAAGAACAAGAAATAGCGAATAATGAAAAAGCAGCTGATGTACAACCCTGAAAGGGTTTGATTATAATAGCCCGGGGTAAGTGAGGCATGAACGCCACCCCGGGACAAAAGGAATCAAAAAAGCAACCGTCCGCGAAGTGAGCAGGATTGAAAAACAAAACCATTTGCGGACGGAACAGAGATTTCGCTCCTCTGGAGCTTCGGATTATTGGGTGTCTCGCTTTGGCTACAAAGATTGCGCGACGCTGTCGCTGAAAATGAAAAAATTTAATAAAACGAAACAGCGCCGAATGTTCAAAATAATAATAGCCCGGGGTGAGTGAGGAACTTTTTGAATAAGGAATAACGAATATCAAATAAGGAATGACGAAGTATAAAAAAGCCTTTAAGGCTTAAATATGAATAACCCGGGGTTTCAACCCCGGGAAAATGCCAAGGACAAAGCACCCGTCCGCTAAGAAAGCAGATTGAAAATCGAACCTTGTTGCGGACGGAACGGATTAAAGGTTGAAAACAGAGTAGAAAACAGATTAAAACGAGAAAAATATTCAATATGATTCAAAATAAACGACTTTTTAAAACTCTGGTTTTTATTGTTCTGGCAGGTTTCGTGGCAACGCAGTTTGCCTGTACTTCATCCGATACCCGTTCGGTAAAACAGGTAATGGACAGCAAGGTAACTGATTTGTATGCGACAAAAACAGAGACAGAATTGACCGCTCTCACCTACGACCAGGCAAAGGCACTTTTTTCGCCTGAGGAATTGAATATTCTGGCAACCCGTCACTGGATGTTCGATGTGAATGTTCCGGTTACCGTTTCGGTTTTCAGAAGCAAAAAACAGGAAATTGTACCGTGGTGGTTGTTAGAAAACGGCTTCACCAAAACCAATCTTTCCGTAAAAAACGAAATGACAGAATATGAAATCTGGCAAAAAGCTTTTCCTGCCGGAAAAGTCGGATTGGGTATCAACGGTTTTGAAAACTACGGACTGCACTATTTTGTCGCTGTTCAACCTCAAAAAAAGGAAGACCAGCTTGCACTCACCAACTCTTTCCCTGAAAACCAGTTTGTGGGCGTTTTACAGGATGGCGCTTTTACCTACCACGACTGGGACGAACTGGTTTTAACCGGAATTCCTGAAGAACTGAATGGGGCACAGTTGCTCACAACCGTCCGTGGCCGAGGAACCGAATCACATTTGGTGGGCGCTTTCCGGAAGACTGAAACCCCCTCGTCAGAAAAACCCGACCAGGTAATGCTGACCTGGAGCAGCGATCCGTCAACATCGGTCGATATTCAATGGAGAACCGATACAACCGTAAATTCAGGAAAAGTAAGTTACCGCAAAAAAGGTGACAGCGTGGTTCGTTCGGCCGGGGCTCACAAATTCAGGCTCGAAGACCGCCTGCTGATGAACGACAGGTTTATCAACCGGTTTACCGCAAAAATATCGGGTCTTGAACCGGGAACTGTTTACGAATACCAGGTTTCACCAGATACGATCTGGAACCCGGATTTTACTTTTACCACGGCTGCATCCAACGACACTTTTTCGTTTGTCTGGTTTGGTGACACGCACTTTTCACCCCAATTTGGCCAGTTGCTGAACCGTGCCGATTCTCTTCATCCCGATGCTGCATTTTTTTCCATTGCCGGCGATTTGGTGAGCGATGGTTTGTACCGCGATCAGTGGGACGCCCTTTTTTCTTATGTACCTGGTGCAATTTCACAAAAACCTTTGATGTGTGTTCCGGGAAACCACGATAACAGGGCTGGTTTGGGAGCCGGAATGTACAGGGCCATGTTCAGTTATCCTGAAAATGCACCAGCCGGAGTGCCAACTGAGCAAACTTATTCTTTTACATACAAAAACACCTTGTTTCTGATGATTGACGCCACTTCGCCTGTTGATGCGCAAACCGGCTGGATTGAGGAACAGTTGAAAAACAGCACAGCAACCTGGAAAATTGCGGTGTTCCATTTTCCACCCTACAATTACGAAGAGCCTTATTTCGACATACAAAAAACCTGGGTGCCGCTGTTCGATAAATATCATGTTGACATGGTTTTTGGAGGTCACATCCACTATTACATGCGCTCAAAACCGATGAATGGCGGTGTGGTAACCGATTCATACAAAAACGGGACTGTTTACGTGATTTCCATCGGAATTCCTTCCCGTCACAAAAATATAGGGGAAGAACCTTATGCAGCAGTTCGTTATGGAGAAGGACAGTTTTACCAGTATCTGAAAGTGGAAGGAAATAAACTCATTTTCACAACTTTTAATGCTGAAGGAAAAGTAGTCGATTCGTTTACCATCAAAAAGTAAATCCAATGAAAAGAATTTTCCTGTTCATTATTACCGTTTTTGCTTTTTTCAGTCTGAATGCACAAACTACCCCAAAACTTCAGTTTAAAAGCGGTGTGCTGAAAATCGTTCAGTTTACCGACACACACATCAATTTAAAAGAAAAGAAGAACCTTGAAGTTTACACCACGGTTGAAAAAGTGATGGAGGCTGAGAAACCTGATCTCGTGGTGTTCACGGGCGATATTGTTACTGAAGACGATCCGCAGGAAGCCTACAAAAAACTTTTTGAAATAGTTGAAATATACAAAACACCCTGGACGATGGTTTTCGGGAATCACGATTCGGAACACAATTTTTCACGGAAGGAACTGGCTGGTTTTCTGCAAAAGTTTCGCTATTGTCTGAACAACGACAAAGAAGAAACTTATGGTTATTCCAATTTTGTATTGCCGGTTTTGGGCAACGACGGAAAACCCGCTGCCCAGTTGTATTTTATGGATTCGAACATGTACAGCACACTCCAGCCGCAAGTGGATGGCTGGGGATGGTTTACACACGAGCAGGTTGGCTGGTACCGCGAAAAAAGCCGTAAACTGACTGCTTCAAATAATGGGTTGCCTTTTCCGGCGCTGGCATTTTTTCATATTCCGCTTCCTGAATATACCGATGCATGGAACAACACTTTAAATCTGCCGGTTGGCGTAAAAAACGAGGATGAATGCAGTCCCGAAATCAATACCGGAATGTTTGCAGCGATGCTCGAAAGCGGCGATGTGATGGGCACTTTTGTGGGGCACGACCACATTAACGACTATATCGGTGTTCATTATGGAATTGCACTGGCTTATGGCAGGATAACCAAAACAATGCCCGAGGCTGTTGACCCGAAGGCGGGTGGCAGGGTGATTCTTTTAAAAGAAGGTAAACGCGAATTTGATACCTGGATGAGGGAAGCAAACGGAAGTAAAGCACTGGAATGCAACTACCCGGGGTCGTTCAGCAAAGTGCCTGAAAAAAAGAACTAAAAATCATCTGAAGTTATGTTAAAATTTGATTTTCGGGCTGAAAGCCCAATTTATTTCAAATTAATGCAATCCCGGTTAATGCCGGGAGTCGCATTGGGATTGAACAGGAAATTTCAGATAGCGCCCTGAAAGGGCAAATTAATAATAGGGAAGTTGCCCTTTCAGGGCGTCTTTTCGTTTATTGTTAAAATTACCCAGGGTGTCGCTTCGCTTTACCACTGGGCTGAATTAAATTACCGCGTCGCGGTATAAGAATTGGAGAACTTAAAATACTAAATCAATAGAATCATGAAAGATTTTTCTCGCAGAATGTTCCTGAAATCGGCAACTACCGCAACAGCAGGAGTAATTATTCTTCCAAATCTTTTGAGTTGTTCGCCCAACAACAAATTGAATATGGCACTGATTGGTGCTGGCGGACGGGGCGAAGACAACTGGGAAAAACTGATGAACGAAAACATTGTGGCGATTGCCGATGTGGACGACAACCGTGCTGCCAATGCTTTCAAAACCTTCCCGAAAGCCAAACGATACAAGGATTTCAGAAAAATGCTGGATGAAATGCAGCATGAAATTGATGCCGTGGTGGTTTCAACACCCGACCACACACATTTTGCTGCCGCAATGGCAGCCATGCAACTGAAAAAGCATGTGTATGTTGAAAAACCGCTGGCCCACAATGTGTGGCAACTGCGCACGCTCAAAAAAGCGGCAAAACATTATGGAATTGTTTCGCAGATGGGCAACCAGGGACACACCACCAACGGAATCCGACTGATCAAAGAATGGTACGATGCAGGCATTTTGGGGCAGGTAAAGGAAGTACACGCGTGGTTTGGTCCGTTTGAATTCAAACCTGGTGGTTACTGGACAAAACCCGAAAGTTTTCCGCCACCTGCTCATCCGGTTCCCGCCACACTCGACTGGGATGTTTGGCAGGGACCGGTTGCTGAACGACCTTACAACCCGGTTTATGTACCCAAAGCCTGGCGCGGTTTTTACGATTATGGCAACGGTTTGCTGGGCGACTGGTCGAACCACACCATCGATGCCCCTTTCTGGGCGCTGGAACTGGGGAACCCGCACACCGTGGAAGCAACAGTTCCGAATCCGGTGCCCGACCACAGTTTTATCCCCGAAGAATCGGTGGTGAAATTTCAGTTTAATGCCCGCGGCGACAAAGCCGCAGCAGAACTTTACTGGCACGAAGGTGGCTCAAAACCCGAAATCAGACCCGAGTGGGGTGTTGATAAACTTCCCGATTCGGGAATGGTGATGATAGGCGAAAAGAAAACGCTCATTACCGGCGGACGGCCTAACAACCCGCGTTTGATGGTGTCGGAAGAGGAGTGGAAGGAATTTCTGAAAAATGCACCGGCCCAGACGATTCCGCGTGTGGGCGAAGAAATGCCGCAGCAGGAGTGGGTGGATTGTATCAAAAACGGCACTTTGCCCGGTTCAAATTTCGATTATGCCGCATCGCTCAACGAAATGGTAATGGTGGGCGTTATTGCCCAGCGTTTTGCCACCCGAATTGAGTACGATGGCGAAAAAATGCAGATTACCAATCAGCCTGAACTGAATGCCTATATTAAAGAACCCGTTCGCGAAGGATGGTCGTACGGTGAAGATTTATGGTAATTTCACATCAGCTGCGCATTTTATTTTTGGGAAGTCCCCCTTTTCTAAAGGGGGTGGCGAAGCCGGGGGATTTAGTAATTTTAGGGAATAAACATTTATTCAATTTTAAACCAACAAAAAATGTAAAACTATGACAGCAAAACAAACCAGCTGGAGCAAGCTGCTCCCCGCTTTCTTTGCCTTTATTGTAATGGGTTTTGTGGATATCATGGGAGTTGCCATCGGTTACGTGAAACATGATTTTGGCGTATCCAATGTGATGGCGCAGTTCCTGTCAACAATGGTGTTGCTCTGGTTTTTTGTGCTGTCGGTGCCGGTGGGCATTTTGCAGGATAAGTACGGGAAAAAGAACATGTTGATGTTAGGGATGGTGATTCAGGCGGTAGGTTTGGTATTGCCGTTTGTAAGCTATTCTTTTGAAATGATGTTTGCCTCTTTTATGTTGCTGGGAATGGGAAATACCTTTATCCAGGTTTCTGCCAACCCGTTGCTGCAGGATGTTTCGCCGGGAGATAAACTTGCCAGTTACCTGAGTACCTCGCAGTTTGTAAAAGCCATCGTTTCCATGTTGGGGCCCATCATTGCCGGAAAAGTAATGGCAACCTTGTTTGGCGATTGGAAACTGGTTTTGATTGTTTACGGAATAACTTCTATACTCGGTGCCTTGTGGTTGTTCTCCACGCCAATTCAGGAATCAAAACCCGACAGAAAACCGGCGTCCTTTGGTTCCTGTTTCGGATTATTGAAAAACCCGTTTATTGCTTTTATGGCCCTGTCAATCTTCCTGATTGTGGGTGCCGAAGTGTCCACCAATACCAATATTTCGAATGTTTTAATTTCGAAATTTGAAATATCCATTGAAAATGCGGCTTATGGTATCAGTGCCTTTTTTGCCGGCGAAACCATTTCGCGTCTGATAGGGGCAATTATTCTGAGTAAGATTAAACCACGCGTTTTTCTTTTGCTTACAACCCTTACTTCGCTGTTGGGAGTGGCGGGTGTGTTGATGGCACCTTCCTTTTATGTGGCATTGGCCGCCATTTTTATCATCGGACTCGGAGCTGGCAGTATGTTCCCGGTTATTTTTTCGCTGGCACTTGAAAAAATGCCCGATCGTGCCAACGAAATTTCAGGATTGCTGATTATGGCTGTTTCAGGAGGTGCTTTTATTCCGCCGCTGGCTGGCTGGGCAAGCGACATTGTTTCGCCAGTTGCCAGTATCGGGGTAATTGGAATTTGTTTCCTGTATATCCTGTGGGTTTCGTTTTATGTAAGAAAGATTTAAAGGTTAAAACCTTTACTGCAGGAATAATTTTACACCGGCTTAAGCCCGGTGTAAAGAACATTGATTAAATCAGGCTTTAGCCATTAATTTTAAAAATGAGATGAAGAAACTATTTATAATTTTTTCCCTGTTTTTGTTGACAATCACTGTTTTTGCCCAGCAAAAAAACGTCTATAATTCAATTCTGAAGGAGGAGTTAATATTTCCCCCGCAATCAGAACATTCGCATGGCAGCAGCATTGTTGCCCTGCCCAACGGCGATTTTCTGGCGGTATGGTTCCAGGGTAGTGGCGAACGCACAGCCGACGATGTGCGGATTATGGGTGCCCGGCTCGAGAAAGGCAAAAAAGAATGGGGCAAACCCTTTGTGGCAGCCGACACGCCCGGGTTGCCCGATTGTAACCCGGTTGTTTTTCTGAACGGAAAAGGAAAGCTTTTCCTGGTTTGGATTGCAGTGCAGGGCAACCAGTGGGAAGTGTCTATTCTTCGTACACGCACCTCAACCCATTACAACAACCCGGGAGCGCCGGTGTGGGATTGGCAGGACAACATCCTGATCAAACCCGGAAAAGAATTTGAAGAGGAAATAGAAAAGCAATTCAAGGAAATGCCCGAATTGCAGCATGGATGGGCTGGTTATGCACCGCTTTACGACGATATGATTAAAGAGGCCAGCAAAGACAAAGTCAAACGAAGTATTGGCTGGATGACCCGCATCAAACCACTGATTCTGCAATCTGGCCGGATCATTCTGCCATTGTATCATGATGGTTTTAACCTGTCGATTTGCGCCATTTCGGATGATGACGGCGAAACCTGGAAAGCTTCAAAACCCATTGTTGGCCGCGGGCCTATCCAACCGGCGCTTGAAGTTCGCAAAAACGGTGACATTGTGGCTTTTATGCGCGACAGTGGCGATGCTCCCGCCCGCGTTCACAAAGCCATTTCGAAAGATAATGGCGACAGCTGGAGTTATACCGTAAAAACCGATATTCCCAACGAAGCCAGCGTTGAACTGCTGAAGCTGAAAGATGGCCGCTGGGCTTTCCTGGGAAATGATATCGACGATGGCCGCTACCGCGTGGCACTAATGCTCTCGGACGACGAAGGCGAAACCTGGAAATGGAAAGAATATCTCGAAAACGACCCCAAACAGGGTGGGGGCAGTTATTCTTATCCCTGCCTTATCCAAACTGCCAATGGTTTGTTGCATATTACTTATTCATCCCGAACAGGTGAGTCAGAAAAATCGATTAAACACGTGGTGGTTAATCCCGATAAAATCAGGTAATTTATTAGCAGTTAAAGATTCCATTTAAACCTGAATTTGCCGACTTTTTTATTACTCTTTACTGACTTTGGGGCTTCATTCTGGGCAATTTCTTTGGGTAAGATTCAAAAAAAACGGTTTCATTTTTTTGCTGATGTAATGAAGAAAAATTTAACTGGGTTTAAAATAATAACATAAAAATTTACCTGGCTCAGCAAATCAGTTTTGCAGATTATTACGAGTATCAAAATCACTCTGCTTGACAACAATGGTGGCTTCTTTAAATCGTTTTCCTGAAACGGTGAATTTCCGGCTGGATTTACCTGCGACTGTTTTTTTTGCTTTGAAACCGTCACTTCACTTTCATCCCGAAAACAAACCGGAGTACAGTTGATTTTCTGATTACCAGGAACAAAAGCAGCGAAAACGGAATGGCAGGCGCTGCCAGCATCAGAAATTTCATTCCCGGACTTGCTGAAATGTTGATGATAAAATACCCGAAAACCACAATTACAGACTGGTGCAGAATATACACCGGTAAAACAGCCTGGTTGGCGGTTTGCAGGTATTTGTGACTGAAATTCAGCTTTGATGCAGCCAAAGCTGTAAAAAACATGACCCAGCTAAACTCAATTGAAGCGGTAACCAGGCTCGTAATCAGCGGCTCCAGCCCGTATGCTGCGGTCTGGCTGGTCGGCTTGTACTGAGAATAAGCCCGATGTTCAGGAACAGCTATTTCCGTTGTTTTAAAACATCGATAAACTTCGCCTCTTTTATCAACAGAAATCCATAAACAAACAGCCCCAGATAGGCAAAAAAACCGGCCCAGCCGGTGTATTGTGGAAACAAAGGATTCAGGGCAAACCGTGTTAACCAGATTGGAACTACCAGTAAAAACACACCTCACCGATGTTGGATAATCGGCTTCAAACGGTCAAATCCTGATGGCTTGTTCTTCAGGATTTTATACAGAAAAACAACCGGGATTGTCATTACAAAAAGGTAAGGCAGGCAGTAAATGTGTGGCCCGGGATGGCCAACCCAAAGCAAAAAGCTTTCCCGAAATTAGATGAGTAAGTAATCCGGGGCCATTCAGCCAGAAAATCGGGGTAATTTCATATTGCTACTCCGGTTTTTGAGCAGCAAAAATATAAGAAACCCAGATAATATCTTTTTATGGGAAATATAAACAGTTCAGAATAATATCGGGCAGCAAATATTTACCATTTTAAAAGCTTCAATCTGCTGGCAAAAAGGTAATTAAATGGATAAGACAAAAAAATCGTACCCGGCAATCCGGATACGATTTCTATCAAATTTTAAAAATTGTCAGTATTAGTTTTGTGGGCCACCAAATCCGCCACGCTGGCGCATTCTTTCGCGGCGTTCAGCCTGAATCTGTTCGTATTTTGCAAATTGTTCTTCAGAAAGAACGGCTTTCAATTTCTGGTTTTGTTCATCGCGCATGGCCTGCATTTTTTCGCGCATAGCTTCGCGGTCGCCTCCGCCATCCATCATTTCTTCCCTTGATTTGCGCATGGTTTCAAAACCGGCAGTAATAATTTCGCGCACTTGTTTTTCCTGTTCATCTGAAAGCTGTAACCCTTCTTTTAACTCTTCCATCTGGCGATCAATGAATACCGAGGGGTCAAAATTGCCACCTCCCATGCCACCGCCCGGGCCCATTTGCGGCTGTTCCTGCTGTTGGTTATTTCTTTGTAACTTATCGCAACTCATTGTAAAAAAGGCCAATAAAGCGATCAATAATAGACTGAATTTGTTCATTTTTTCAATTTTTGGATTTAATTATAGAAGTATGTTTATTTAAAATCCAAATATGCTAATAAATTTATTTTGTTGATTAACTGTCGTGGATTTCTCAGGATTTTCAACCTTCATTTCATCAGTGCAAATTATTAAAGTTACTGATTGGTTGTCGGTTATGCATTGTCGCTTTTTCCGGCATTTTCACCCGATGGAACCTGCCTGACAGCAAGGCAGGCGCATATGAAGTTTGTTTTTAACTGTTTGTGTTTATCTGCAAACATGTTTGTTTCATCCTATTTTTTGCAATTTCCTCCCTTGCCGGATGTTGGGATTGGTCTGTTTTTCATGAAAAAAAATACCACATTTGCATAAACCTTTACCAATAATATCCGGGGCAGTAAAATGTCAGGTAAAACTGAAAAATATGAAGATAATCGGAATACTGTTTTTTCTATTTGTCGCATTTCAGGTGATTTCGGGACCAACAAAACCGGCGACGCAAACAGAGAAAATTAAAATTCTCATTTTAACCGAGCGGGGCGGCCAGCACGAAAGTTTTACGGCCGCAGCAATTGAATGGCTCGAAACTGAAAAGAAAAATCTGGATATTGCCTTTACTGAAATCAACACCACTAAACCAGTAAATGAAATGTTTCTGCAACAGTTTCAGTTAATTTTGCAACTTGATTATCCGCCCTATTCATGGACAAAAGAAGCAGAAAAAGCTTTTATAAAATACATTGATGCTGGTTTGGGCGGCTGGATTGGTTTTCATCATGCCACACTTTTGGGCGATTTTGATGGTTACCCGATGTGGAACTGGTTTTCTGAATTTATGGGAGGCATCCGTTTTCAGAATTATATTGCCCAACTTGCCGACGGCACTGTTTGTGTTGAAGACCGCTCTCACCCCGTTATGAAAGGTGTTTCGCCGTCGTTTGTGCTTTTCGCCGACGAGTGGTACACCTTTAATCAATCACCGCGGCCCCATGTTCATGTTCTGGCCAACGTTGATGAGACAAGTTATAAACCTGCCACCGATATTAAAATGGGCGACCATCCGGTTGTTTGGGTAAATGAGAATAAAAAAGCCAGGAATGTTTATTTCCTGATGGGACACAGCAATAAACTCTTTGAATCAATGGATTTTAAAACCATGTTAGCCAATGCAATAAAATGGGCCGGAAGTAAATAATTCTTTAGTTACACGAAGCAAAATGGATATGCATAAAATCATTCTTCGATTTCGTTACCAATGAAAGTTTTTTTTTGCTGTCACCTCGGCGACAGGAGAGGTCTGTTTGTACGAAGAGATTTAGCTCCGCTGATTTTCAATTCTCCTCGCATACTCGTCGAAATGACAGCATTAATGGGGCTTTCTGTCATCCTCACATTGTGCCCAACAAAAATTGGTTTCCACTCAGATTAACTTGCAAATAAAACTTAACAAACGGATTATAACTATCAACATCAATAAATAATGAAACTTAAAAACATTTTTCTCAGCCTGTTATTTTCAGTATTAATGTTCCATTTAAATGCGCAGGAACCTGAAAGCTATCCGGCAAATTATGCAAGTGCACCCCGTTTTAAAGCATTATTGTATTATACCACTCATGCCGAAGAAGCGCATGTTCAGTTTGCCCGGCAAACCGTTGATTTTTTTAAGCGGCTAACCTGGGGAGAAGGCTACATTCTGGAAGTGACAACCGATTTTTCGCAATATTCTTATGAAAAGCTGAAAGAGTTTGATGTCATCATCATGCCGGATGGCAGTCCGGGTAGTGCAGATGAGCGAAAAGCGCTTGAACAATATATGGAAAACGGGGGCGGTTGGATTGGTTTTCATGCATCGGCCTATAACGACAAAAACACCAACTGGCCGTGGCTGGTGAATTTTTTGGGAGGTGGTGTTTTTTACTGCAACAACTGGCCACCACAGCCAGTTTTGGTAAATGTTGACAATCAAAAGAACCCGGTAACAAAAAACCTCCCGGGTTCATTTATTGTTCCGGCCAGCGAATGGTACCAGTGGAACCCAAGCCCGCGGAAAAACCCTGATGTGGTGGTGCTGGTTTCTATTGCCCCTGAAAATTATCCGCTCGGTATCAAAGATGTTGTCAGTTTTGGCGACTGGCCCATTGTGTGGACCCACAGAAAATACCGGATGGTTTACCTGAACATGGGGCATGGCGATGAAGCGTACACCGATGCCACGCAAAAGTTGCTTTTTATTAATGCTTTCCGTTGGGTGGTGAGTCAAAGCCCGAAAGGAGATCCTTTCAGAAAATAAGTCGTTGCGTTTTATTTCTTTTGATAGACCCTGACGTAATCCACCATGAAAACATTGGGACGGGGTTATTATAATTTAAGCCTTACAGGCTTTGCTTCCGGATTTCACTTTTTTATTTGTCATTCCCTGCCCGTCCCTGCCCGGCTTCGTCATTCATGCGGGCTTATCCGATATTCTTTATTTTTCTTAATCCTTCCCCCTGCGTGAGAACAGGAGGGGGGCTTTATTTGTACCTTGCTTTATCAATCAACATTTTCAAATATGGAAGTAGCCGGAAAAACAACCATCAACCCCATTCTGTTTTACACAGGAAAAACAGCCGGATATCTTACGTGGATGGTTTGGTGGCGGACAACCCGGGTGATTGTCGGCAATAACCAAATGCGCTACAACCATCAGATAGCAAGGGTATTTCTGGCTGCCGGACTGATTTTTATTATTATCAGCCTGATTAATCTCGGAAAATCGGTTCGTTTGGGACTGCCTTCTGACCAAACTACTTTTAAAAGCCATGGAATTTATAAAATCAGCCGCAACCCGATGTATGTCGGGTTACACCTGCTTACCCTATCTTCGATGATTTTTTCGCTGAACTGGATCATTATTCTGATGGGCGTTTACAGTTTCGTCATTTATCATTTTATCATCATAGGCGAGGAAAATTTCCTGAGAAACCGTTTTGGAGAAGCTTATCTCGATTACCAAAGTAAGGTGCGGAGATATTTATAGAAAAAACTTCCGGATTTGTTCAAATCAATCCCTTAATAAACAACCGGGAATGGTTTGAATATGAATAACAACATTGAAAAATAAATCAAGCTCCTGATTAGCTTGCAATCAGGTTGGCAGCTTCATTCAGTATTTTTCTGACCTGGAAACCGGTGGCTCCCATTTCTTTTAATAAGTCCTTGTTTTCCTCTAATTGACTGCACAAAACAATCCCCCTGTCAAGCAGGAATTGCTTATCTTTTTTGGTAAGTGAAATCAGCGAAGTAACAGGTTGCAGCCCGGTTTTATCGATCCAGTATTTCAATCCTTTGTCCGACGGATAATCCCACGAAATCAGCACCAGTCCGGCACAATTGCCATATTGTATGGCATCTTCACTAAAACGCGTGTTGGTGACCACCCCACCGCGGTAATGCAGGTTGGTCCCGTATTGTTTTTCCCAGGCAGCTTTTACATCAAGATAGCGCGACTGAATATACAATGGCACCTGAACACCACTTTTCGAGCTGCTTTCCATGTGAAATTTGCATTCAATCATGATCATTTCGCCGGGTTTACGGGCAATCACATCCACTTCGTGCTGCACGCATTTTCCCTGCACAATCACACCCGTTTCCACTTCGTACCCCATGGTTTCGAAAATTTTCCCCACAAAAACTTCAAACGGGAATCCTGTTGGCCCCATTTCCATGATGGCATTTTTTAACTTGTAACGACCTGCATTCCGATAAGATTCTTTTTTCAGTAAGTCGAAGGCCATCTGGTAAATTCGTTTGGTGGGGATGCCGTCATAAATACGCGATTCCACCATCAAGGCTATTTTTTCCTGCTCTTCTGGTGCTGCCCCCGAAAAACTCAAAGCCTGCTTCAGTTTCTCCCTGTCGAAAATTACTTTATCTCCGTTGACTTTTTTTACATGAATTGCCATGGCGAATGATTTGAAGCTAAAAATAGCTTTTTAAACCATCAAAACACATCCTTAATTAGTTAAAAATTAAAGCCGACGGTGGCGCATCTTCCGGTGCCGAGCCCCACTGTTTGTTTGGCTTCGAACCCATTTCGAGTTCCAGTGTGGCGCCGTTCATCAGTTCATCGTGGGTAAACCAGGTTTTGGTGAGCGGCTTTCCGTTCAGTTTTGCCGACTGGATGTATTTGTTCACCACCGAACAACCGGGCGCTTTTATGGTAAATGTTTTTCCGTTTTCGAGCTGAATTTTTACCTCTTCAAAAACCGGACTACCGATTGTATAAATTGGCAGACCTGGTGTTACCGGATAAAATCCCATCGACGAAAAGACCACAAAAGCGCTCATGCCACCGCCATCTTCATCGCCGGGAATACCAAAAATGTTGTCTTTGAACCACACATCGAGCAGAAAACGGATGCGTTTTTGGGTTTTCCAGGGTTCGCCGGCATAATTGTACAGGTACGGTATATGAAAACTGGGTTCGTTGCCCATGGAATATTGCCCCACATTTCCGGTGGCATCGGGGAATTTGGCCCAGAATGCGTAACGGCTTCTCCCCAGTGGTTCGCGGAAAAGCTGGTCTAAAGTTTTGGTGAATTCCTCACGTCCGCCCATCAATCCGATTAATCCCTGAATATCCTGCTGTACATGCCACTGGTAGGTGAAAGCGTTGTTTTCGTCGTAGTAATCGCGGCCGCCGGGGCCTCCGTCAAATTTCGGGTCGATTTCAATCCACTCTCCCTTTTCATTTTTAGGCCACATCAGTTTGGTTTCGGGGCGGTACAAATTGCGGTAGTTGGCAGCCTGCCCGTTGAAATATTTGTAATCATCTTCTTTGCCAAGTTCTTTGGCCAGTTGTCCCAGCGCCCAGTCGTCGTAGCTGTGCGCCAGCGTGATGGCCACACTCTGCCGTTTTTCAAAACCGTGTACTTCAGGATACGTTTCCTTTTCATCGGGAGCCAGTGCCGGGAAAAATCCTTTTTCGCGATAAAACACATCCAGCGCGGTTTTTGGGCCGTTTCTCCAGGGTAACATGGTGGCGTCGGTGGCGTTCTTTTTCACACCTTCGTAAGCTTTCTGCACATCATAATCACGCAGGTTTTTACGGTAGGCATCCAGAAAAACGATGGTGGAATGAAAACCGTGCATGGCGGGATTGTCCATAAAAAGTAAGGGAAACTGCGGCATCCAGCCACTTTGTTCGTACATTTTTACATACGAATTGAGCATGTCGTTTTCCTTTTTGGTATCGAGAATCATCCGCAGCGGGTGATGTGCCAGGTAGGTATCCCACACCCAGTCATCGACATAAAACGGGCGGTCGGTTTCGTGAACCTGGTGGTCGTAAGCGCTGTAATATTTCCCGTCTTCGGTGATGTCAACCATGCGTTCGTAACAGCGGTAAAGGGCCGTGTAAAAACTGCGCTTCTGCGCTTCGGTGCCCCCCTTCACCTGTATTTTTCCCAATGTTTCCTCCCAGACAGCTTTTCCATGGTCGGCCAGTTTTTCAAACTCCCAGCCATCAATTTCGTTCTTCAGGTTCTTTTCTGCCTGCTCGGCGCTGATAAACGAAACGGCGTATTTTAACTGAACCACCGGGTTTTTGCTTTCCGAAAAATCAGCCCACAAAACGGGTTTTCCTACCGGTTGTTCAGGAGTTCCGTTTTCTTCAATCAACACTTTTGGTTCGGTGTCGAATTCAGCATAAACAAAGGCTTTCATCCCCTGAAACTCTTCCACTCCTGTAAATACTTTGGCCGAAACAGGTTCCCATTTCCCGGTATTTACAAGATTGAAACGCAGCCGTTTTTCGCCATTTTCAGGAAAGGTAAAGCGAAAAATGGCGCTTTTATTGCCGGGAACAAATTCGGTTGTGATTTCGTCGTCGATTAAGTAGGTTGAATAGAAAAAAGGGCGTGTAACTTCCAGTTGATGGTCGTATGTCTGGCGATTTTTCCAGGTTCTTTTTTCAGGATTTCCGGTTCCGGGCAAAACGCCAAACAACTCGCCGTTGCGGTGCGATGCAATGGTGAGCGGAAAAAACCGGATCTGGTCGTCGACAAAATCGGCCCGCACCGGGTACATTCTTATTACCTGGTTGGGTAATTGCGCGGTTGGCCGCGTGGGTTGCAGCAAAACGCTTACATTCCCGATGGTCGGGTCAACATACTGTGTCAGCGATTCGGGCTGTTCTTTGGTTTTGCAGGAAACTAACAGAAGTGAAACGGCTGTAAAGATGATGAAGATTTGAATTTTCATAAAACAGGCTATTGTTGATGTCCTTTAATATTTCGTTCCTACGGAACTTTTAATCAATTTGTTATCAATTTGCTACCCATATTATGTCCCTATAGGACAGTTCCGTCAGGAACTAAATATGGGTAGAAAAATTCATTTAACCGAGTATTTTAAGTCCCTTTATGGACGAGATAATATTTTTTACAAAAAATACGATTTAGTTATCTATAATTTCCTTAATCCTTTATTCTCCAATAACAAAATCAAAATTTCAGGTTCATCGGTTTGAATGATGTTGGCGCCGTTTTTCAGCAGGTTTGCAAGCGCCTCTTCCGTTTTCCCCGACCTGATTAATTCGTCCTGTTTGCCAAGCGCGTTTATCCAGATTCTTGCGTCTTTCTTTTTCAGCAGGTTTGTTAACTCTGGTGTATAAAACGATTCGTCGATGTGCACCACTTCGGGCGCAAAAACCCGCAGAGCCGAATCGGCCATTTCATACGAGTAGGCGCGGGGCATCAGAATGGCTTCGGGTAACATGGTCAGCACTTCTTTCAGTGCATCGTAGTCGTTGTCGAAGAAGAAAACCTGGTTTTGGGTGCCGGTTTTTTTAATTGCATCCACCACCGGTTTCAGGTTGCCTGTTTTTATGTCGATATCGATAAGCGCTTTCCCTTTGGCAATCAAAAGCGCCTCCTCAAAAGTGGCCAGTTTTTCGTTTGTCAAAGTTCCGTCGGGCATTTCGAGCCTGAATTGCTGCAACTCTGCCCAGGTATATTTTTCGGGGTCACCGGTGCCGTTGGTGGTGCGGTCGATTTTTCCGTCGTGATTCAGCACCACCACGCTGTCTTTGGTTACTTTCACATCGAGTTCAATAATATCGACGCCAATTTCGATGGCATGTCTGATGGCTGAAACAGAATTTTCGACATACATTTTATTAGATGCACGGTGTGCGGCCACCATCACATAACCCGATTTTCCGTTGTGAAATGCAGCCAGAATTTTGCTGAATGGCTGGTCAGCCTGAAAGGAAAAAAGTAAGAGGGAGGCGAAAAAAAGAGGGGAAATTTTCTTTATGCTAATCATTATTTTGGCCATATATTTTTATGTTTCGGTGCGCTGCACCTTTTTTTTGATGTTAATGTTCTTTCTACAAATATTTTGGTGTGCTGCACCTTCATTGCCACAATTTTTGTTAACGAAACAAATATCAGGATTTTAGTTTCCGTTTCTCGCAGAAGCAGCAGCGCTGCGAAATATTTGTAGCATATTTCATCTCAGTTGCATAAAAGGTGCAGAGCACCGGAATCTTACCTGGTTATTCAGTTTCATCAAAATAATCAAACAAATAATCTTTGTTGTAAGTCACATCATTCTTTTCCAGCATTTCAAGATATTCTTCCCTGAAAGATTTCTTTTTGTGATGTTTTTCCTGGTTCAGAATGTATTTAACAACTGTATCGATTTGAGAATGAGAATGGGTAAAAGCACCGTATCCTTTTTGCCATTCAAATTTAAATTTGGTGAATCCCTGGCTTTTTATCCAGGAATTAGTTGATGTTTTTATTTCTTCAATCAAATCAGGAATTAAATGATTTACATTGTAACCGATCAGGATATGAACATGGTCATGCATACAAAACACAGCCAACATTTTATGTTGATGATTTTGCACAATTCCGGTCATATATTTTTCAAGCTCTGATTTCCATTCATTTTTAATTAAAGCCTCACGGTTTTTTACTGCAAAAACCAAATGAAAATATGATTGTGTGTATGTATTTGCCATGGAGTCTTTGTTTTTAACTATTTTTTGTCATTAAATCTTTTCATGATTTCGGTCCAGTTGGTCAGTTGAATGTTGTTGTCTTTAAAAAACTGTTTGATAACCGGATCGGAGAACATTTCTGCTTCCCAGGCACGTTGTTGTGCGGAGGCTGTTATACTTTTCAGGTTTTCAGTCAGAATGGAAGGATGAAAAATAATCTCGGTCAAACCTGGTTTCAGCGACTGTACCAGCTTGATAAAATTCTCGCGTTTGTCTTCGTAGGTTTTCCCATCGGGAGCGCTGGTGAAATTGTCGAGTTTCGGAAGCGGATATTTTTCGAGATACTGAATCATTTCGTCGTTGATGGGATAGCCGGCTTTTCGGTAGTATTCGGCTACTTCCTTGTTCGAGAGGTCGATGGCGTTGGCCGGGATGTTATATTTTACCGCGGTTTCGAAGAATACTCTGGCAAACTCCGGCGAGCCATACAAGGTCCCCATGTGGGTGTCGATGTGCGAAGGTTTGTGCCCCAAGGCCAGCATCGCGTCAATCTGGGCACGGATTTCGGTTTCCACTTCTTTGGCAGTGGCGTGTTGCACCACATCCGGTACTTCGTGCCACATTTTGCCTTCGGGGTCAATCAGTCCGGGAACTTTTGCGGGGTCGGAGAGGGTCGTCCAGCGGTATTTTTTCCATTCGCTGGTGAGTGTGAGGTGAACACCAATATCGGCTGTAGGGTGTTTTTTTGCCCACTCCACCATGTCGGCCGCATACGGACAAGGCATCATCACGGCAGCCGAAAGTACATCGCCTTTCAGTACATACGATTGCACTGCAATGTTGGCTTCTTCGCACATACCGGCATCATCGCAGTGCAGCAGCAGGATTTTTGTTCCTTTCGGGAACCCCAGTTTTTCGGCGTTGGTTAATTTTTCCTGTGCTTTTGCAGAAAATACTATGATTGCCAGCGAAATGACAGCCAAAATTTTAACACTTTTAAAAAAAAGACAAGCTGAAGGTTTCATGATAAATTGAATTAATTATTGGGCCATTTGCCATTCACAATTGGTTTTGTCTGAATTTTTGCCGGGTCAATCACCACATGTTTTATCAGTTTACGGTTCCAGGTGTAAGTGATGTGAACCATCCCGTCGTTTGCCTGAATAACCGCGGGATAAGAATATTCACTGTCTTTGTCGGGATCATTTTCAAGTAAAACAGCCGCTTTCCAGTTGAATCCGTCCTCAGAAACTGCCACATTCAGCACATTTCTGTCACCCCACGTTTCAGAACTTACAATATGGTTGTAAACCAGTAAATGTCGTCCATCCCGGAGTGTTACGGCATCGATGCCTGAATTCGGGTTCGGCAATTGTATCGGTTCCAGTGCGGTCCATGTTTTTCCGTTGTCATCCGACCAGGTTGAAAGAACTTTTGTACCCCGGCTTCTGCACAATGCTTGTAGCCTTCCGTTTTTGTGGATCAGAATGGTTGGCTGAATAGCGCCCACTTCTTTTCCGTCGTTCAGGCTGGGTGTGCGTTCCCATGTTTTGCCAAAATCAGGGGTGATTTCGAAATGTACCTGCCAGCCGGTAAGTTCGGTGCTCGATGGGCAAAGCAGGTCGCCATTTTTCAGCAAAACAGGTTTATTTTTGATGGGGCCCCAGATTTCTTCGGGCAAACGAACCGGTTGCGACCATGATTTCCCGTTATCAGCCGAGGTGATTAATTCTCCCCACCAGTCGCTGCAGTTGGGGCCTTCTTTATAATAGAGCTGGATTTCTTTCCCGGTATTAAAAAGCACCGGGTTCCAGGTTGGGTAGCGCAGGTTTTTGTGCTGAATTCCGTTGGCAACTTCCACCGGAATGGTCCATTTCCCGTTTTCAAACCGGCTTACCCAGATTCCCACATCCGGGTGTTTTTCGTACTGTCCTCCAAACCAGGCAGCAATCAGCCCGTCTTTTGTCTGTTCAATGGTTGAAGCATGGCAACTCGGGAATTTTACATCTTCTTTCTGATAAATAAACTCCGATTTTACAACGGCATTTTCTCCGGTAAATGGTTTTTGCGACCAACCGGTTGCAACAAAAAGGAGAAATGCAATAACAACTGACCGTTTCATAAAATTAGTATCAATGTTTAACAATGGTTTTAAATTTCCTGCTTATGTAAAAGCTGAATATAAATTTTTAGTTGGTATTTGTCAAGCAAAAAAATACCGGAACCTCATGTTGTGATATATTACGCATTGATTCCGGTAACTTATATCCGTCATTTACGGATTGTTCCCTTTCTGAAAAAACAGCGAAACCTGATAAACCCAGAAAATAAATCCCACAATAGTTTATCGGGCCTGAACAGTTTCCGGCATCTCCATTTCTTTCAGATGCTGCTGAATTTGCTGCTGTTTTGCATCATGAAACTTTCTGAACGGATAAGCCACATAATCGTTGCAAATTCCCATTGCATGAAGGGCCGATTTGATAGTTTTGATGTATTTTGAAGAATAGGCCCCCACATTGTAGATTTTTTCCTCAATCAACAGCAATTTCTTTTTCAGCCTATCAATTCGTTCAAAATCTTTTACCAGTGAAGCTTCATACAATTCCACGAAAACGGATGGGAAAAGATTTGCCCCGCCGGCTACAGCTCCATGTCCACCGGCAATAATGGTTTCAGGAATGAATATTTCACTTCCGGCAATTACCGCAAACTCCGGAGAACTTTTGAATTCTTCGGCAAGAGCAAGCAGATAAGGAAGATTTCCTGAACTGTCCTTAATTCCAATGGCTCCGAGCTCTTTGGCTTTTTTTACTGTATTAATTGTCATGTGCATTTTGGTACACGATGGCATATTGTACAACATAAATGGCAACGGAAGAAGCGGTACAAGTTCCTCGAGATAAATAATAAACTCATTTTGCGAGATTGGCAGGTAATAAGGCGTGGAAACAACCAGTGCATCAACACCGGCGTTTTTTGCAGCTTCGGCAATTTCAAGCGACCCCTCAAAACAGGTGTCGGTAATACCAGCCACAACCGGAACCCTGCCTTTCGTAAATTCACAAACACGGTCCAGAAATTCCTTCCTGATTTCATAGCTCAGATTGGTGGCTTCACCGGTGGTCCCTAAGGCAAAAATTCCATGAACACCTCCATTCAGAATATGATTGATAAGATTTTTTAAACCTGCAGTATCGAGTTTGGTATTGCTGACCAACGGAGTTACTATTGGTGGTATTATCCCTTTTAAAGGCAGCTTCATAAAATTTATATTTTGAAGATTATTTCTGATGTTATACTCTGTGTTGACAAAGGAAAACCAATGGCACCTTATATGCTTATTGTAATTTGTTTTTTTTACATTGAATTTTGACCGCATTATTTCAGTTTTCCTTTTATATTTGCCTTGACCGGTTAAAAAAGTGTATTATGGAATTTGTTTATGAAAAAATATTTGTTCCCAACAAACACTCTTTTATAACTCGTCAGCTTAAGATGGACCCTAATTCAGAAAAGATACACTCCCACAAAAATTACGAACTGAACCTGATTACATCGGGTTCGGGAAGAAGAATAGTAGGGAACCATATTTCGAGTTACACTCCGGGTGACCTTGTATTGTTAGGTCCGAACATCTCGCATTGCTGGGAGGTTTTGGAGTTGGATAAAGACCATGAACCCGAGTGTATCGTGACCCATTTTTACGAGAATATTATCAGTTCCGACTTTTTTAATATTCCTGAACTGGAAGACGTGATTGACTTGTTGAAACAAGCTGACAGCGGAATCCTGTTCAAAGGCCCAAAAACAGAAAAAGTGGCTCAGTTACTAAGAAAAATGGTTGATTTAAAAGGTCTTGAACAATACATTGAGTTACTCAAAGTTTTTAATAACCTGTTAAAAATCGAGGACCGCGAATACCTCGCACTACCATCATCAATGCCCGACAGTTACGAAAAAGACCGCGACCAGATTGACAAAATTTACGAATATGTTTTCCAGAATATCCAGGAAGGAATCAACCTGAAAGACGCCTCCAAGCTGGTTTTTATGGAGCCCAGCTCGTTTTGCCGCTATTTTAAAAAGAAAACCGGACAAACCTTTATGGAGTATGTTAAAAGCGTCCGGATCGGGATTGCTGCCAAACTGCTGGCTGAAACCAACAAACCCATCACCCATATTTGCTACGAATGCGGATATAACAACCTGGCCAACTTCAATTTCTATTTTAAAAATATCATGAAAAAAACCCCTTCTGATTACCGAAAAGATTTTAAATAGTTTTTTTCGTATTCAATCAATATTGTATTAATATCAGCCAACAAATGTTTTGCTGAATCGATTATTCCGCCGTTATTTTGATGGAATCTTGATTTTATGACCATGAATAAACCACAAGCGGTGATTTTTGATATGGACGGGGTGTTGGTTGACTCCGAGCCTTTTCATTTTGAAAACGAATCCCGGATGTTTCGAAAACTGGGGCTCGATATTTCGGATGAAGAACACAGCCATTTCACCGGTGTGGCCACCGATGTAATGTGGCGGCAAATCAGTGAAACCCATGAATTACCCTTGTCAGTTGCCGAATTAACCGAACTTACCGTTCTCGAAAGCAATCAATATTTTGGTTCGCTCGAAAAAATTGAGCCACTTCCGGGGCTGGTTGATTTACTCGAAAAGCTGGTAGCCGCCGAAATACCACTGGCAGTGGCAACCTCATCGGACACTGTGACCATGAAAAACATCCTGGAGAAATCGGGATTGCGGAAATATTTCCGGTTTACTGTTTGTCGCGATGATGTGGCAAACAGCAAACCCGAACCCGATGTTTTTCTGCATGCGGCAAAATTGCTTGAGGTTCCTCCTGAGAACTGTCTTGTTTTTGAGGACTCGAAAAACGGAATTAAAGCCGCAAAAGCCGCCGGAATGTTTTGTATTGCATACAGCGGAGGCAATTCGGGGCACCAGGACCAAAGCCAGGCCGACCGCCGGATTGCGCATTTTAATGAACTTGAAATTGACCATTTTTTGAAATAATCATTACCATGAATCAGACTACTTTAGCTGGAAAAATCAGCGCGGGCAAAACGGTTTACGGAACCTGTATTTCTTCTGCAGCGCCACTCTGGGGAAAAGCTGCCCTTATTGCAGGCCTCGATTTTGTATTTCTTGATACCGAGCACATTCCGCTTGAATGCATGGAAGTGGCGACGCTTTGCCAGTTGTATAGTGCCATGGGAATTGCACCCATCGTTCGCATTCCTTCGCCCGACCCGTTCCGTGCCTGCCAGATGTTTGATGCCGGTGCAACCGGGGTGGTGGCGCCTTACATCGAAACTGTTGAGCAGGCGCAGGAAATGGTGGGCGCCATCAAATACAGGCCCTTAAAAGGGAAACGTTTGCAAAAAGCGCTGCAAAACCCGCTGAAAAACGGTGCCAACATCATTCAAACCGATGAACCCGAAATTTTGATTCCATTATTGGAGAATAAAGGATTAAGGAAATTATAGATAACTAAATCGTATTTTTTGTAAAAATATTATCTCGTCCCTAAAGGGACTTAAAATGCTCGGTTAAAAAAATTTTTCTACCCATATTTAGTTCCTGACGGAACTGACCCATAGGGACATAATATGGGTAGAAAATTGATAACAAATTGATTAAAAGTTCAGTAGGAACGAAATATTAAAGGACAACAACAATAGCCTGTTTTATGAAAATTCAAATCTTCATCATCTTTACAGCAGTTTCACTTCTGTTAGTTTCCTGCAAAACCAAAGAACAGCCCGAAGCGCTGGCGCAGCTGGGTCGGCCCGATGCAGTGTGGGATTTGATAAATCAAAAAACTTATCCAAGCTGGAACAGTATGATGGAAAAATACACCACCGTCTGCGAGTTCTGGACACTGAAACAATCGAAAAACCATGTGATGATGGGCAGCATCGACGCGTGGTTTTACAAGTACATCGCCGGAATCCGGCTCAGTGAAGAGGCTCCGGCTTTCAAATCGTTTGTCATTCAGCCAAACTTGCTGAAAGACCTTGACCACGCATCGGGCGGCACAGAAACCATCCGGGGAAAAGTATCTTCTTCATGGAAAACTGAAAATGGTAATTTCAGTCTGAATGTGGAAATCCCCTTTAACACGACCGCTGATGTATTTGTTCCCGCTGCCGAAAAATCAGCAATCTTTGAGGGCAATCAGCCTGCCGAAAAGGTGAAAGGAATTCAATCGCTGGGTTTTGAAAACGGTTTTCATCATTTCAGGGTTGGCTCGGGGAGGTATGGTTTCTCCTGTAAAAAGAATAGCAATTAATTGATAATAACAATGATAAACGATGAATTAATCAAGTATTACTGGCTAAATCAGCCAAAACGTTCGGTTTTGGAATTGAATCAATTGATTATTGAAACCGAACCCGGCACCGACCTGTGGCAGCGCACCTATTACGGTTTTCAGAATTGCAACGCCCCGGCGTTTCTGCAGGAAGTGGAAGGTGATTTTTCGTTTGTGGTAAAAACCGAATTCGAAGAGAGCAGCTTTTTGTACGACCAATGCGGGCTGCTGCTATTTATCGATAACGAAAACTGGGTAAAAGCTGCGGTGGAGTTTGAAAACGAACAGTTTTCAAGATTGGGTTCGGTAGTTACAAACTTGGGATTTTCCGATTGGGCCACCACCGATATCGCATCAGAAACTTCTGAAATGTGGTACCGGGTCAGTCGCCGTGGCCAGGATTTTTATCTCGAAAACTCGGCAGATGGGAAAAACTGGCAGCAAATGCGGATGTTTCATTTGCACAAAGTCGCTGAAAAAGTGAGCGTGGGTGTGTATGCCTGCAGCCCGCTGCAATCCAGTTTTAATGCTGTTTTCTCATTGTTCGGGATTCTGCCTTGTCAGTGGCCTGAGTACAAATAAACAACCAATAAACAAAAATAAAATGAGTTGCAGATTGATTACCACAATTTTAAGCATTGTTTTGCTTTCCTCATTTTGGCAGAATGCAAGAACCCAGAATACAATGTTGTGTCAGGGGGCTTACTGGACCGAAGACGAAGGAGCTGCGATGCTGAAAAAATGGGCTTCGGAATGGACTAACCGCGCCGACTGGGAAAGGCGTGCTGAAATCATCCGGCAAGGTTTGATAACCGGGATGAAGTATGACCAAATGCCAAAAGCAGGTAACGATTTCAAAACCATCATCCACAGCACCCGCGAAATGGACGGTTATATTGTTGAAAATATTGCTATCGAAAGTTTTCCTGGTTTTTACATCACCGGCAATTTATACCGGCCATTGAAAACCAACAAAAAGTGTCCGGCCATTCTGAATCCCCACGGGCATTGGGAAGACCGCCGCATGAGTGAGGATGTGCAGAAACGATGCGCCAGTTTTGCCAAAATGGGAGCTGTGGTTTTTGCCTACGATATGGTGGGTTACGGCGACTCGAAACAGGTTACGCATAAAATTCCGGTTGCTTTGTTGTTACAGACTTTCAACAGCAAAAGGGTTATCGACTACCTGGTTTCACGACCAGATGTTGACGCTGAAAAAATGGGGGTTACCGGTGAATCGGGTGGTGGAACGCAAACCATCATGATTACAGCCCTTGATAACCGCATCAGGGTTTCGGTGCCTGTGGTAATGGTTTCGGCGTACTTTTTTGGCGGCTGTACTTGCGAAAGCGGGATGCCGGTTCACAAAAGCGACCATCATCAGACCAACAATGTTGAAATAGCCGCGCTGGCTGCCCCGCGTCCGATGTTGTTGATTTCTGACGGTGGCGACTGGACAAAAAATGTTCCGCGCATCGAAATGCCTTACCTGCAAAAGGTTTATGCATTGTACGGCGCCGAAAGTAAAATCGACAACGCCCATTTCCCGGGCGAACGGCATGGTTACGAGGCTTCAAAAAGGTTCCCGGTGTACAATTTTTTCGATGAATACCTGGGACTCGATGCCGGTAAGATTTACAGCGAAAAAGGTTTTGACGAAAGTTTTGTAACCGTTCTTTCAAAAGATGAATTACGGGTTTTCAATGCTGAACATCCTGTTCCTGCCAATGCATTGCAGGGCGATGAAGCTGTGATGAAATATCTGAATCTGAAATAAATACGATTAAGGGTTAAAACCCAAAATCATTGTGTTTTTGCTTTACCCCAGCCTTAAGGCTGGGGTTAAGCAAAATAGTCTTTAAATAGGGCTTTAGCCCTTAATTTTGAAATTTATGAAGTCAATTGTTTTAACAATGATTTTGTCTGTTGTTTTATTTCTCGGAAATGATATTTCAGCGCAAAAATACAACACCGTAAAAATTGGAATGTGCACCGATGTGCACCTGCCTACCATGCACGACGCGGAATACAGAATAACTACTTTTATCGATGCCATGAAAAAGGAAAAACCCGATTTCATCATCGAACTGGGCGATTTCGGAACGCCAAAGGAAAACTGTGTCCCGTATTTTAAAATCTGGGATTCTTCTCCGGGCGATAAATATCATGTCATCGGCAACCACGAAATGGACGGCGGCACAACACACGAAGAGGCATTGCAATACCGGAACCTGAAAACCGGTTATTATTCGTTCAATAATTACGGGTTTCATTTTATCGTGCTCGATGGCAACGACAAGAAAGACCCGAATGCAAAGGGATACAAACAGTTTATCGGTCCTGAACAGGTGGAATGGCTGAAAGCCGACCTTGCAAAAACCACCACTCCGGTTGTAATTTTCTCGCACCAGGGACTGGCACATTACAGCAGTGCCGACGAAGAGTATGGCGTTGAAAACTACAAGCAAATGCAGGAAATTCTGGAAACACACAATAAAAACAACCCACATGCAAAGGTAATCGGTTGTTTTAACGGGCACACGCATTACGATTATGCTGAAAATATCAACGGAATCTGGTACATTACCATCACGTCCATGTCGTATCATTGGCTGGGCAAAAAGTATGAACACATTCGATACAGTCCCGAAGTGGATAAAAATTTTAAATGGATAAAATACACAGCCCCTTTCAAGGAGCCGCTTTTTACCACGGTTGAAATCTCTTCAAAAGGGACCATCAAAATTGCCGGAAAGAAAACCGAATGGGTGGGACCAACTCCCTGGGAACTGGGCTACCCGGTTGAACTGAAAAAATACATGCGCCCGGCCATCTCAAAACGAAATTTGAAATTCAGTTTGAAATAAACAAAACCACATAGCCACATAGAACATATAAGAATTTACTATTGTGCCCTATGTGACTATGTGGTTTAAAGAATATGCTGTATGAAAAGTCTGGTTTACATTCTGGCATTTTTACTTCTGATTTCCTGCAATTCAGATAAAAATGAATTCAAAGCAATTGATTTGCGTTGCGAATACCTCGAAAACCCGCTGGGCATTGATGCCACAAATCCTTGCCTTTTCTGAAAAATGGATAAACGGGCAGAGGTATGATGCAAACAGCTTACGGGATTCAATCCGCTTCGTCGGCACAGTTGCTAACAAAAGATTCAGCCGATTTGTGGGATTCTGACGTCGTGGAATCTGACCGTTCAATTCAGGTTAAATAGGCAGGAAAACCCTTAAAATCAGGCGACGAAGTATTCTGGCGTGTAAAAAGAGGACGAAAACAATACAGTTGGAATATTCCGGACCCGGCGTCCGGCAATATAAGATTTCAACTCTGGTTTTGTTCAGAAAATGAACTAAATGGTTATGTTAATTTTCCCAGATTTCATTAGTTTGGGTTAAAAATCTATATTCAAGGCTAAATCATTTAGCTTATATTTGAGTTTTTAAAAACGTTGTTAGCAACGATTTTGAGTTCTTTATACTGAAATATTAATACCGAAATCAGCCGTATGAAGAAAACATCATTAAGCGACATTGCACGCCAGCTTGGAGTATCAAAAACACTTGTTTCATTGGTTTTAAATGGAAAAGCCAAAGAACACCGGATAAGTGATGAAATGAGCAACAAGGTAAAAAAACTTGCAAAAGAGTTAAATTATAAGCCCAATCAAATTGCAAAAGGACTGAGAACCGGGCGTACCAATACAATAGGACTGATAATTGCCGACATTGCTAACCCGTTTTTTGGAAAACTCGGACGCGAAATTGAAAAAGAAGCAGCCGCTCATGGCTACCGGATTGTTTTTTGCAGCTCCGACGAAAATCCGGACAATTCACAAAAACAGATCGAAATGCTTCAGCAAGGCCAGGTTGATGGTTTTATTATTGCACCGCCAGCCGGTAGCGAAAACCAGATTCTTTCACTCAAAAGAAATAAAATTCCATTTGTACTTATCGACAGAAACTTTCCGGATATTGACACAAACTACATCGTGGTCGATAACATACAGGCCGCTTTTGAAGCCACCGACCACCTGGTCAAACAAGGATACAGCAAAATTGCCTGTGTTACCCTGAATGTACATCTTAACAACATGAACCAACGGGTCCTGGGATACAAACAGGCATTAATAGAAAATAACATTCCGGTGGATGAAGAGCTCATAAAAATGATGCCTTTCACCCACGAAAAGGATGATATCGCGGAGGCGGTTAAACAGCTCGAACCGGGCAACAAATCAAAGGTGGAAGCCATTTTTTTTGCCACCAGCAAGCTCGGTATTATGGGCCTTGAAACTTTGCATTCATTGGGTTTGCACATCCCCGGTGATATTGCTGTTGTTAGTTTTGATGACCCGGATGCTTACAAAATCAGTCAGCCACCGGTTTCTGCGATTGCCCAGCCTTTGCAGGAAATTGGCCGTGAATCGGTAAAAGTCCTGCTTGACATGATTCATGATCGTAATGCTGAAACAAAAAAAATCGTATTGAAGGCGAAATTTATCCCCCGCAAATCAAGTGGCTTTTAATTATTTGCAATTTGCTAAAACGGTAAATCCAAAAATCAATCATGGATATCACAAAAAGCTATTATTTGGGAATCGATATTGGCGGCACCAAATGTGCTGTGGTTGCCGGCGACAGTGAGTTTAATATTTACGATAAAATACAGTTCGATACCAGAACAGCAGAAAGAGGCTGGCACGAAGTTTTTGAAGATTTTTTTGCAAACATCAACTCAATCTTTTTGAAATATCCCAAAGAAAATCTGAAAGCAATCGGAATCAGTTGCGGGGGCCCGCTTGATTCAAAAAAAGGAATTATTTATTCGCCTCCCAATTTGCCGGGATGGGACAATGTGCCGATTACAAGGATTTTTACTGAACGTTTCGGAGTTCCTGTTTCGATTCAGAACGATGCCAACGCCTGTGCATTGGCCGAATGGCTCATGGGCGCCGGAAAAGGAACACAGAACATGATATTCCTGACCTTTGGCACCGGGATGGGTTCAGGGTTGATTCTGAACGGTAAATTATACGCCGGAACCAATGATTTGGGTGGCGAAGTCGGTCATATCAGGCTGGCAGATGATGGCCCCGTAGGTTTTGGAAAAGCAGGCTCCTTCGAAGGGTTTTGCAGCGGTGGGGGTATTGCTCAACTGGCTGCTTCGTTTGTTATCAATAAACTGAAACAAGGTATAAAAGTTAATTTTTGCGATAATATTGAATCGGCACGGAAACTGACTGCCAAAATTGTGGCCGAAGCGGCTTTGACCGGTGATGCCGATGCTCTCGAAATTATCAGGATTTCAGGCGAATACCTGGGGCGGGGACTTTCCATCCTGATCGACATCCTGAATCCGGAATGCATTGTAATCGGGAGTATTTATGCCCGAAACCAGAATTTATTCAAACCTCATATTGAAAGAATAATCGAACGGGAAGCCATTCCTTCGGCGGTGCAGGTTTGTACCATAAAACCTGCCTTGCTGGGCGATAGCATCGGCGATTACGCCGCTCTTTGCGTTGCTCTTTACGAAAATCAGTTTTAAAAATGCAGAAAAATGAAGGGAGAAACTATTTTAACCGATTTGCTAAATCGATACAGTGAATTGCAACCCCTAAAAGAACAGATTGTTGCCGCAACCGAAATAATGATTGACACCTACAAAAACGGAGGAAAAGTTTTGGTTTGCGGAAATGGTGGAAGTTGCTCCGATGCCGACCACATTGTGGGGGAGCTGATGAAGAGTTTTGAAGGACGCCGTCCGCTGTCAAAAGAGCTGCAGGAAAAACTTATCAACCTATCACCAGAAACCGGAAAAATGTTAGCCGAAAAACTGCAACAGGGGTTACCGGCTATTTCGTTAACAGTCCACCAGTCTTTGATAACGGCCATTGCCAACGACATCAGCGGCGAGGTGATTTATGCGCAGCAAGTGGTTGGCTGGGGAAACAAAGGCGATGTGCTGATTGGCCTGAGCACTTCAGGAAACTCGCAGAATGTGATTGATGCCATGATTGTAGCCCGGGCAAAAGGACTCAAAACAATCGGGATGACCGGCGAAACCGGTGGAAAAATGCGCGAATGGAGCGACGTTCTGTTAAATGTTCCTGAATGCCGTACCGCTTATGTACAGGAGTTGCATCTTCCTGTATATCACGCAATTTGTATGATGGTGGAAATCGAATTTTTCGGATAGGATTATAAATGAATGACCTTTCAGCGTCGAAAGACCTGAAAGCGTCATTTTATGGTTGGAAGAAGATAAAATTGGAATAATGCTATTTAGGTTAAAAAAATTGAAATAAAGTTTTTATGAAAAAGGTTCTTATTCGGAATGCCATTTCCAAAACCTATTGATTCAAATAGTCAGTTAGTCCTGCTGACACCGCAGGGGTTGAATATGAATCACCTCCGGTTTTAACCGGGGGTAAATAGGAAAGAGGAAAAACCGTCCGCGAGGAGGCATTGTTCAAGGCAAAAACCTCGTTTCGGACGGAATGGCACAATCCTCCCAAAAAGTAGTTATAAAAGGGGAATACACGATGCGAGAAATTTTAAAATATTAGTATTCAAATAAATAGATATTGCTAAAACAAAAAATAAATCAATGAATAACTACAATAGAAAATCATCGCTTACCCGCAGACAATTTATCAATCGAACTGCGCTTGGTACTGCTGCATTGGCAGTCGCACCTGCCGGAGCACTTTTTGCCCGGCAAACATCCTGGCCTGAAAATGCAAAAGACTTAACTTTTCACATGATTGGCCATGCCCACATCGACCCGGTTTGGCTGTGGCCCTGGACAGAGGGAGTTTCCATCGTTCACAGTACGTTTCAGTCGGCATTGGACAGGATGAACGAAAATCCTGACTTCTGTTTTATCAGCAGTTCGGCCCAGTTTTATCATTGGGTGGCTGAAAACGACCCCGAAATGATGGCAAAAATCAAAAAACGGGTGGAAGAAGGCAGATGGTGCATCATGGGTGGCTGGTGGGTGGAACCCGATGTAAATATTCCTTCAGGCGAAGCAATGGTTCGTCAGGGTTTGTATGGCCAGCAAACTTTCCAGAAACTTTTTGGCAGAAAGGCAACCATCGGTTTTAACCCAGATTCGTTCGGACACACTTCTACTTTGCCGCAGATTATCAAGAAACAGGGCATGGACAAATACATGTTTATGCGTCCCGGCCCGCACGAAAAAACTTTGCCAACCGACCTTTTCTGGTGGCAGGGTGCCGATGGTACCAAAGTGCTTACCTATCGGATTCAGGAAAGTTATAACGACACCACCCTGAATGGCGACCGGATGAAAAGGGTGGCCGGCAAGGCGACCGAACAACCCATGAAAGACTTTATGTACTTTTTTGGCGCGGGCGATCATGGCGGCGGACCCACCAAAGAGAACATGAAAACTATAACGAAATTTCAAACCGAACAGGGAGCGCCAGTCATCAAATACAGCACTCCTGAAAGATATTTCAAAAAGATTGAAAGTGACAAAAATCTGAACCTGCCCACAGTAAACGACGATTTGCAACACCATGCAGTGGGTTGTTATACAGCCGAATCGGAAATAAAAAAGGGAAATCGCCACTCGGAAGCAGCGCTGGTCACTGCCGAAAAAATTGTAACCATCGGCGCAAAAGCCTGGGGGGCAAAATACCCGAAAAACGAACTGACCACAGCATGGCAAAGGGTGTTGTTTCTGCAGTTTCACGATAGCATGGCCGGCACATCACTGGTGGAACATTCGCAGGCCGCCCGCGAAGGGTATGGTTTTGCGCTCGATACCGCCCATCAGGCAACTACCATGGCGGTACAGAAACTCGAATGGCAGATTGCTGCCGAAGACCCGGAATCTCAGTACCTCGTGGTGTTCAATCCACACGCCTGGGAAGTGGAGGAAAATATTGAATACGATTTTAACTGGGGTACCATGCACAAAGGTTCGCGGGTGGAAGATGAAACCGGGAACCCGCTCCCACACCAATGGACAGCCGGTTCAACAGAAACAGGCAGCCGCAGAAAACTGATTGTGAGGGCAAAAATACCCGCCATGGGATACCGCCAGTTCAGGCTGCATGACGGAGATTCGGGGATGGCACCCACGCAGGTGAAAGCTGAAGAAAACAGGCTCGAAAACGAATTCTACAGGCTGAGTTTTTCATCTGACGGCACCCTGAGTATTTTTGATAAAGAGCGCGGAAAGGAAGTTTTTGCCGGCGGACAAACCGGATGCAGAGCTTTGATTATTGACGACCCGAGCGATACCTGGAGCCACGACATCAAAACCTTCGATAAAGTAATTGGTCATTTCGAAAGGGCCGACATCAAAATACTTGAAAATGGTCCTCTTCGTGCAACATTAAGAGTGTCCACAATTTACGGCAATTCAGCTTTGACCATCGATTGGTCGGTGGTGGCAGGTTCGCGCCACATTGACGCCAAAGTAACGCTCAACTGGCACGAGCACCTGAAAATGCTGAAGTTCTCGTTCCCTGTCGATAGCGAAAATCCGGTGCCCACTTACGAAACACCTTACGGGCATATTGTCCGCGAGGCAAACGGCAACGAAGACCCGGGTCAGTGCTGGATTGACATTGCCGGGGCACAGGGTGGAAAATTGTTCGGTCTGTCAGTTTTAAATGATGCAAAATATGGGTACAGTGTTCATGGAAACGACCTCCGGATTTCGGTGGCAAGGGCCGCTGTTTATGCACACCACAACCCGAAAGTGCTCGATATGAATGCCGAGCATTACTGGATGGACCAGGGAATCCAGACTTTCAGGATGAAACTGGTGCCGCACACCGGAAGCTGGAAAGAAAACAACATTGCCCGGATCACAGAAGAATTTATGGCTCCCGCAGTTGTCCTATACCAGGGAATACATAGCGGCAAACTGCCCAAATCGGGTTCCTTCCTTTCGTGCGACAAACCCAATGTAATTGTTACATCTCTAAAGCAAGCCGAAGGAAATGACGATATCATCATTCGTTGTGTTGAAACAAGTGGGATTGCCACCGATGCAAAACTCGACCTGAAATTTGCCGGTACCCAATGGGATGGCAGTTTTGGCCCTTGCGAAATCAAAACCCTCAGGATGAACAGTAAATCAAAACAAATCAAAGAGGTGAATCTTCTGGAATCCTGAATTTTTAAGAAATCAATCAGTTGAAAATATAAAATGAAATAAAGTGAAAAAGGAACAACTTCAAAAAATACTGAATGACATCAGCTCGGTGAAAATTGCTGTTTTAGGTGATTTTTGCCTCGACGCCTATTGGTTTATCGACGAATCGAAAAGTGAAATTTCCATCGAAACCGGACAGATGACAAAACCGGTTAAACAACAACGCTACTCTTTGGGTGGTGCCGGAAACGTAACCAATAACCTCACTGCTTTGGGAGTAAAAGATGTTCGCGCTTTTGGAGTTATCGGCCCCGATCCGTTTGGGTACGAAATGGTGAAAGTGATGAAGCAAAACGGCATCAACCCCAAAAACCTGTTGGTTCAGGAAAAAGACTGGTCAACGCATGTTTATACAAAACCGTATGTGGGCGATACCGAGCAAAGCCGCATCGACTTCGGAAATTTCAACAAACTTTCGAAACATACAGCCGACAAGCTGATTAACAACCTCATTACTGAAATTCCGGAGGTGGATATCATCATCATCAACCAGCAGGTTTTATCAGGAATCCATACCGAATATTTCAGAAAGGAAATAACAAAAGTGATTCAGCGTTTTCAGGATAAAAAATTTATTGTTGACAGCCGGAATTACAGTGCATCGTACGAAGGAGCATACCGGAAAATGAACGATACAGAGGCTGCCATACTGGGCGGTTATAAAAAAGAGGCGACCGATGTGGTTTTGTATTCCGAAGTAAAGGAAGCTGCCCTGAAACTATTTGAAAAATTTGGGAAACCCCTGTTTATCACACGAGGTGCGAGAGGGTCGTTAATTGTTAGCGAAAACGGAATTACCGATATTCATGGCTTGATGATTATTTCGAAAGTGGATCCGGTTGGTGCAGGCGACAGTTATCTGGCTGGTGCCGCTTCGGCGCTGGCCGCGGGTTACAGCATGGAAATCGCTGCCGAAATAGGGTCTTATGTGGCGGGTGTTACCGTGCAGAAATTATTCCAGACCGGTACGGCAAGTCCTGAAGAAATTATGAGCATTGGTGCTGACCCCGATTTTGTTTACAGTCCCGAGCTGGCTGAAGATATTCGTCACGCCAATTACTGGAACGGCACCGAAATTGAAATCATCAACAAATGGCCTCAGCCACTGAATATTAAACATGCCATTTTCGACCACGACGGTACCATTTCAACCCTTCGCGAAGGTTGGGAGCACATCATGCAGCCCATGATGATGAAGGCCATTCTGGGCGACCATTTTCAGGATGCCGACGAAGCACTTTATCATAAAGTACATACCCGCGTGGTTGATTTTATCGATAAAACAACAGGAATTCAGACACTTGTGCAGATGAAAGGGCTGGTTGAACTGGTGAAGGAATTTGGTTTGGTCCCGGCTGATAAAATTCTGGATGAATTTGGCTACAAAGCCATTTACAATGAAGAGCTGCTGAAAATGGTGAAAGTGCGCGAAGCCAAACTCACACGTGGAGAACTGGCGTTGGAAGATTTTACCCTTAAAAATGCGGTTTTGCTGCTCGAAAAATTGTACAAAGCCGGTGTAAAATTATACCTCGCCAGCGGTACCGATGAGGAAGATGTTAAAAACGAAGCCCGCATTTTGGGTTACGACCACCTTTTTGAGGGCGGAATTTACGGTGCGGTGGGCGATGTAAACAAAGAGGCCAAGAAAATTGTGCTCGACAGGATTCTGAACACCATTGGCGATTCAGGAAACGGACAGGTGGCTGCTTTTGGCGATGGCCCCGTTGAAATCCGCGAAACACGCAAAAGGGGCGGAATCACAATCGGTATTGCCAGCAACGAACTCAAACGCTACAGTTTGAACGAAAGTAAACGCTCGCGTCTTATCAAAGCCGGCGCCGATGTGATTGTTCCCGATTATTCGCAACTGCCAGAACTGCTCGAATTGTTGAATGTAAAAAGCTAAATACTAAAATAAGTTATATGGTTATTAACGATTTGTATGACTCCGGAGGAGTCAAATGTTTATAGAAAAACACGTTTATATGTAAACATACGACCCCAGTGGGGTCGAATAACCAAATAAAAAAAGACTTTAAATAGTAAATCGTAAATAATAAAATAGTAAATCTCAATATGCCTTATCCAAAATTCGACCGTAACCTGCTCGATGTTAAACAACTGGCAAACCGCAAAAACAAGGTTTACATCGAAAGAGACCATATTCCGGTAACAGAAAAACCAAAAAACCTTTCAGAAAAGGGAGTCAGCCTCATTGAAAAAACGGCTGAAAGAATAAAAAAAGCCCGTTCGCTGAACCGTTCGGTGATGCTCACGTTTGGCGCACACACCATTAAAAACGGAATGGCTCCGACGCTTATCGCGCTGATTAAAGAAGGCTGGGTGACCCATCTGGCCACAAACGGCGCCGGAATTATCCACGACTGGGAGTTTGCCTATCAGGGAAAATCAAGCGAAGATGTGCGTGAAAATGTCAATCTCGGGCAATTCGGAATTTGGGACGACACCGGGTTTTACATCAACCTCGCGCTGGTTGCCGGCGCTTACGAAGGACTGGGTTATGGCGAATCGGTGGGGAAAATGATTCATACCGAGGGTTTGGATATTCCTGAACTTTCGGTTTTGTATGCCACCGCCCGCCAGAAAATGGAAACAGGACCGGTCACTGCTGCCGCTGCCATCGATTTCGCAGGCGTCATCAAACATTTCGGTTTGACGCCTGGAAGAATGAACATTCCACACCCGCACAAAAAATTTTCGGTACAGGCAAATGCTTATGAATTGGGTATTCCGTTTACCAGTCATCCCATGTTTGGGCACGATATTATTTATAACCACCCGATGAACCACGGCGCTGCCATTGGCCGCACCGCTGAAAACGATTTTCTGGCTTTTGCCAAAAGCGTGAGCAACCTCGATGACGGTGTTTACCTTTCGGTGGGTTCGGCAGTAATGTCACCCATGGTTTTCGAGAAATCGCTTTCGATGTCGCAGAACCTCGAAATACAGCGGGGCAGTCACATCGACAGGCATTACATGCTGATTGTGGATTTGGCGGAAGCCGAGTGGGACTGGTCAAAAGATGGCGAACCACCCATGGACAACCCGGCTTATTACCTGCGTTACTGCAAAACATTTAACCGCATGGGCGGCGAAATGCACTACCTCACCGCCGATAACCGCGACTTTCTACTGGCCTTGTACCAGCAATTGCACTAAAAGCCACCTTTCCGTTCCCCTGAGTAAGTCCCTGTCCCGTTCACCAAAAGGGGTAAAGCGAAAGTAAAAGCCTGTAAGGCTTAAATTTGAATAACCCCAGGTTTTAACCTGGGGACTGATAGCTAAATAGACAATCCGTCAACGATGAAACCCGGATTGAAAAGCAACTGTGGTTGCGGACGGAAAATCCATGCTTGCTTTTCCATAAAGGCAATGATTTGAAAGAAAATGGGATGATCAGAATCGCTAATAACTTTCAAATGATTGATGGCTAATTTATCGTTGTTAGTAATCAGAAAAAGATTTGCATTAAATTCAAGTTGTAATATTAAGCTGTTCTCTTACTTCAGCAATGGTTTTTCCTGTATCAGTTTTCCAGGAAGTCCATCCATTTACTGTTTTTCTCTCGCTACCAGCATCCTGAATTCCAGCAAGTGCGGCATAACTTGGACTAGAATAAATCTGACCCATTAATTGAAGAGAACCATCTTCTAAAATAATAGCCGTATATTTCTTTTGTGCTCCGCCATTTCGCGGTTTATAAATCATAGTCAGTTTTTGATTTACTGATAGTAACCTAGAATTTATCAGGTCAAGAATACCGATATCTGAACGAGAGATTCTTCCCACTTTATTATTAGAAATACTTATTTCTTCTTCCGTATCTAATTCAGGTTTAAATTCTTCAGGAAATTCATATGCAATATTTTTAGAATTATTAAAATCGACATATTTTGTTATTACCCAAAGCTTAACATTATATTTTAAAGTTCTTGCCCATTCTTTTAAGTCGTTTGTAATGGCGTCAATTGGAACTCCAACGATTGGTTCTTTATCTAAAATCTCAGCTAAATGTTTTCGAATATTTATTTCCTTAATACCTAATTCATTAAATTTTTCTCTGGCCGTTTCATCTTTTTGATAAATATCCACGGCCAGATCTTCAAGTGTTTTCTTGGTTATATTTTGTTGAGAAGCAATCATTTGTTTTGTAACCTGCGGAGCAATATGCGACCAAACATTGTGCTGTATTAGTTCAGCTTCAACTAAATACCACTTTTTTGCAGCTAAATCAATAGCAAAACCGTCAGGGATTGTTCCTACTCCATCACTCGTTTTTATTAGTGCTTTGGGTAGATATATTGAACTTGGCCCAAAAATATATTCATAATTGTTATGACAACATTCTCAATTTCACTTTCATTTATAAATGGAGCTTTTATAAATTTTTTGTCAGTTGTAATTATCATTTTGATTAAGTTTTATTTATAACTTCCTACTTCACCTTATACGCCATCAATACTTCGCCGTGCCGGATGTACAGAACGCCATTGGCAAGTACCGGGTGGGCAAAATGTTCCTTGCTGCCCTGGGTAATTTTAAAAGTGCCGCCGGGAGTGAGTTTCCCGCCGGTGAGGTTAAAAAGGCTTACATCGCCGTTGTTGCCATAAACAATGAATTTGTTGTCGGCAAAGATGGTTTGCCCGTAAGGCGCCCTTGTTTTTTCGGCAATGGTTCCGGTACTCAGGTCGAGCGCGTTGAGGTTTTTATTTTCTGTGGTGGTGTAGAGTTTGCCGTTCAAAACAACGAGGCCGCCCATGCTGTTGCGCACCGGCGGGTTGGTCCAGATTTCCTTCACGCTTTTCCCGTCAGCGGCAATTTCGAGTTTCACGGCGCCGCAACTGTTTTCGTCGCCGGTAACCCAATACACAAATGGAGCCTGGTAAACCGGGGTGTTTACATGGTCGCCGTCGTATTTAAACGCAATAGGATATTTCCAGAGCAGACTGCCGGTTTTTGCATCAATCCCAAAAACATAATGCCTTGATACCGAAACCAGCATTTTTATACCGTTATGGTTCACCAGGATGGGTGAAC
>JAJUGS010000369.1 GCA_029265875.1 Prolixibacteraceae bacterium
CGGATTATCGGGCAAAGCAGGCATCGAAACCGGTTGTCCGTTCTGATCAACAAGATAGGCAGGGTCGAGAAAAAGATGCACCAGATTCTGTTCGTTGGGCGAAAACCAGTAATTCTGACTGGCTTTTTCACGCCAGTAACTGGCTCCGAGCGATCCTGTCATCCGGCTGTTTTGCGCAAAGTTTCCCCTTATTTCCTGGTAAAACTGTTCGGCTCCGGCAGTTTCAGCCATATCAATGGCCGCTGCCGCAGTTCCGTCGCCGTCCCACCGCGCACTGGCATTGTTTTTCCGGTACGAAGTAATGGAGTTCCACGACGTATGTTCGCTCAGAAAATACTTGTAACTGAGAGTAGCCTCCAGAATATCTTTGCGGGTATAAAGATTTTCGCCCTGTTCGTGCGAAGCGGTGCCACTGAAAACTCCTGTAATAGTGTCGGTATTGGGGTAGTTTTTACTCATAAACGAAACTCCCGGGGCATTGTCGTTCTGGTAATTCAAAACCAGGTCAATCCGGTGGTTCCAGGCGGGAATAAACCGGGCTGAAAACCTGGCGGCCAAGGTATTTTTGCCATTCAACATTCCGCCAAAAGTATTTTCAACATAACCGTCGCGTGCCGAATAGATTCCGGCTGCCCTGATAAAAAGTTTATCCGTTATCAAAGGCAGATTCACCATTCCCCTTAGTTCTTTCTGGTTAAAACTGCCATAACCTGCAGTGAGGGAACCTTCTATATTATTCATCGGCATTTTGCTGATAAAATGCACTGCGCCGGTTTGTGCGCCTCTGCCAAAAAGTGTATTCTGCGGGCCTTTCAACACTTCAACCCTGTCCATGTCGAACAGTTCGACAGACGCGCCGCTGGCCCTATTGATGGGAACATTGTTGTTGAAAACCGAAACGCGCGGCTGGGCGCTGGCACTTACTTCCTCGCTCGAAAGGCCACGAATGACAAACGACGGACGGTTGGCGCCCTGCTCCCTGATATAAAGTCCGGGGACCAACTCACTCAATGGCGAAAGTCCGGTAATATTCAGTTGCTCCATTTTTTTGCCGATCACCGAGGAAATGGCAACCGGCACATCTAAAATCTGTTGCTCGCGTTTTTGCGCACTCACAGTAACCGGTTCGAGGTAAACATTTTTCCGGACGAGCATAATATTTTTGAAATTCTCGCCGGGGCGGAACTCATAATCGGTGGTAAGTGTGGCATAACCCACAAACGAAACGCGGATTCTTCCTTTTCCGGTTAAAAGATTCTCAATAAGAAATTCGCCATATTCGTTTGTATTGACGCTTTTAACGGCCCCGTCAACCGTAACGGTTGCACCCGCAATGGCGATGTTGTTTTCATCGTAAACAAATCCGCGTAAAAAAACTTCCGGCAGGTTCTGGGACACCTGCTCCACATCGCGGTATTTGCGTTTTACTTTCCCCCGCTTTTTGGATTGACCATCGGATGCAAACGCAATAAAAACGATTAAAATCAAAATCATTAACTTTTTCATGGCTCTTCGCAAATTCAAGTTTACACGCAATAATAGTTATGTGGTGGTAACTTTTCGTTACAGCCACCTTTAAAAACAAACAATTGCTGCTTAATAACGAAATAACTTAATGTTTTCTTATGGAATAAACCGGTAAATTCAGCCAGATTGAAAATTCATCCATGCTGCTTTGTGCTTCCTCCTGAGTTTTACAGCTTTTAAGGGGCAAAGCAGGTTTTTTTCGTTTATCGACCAGGTAAACCCGGTAATCATCAGATGCAGACCTGTTGGTGTGGTTCGACTGGCTGTAAATATTGTAAACCTTTTGCATCGAAACCAAAGTCAACCCGATATAAGGTTCAACCGACATTTGTTTGCCGTTTCTGAAAAGCCCGAAAAGCATGTAAAATGGCCTGATTGTTCTTTTTTCGGTGTCGATTTCGATGCCCGACCAGGTAAACAAAATGAAAAGGGCAACAAAGAACAGCGGCACACCCAAATACCACAACGAATTCAACACAAGAGTCACGGCTATAATAAGAAAGGTGATGCCGATAAATACAAGCGGCCCGCTGAATGTTTGCTGTATTTTGTTGTTGATAATCATCGTGTTTTATTCAAGTGTCAATCTGCGCCTTTCGATGTAATTATGCCACAGCAAATAAGTGGCGGCCGATCTGTAAGGTGCAAATTTCTTCATAAAAATAATGATTTCCTCTTTGGTTGCTGTTGCCGACACTAGTCCAAGTTCATAAACCGACTTGATAGTCGCCAGGTCGCCGGGCGGAAAAATATCGGCGAAATGCAGGCTCATCAAAACATACATATCGATGGTCCAGTGGCCGATTCCCTTCAGGAGTATCAGCCGCCTGCGTATTTCAGGTTCTTCCAGCAAGTTTAATGTGGCGAGGTTTAACCAGCCCGATTCAATTTCATCGGCCAGCGTTCTCACATACAAGGCTTTTTGTTTGCTGAAATAGCAACTGCGCAGTTCCTCCTCCTTCAGTTTCAGCACATTTCCGGGAGTTATATCGCCAATCTTTTCCTGCAATTTTACGAATGCTGCTTTTGCCGAAGCCAGCGAAACCTGTTGTTCAAGAATGGTAAGGACCAGCGTGGCAAAGTTGGGTTCGCGGTGCCAGAACGGAGGATAACCAAACCGGTCGATAACCGTTTTCAGATTGGGTTCAATAGCAATGCACAAGTTACAAAGGCTTTCGAAATGCTGTTTGTTTTGAATTTTTCCCATGAACTGCGAAAATAATGCAAGAATGCTGCAATGCAAGAAAGATATAATGTTTGAATACTTCAGTTTGAGGCTGTAATTGCGAAACCTTATTGATACTTTCAACCTTAGTAGCCCGGAAAAATTGTAAAACATCCGC
>JAJUGS010000300.1 GCA_029265875.1 Prolixibacteraceae bacterium
CCCAACCGCGACAACTACGTGGATGCTGATCCGAATGGAAAACAACCGGTTCACGAAACATTGTACGACTGGGAATTGGGGTACGATCTGAAATCAAAAACTTTCTCATTTTCAGGAAATTTATACTTCATGAACTACGAAAATCAGCTTGTTTTGACCGGTGAAATCAACGATGTGGGCGCCCCGGTGATGGTGAATGTGGACAAAAGTTACCGGGCCGGGATTGAACTTTCTGGTGGTGTAATTATTACTCCCTGGCTGCGATGGAATGGAAATGCAACAATCAGTACCAACAAAATCAAGGATTTTACCGAATACGTTGATAACTGGGATACCTGGGGACAGGAAAGTTATTCACTCGGAACAACCAACCTGGCTTTTGCCCCTGAATTTATCGGGAACAGTCAGTTCTCATTTACACTTCCGGGGAATGTAAACCTTTCGTTTATTTCAAATTATGTCGGGAAACAATACATCGACAACACATCCAACGAAGACAGAATTCTGAATCCGTGGTTTGTAAATAACCTCACAGCTGATTACAGCTTCAGCACAGGATTGTTCGACAAAATTACAATCAGGGCGATGGTTAACAACCTGTTTAATGAGCAATACGAATCAAACGCCTGGGTGTATTCTTATATCTATGAAGGAAACCGTTATAAAATGGATGGTTATTTTCCGCAGGCCGGGACCAATTTTATGATCGGGATTGATTTCAGATTCTGATTTTTTACTGAAAGAAAGATGCTTTGAAACTGATTCGGGGCATCTTTCTTCATTCAAGAATAACCTTGCCTTCGATTTCCACCAACAGGTCGTTGCGGCAAATATCAGCAATAATATAGACTACAGGCAGGTTCCCAAAATGCGATTTAAACGTTTTGCGGATGGCTGCGTAATCCCTTTTTTCTTTTATATAAACCCTGGCGTGACCATACCTGGGAGTAAGATTGTTAGTCGGTAATTTGGCAAGAACACTTTCTGAATAAAGCTGTTTGATGTTTTCGATCGTGATTTCTGTTTGTTTTGCCGGATCGTTAACCCCAACCGTGTGTTCTCCCCTGATGGAGGCAGTTCCCGAAATAAAAATAATCTTCTTCCCCAACAATTCGATATAACGTGCCCGTTCAAATTTCGGTGTGGTTTTTACCATGCAGGCTTCTCCCACAAGTACCTCTTCACTGTAGGAATGGGCTGCAATCTGTATTGGATTATCAATCGGTTTTGTTACCAGGCCGGGCGATTGAATGGCGATAAATTCAATGATCACTCCACCCTGGTTCATGCCAATTCCGGTGGCTGCCGGGTAGCCTTTCCCGTCAAAACAATTCCCATAAAATGCCGACCTGACATTGTTGAATTCCTGGTATCGTTGTTCCTTTTCATCGAAACCTAAAATGTCTTCGATATAATTCCATTGACGGACAATTGCATGAATCGGGAAACGGGCCTGTACAAAAACATTACTGAGTTGCCGGAATGCGAGATCCGAATTTTCGCGGCAATTTTCCGAAACAAACGATTGTACATTGCCAATCAGGATTCTGTTGTTCCCGTTTTTAAACAGCATGGCACCATTTTCTTCATCCGAAACTGGTTCGGCCATCCAAAGTTCAGGATCATAAAAGCAGGTTTCCACAATTACTTTCCCGGTGAGAGGAGGCTGCGCAATGACACTAACAAGAATATTTCCGGACAGATTTCTACTGACCTCTTCAAAGACCAGATTTCTGATTGATGCATAAAGTTCGCGTGAACCGGCAGCAACAAAAAAATTCAATTTGAAAATCTTTCTCCCGGAATTAATCCCCGCGATTTGAGAAAGACAATTTTGCAGTTCTTCTGAAAAAGTCCCGCAAATTTTATTTGGTTTGATATAGATCCGGTCGCCGTTTAAAAAGTGCATTATCTCTAAAAAATGAAGGTGCAAATATGGATGAATTTTCAGAAAAACCAATGTGTTAGCTCATGTTTCACATCAGTAATTTCCTTCGGCTTTTGCTCCTTTCAAAACGGCTTCTGTTGATCCGATTCCCAGCCTGTCGGCACCTTGTTCCAGAAACGCAACGGCAGTTTCCCAGTCACGGATTCCGCCCGAAGGTTTCACCATCATGCGGTCGCCCACTGTTTTTACCATCACTTCCACAATTTCAGGAGTGGCTTTTCCGGGACCAAAACCGGTTGATGTTTTTACGAAATCGGCACCGGCCTCATCACTCAGTTCGCAGGCTTTTGCCACCTGATCGAGTGTGAGGTACCCGCTTTCCTGGATTACTTTTACAAGCACACCGTGGCTGTGGGCCACTTCCACTACCGCTTTTATATCGTTGACAACATATTCAAAATCGCCCGACAAAAACTTGCCAATATTCATTACCATATCAATCTCGTCGGCACCATCTTCAATGGCCTGTTTTGCCTGAAAAGCCTTAACCGGTGTGGCATCGGCGCCATGCGGAAAACTGAGCACGCACGATACTTTTACATCGCTGTTTTTCAGCAATTCTTTGGCAGCTTTAATATCACAGGGTTTCACACACATACTGAAAACCCCGTTTTCGATACACATTTTTGCGTTGGCAACCAGGTCGGCGTCGGTTGAATCGGGTTTCAACACCGCATGATCGATGGTTTTTGCCACTTGTTCTTTTGTAAACATTTATTCGGTAATATTTAAATCGTTGATTATTTCCTGTGCTTTTGGGGCATCGGCCGCTAATACAAACAAATCAATGGTATCCGGAATCCCTCCGCCAAAACCGGCTTCAATTCCCTGTCGGAAACCATCTTTGCCAATGCCAAAAATGCCATTCATTTCAAGTTCTGCCTTAATTCTTTCAACCTCAACAATACTTCCTGTGAAAACAAGAACCAGTTCTTCATTTGTGTTCATTGCCGTAATCTTTAGTTTTCCATTTCCTTTAAAATCTGTTCAACCTGCTCGTTGGTTTTGGTGAGTTTATCTTTGCAGATTTTCAGCAAAACCGAAACACGCTGAACCTTTTCAGCCAACTCGTCAACATCGAGTTCTTCATTCTCAATTTTTTCGAGAATTTCCTCCACTTCTGCCATTGCCTCGTTATACGAAACTGTCTTTTTTGTATTCATTTCGTTTCCTTTTTTATGATCCGGCTTTCTGCTTTTCCGTTTGAAAAATACGTTTCAATTTGCTCTCCAATATTCAGGTTTTCAACCGATTTGATGATCTTGCCTTCTTTTAGCGTGATTGTGTAGCCACGTTTTAACACATTCGCCGGACTGACTAATCTTAATGTATTCTCATTAAAATGCAACCGCTCTTTTTCTCTTTCCAGCATTTTTTCTGAAAGTTGCCCAATCCGCTGATTCAATTGATCTGCCATCATTTTTCTTTTCAAAAATATACGCTGGATGTCGTGTTTTAAATATACAGTTTTCTGTTCAACTTCGTTTCGTTTTACCGAGAAGAGCACCTTTAATGCCGGAAATATCCGGTTTTTCAGTCTGGCTGATTGTTGTTCTTTCAGCGTTGAAAAATGACGGACACTGTATAACATCCGGGTTCCGGTTTTTCCCAACTGGCTGTTTTTTGCTGAAATATAGGATTTTACAATATAGCTGAGACTTGTGGCTTTCTCTTCAAGATCATCCTGTTTTTCGGTTAAAATTTCCCTGGTGTATTGAATAATACCAGTTTCCAGTTCACTGAGTTTATTAGCGAACCTGTCAACTCCGGCAATTAAGAATTCAGCCACTGCAGTGGGTGTTTTCAGCCGGGTGTGAGCTACCAGGTCGATGATGGTGTCATCTTTTTCGTGACCGATTCCGGTTATTACCGGTAACGGAAACTGTGTAACATGATAAGCCAGATCGTAGTTATCAAAACTGCTGAGGTCGGCAGTGGCTCCCCCACCGCGAATGATTACCACTGCATCAAAAAAGTCTTCATATTGGTAAATCCTTTCCAGTGCATTGATTATTGTAGGCACCGTGTCAACACCCTGCATGGTTGCCTGGAAAAGTTTGGTGTAAAATTTATATCCCTGTTGGTTGTTCTGTAACTGGTTGATAAAATCCTGGTATCCGGCAGCCGTTGCCGACGAAATGACCGCGATTTTCTGCGGTACCAGCGACAAATCAAGTTCACGGTTCATATCGAAAACACCTTCGGCTTTTAACCGGCTGATGATTTCATTTCGCTGCAAGGCCATGTCGCCCACCGTGTAAACCGGGTCAATATCGCGGATGTTCAGGCTTAAACCAAAAGAAGGGTGAAACTCGACGGAAACCTGCACCAGTATTTTAATGCCCTGCGAAAAAAGCTGGCCGGTGGTAGTTTCAAAATAGGGTTTCAGCATCCGGAATGTGTAGAACCAGATTGTGGCGCGTGAACGGGCAATAATTTCGTTTCCCTGTTTTTCAATCAGTTCAAGATAACAATGGCCGTTCCGGTTTTCTTTTAATTCGCTGATTTCGCCAATCACCCAAATGCCAACCGGAAAAGCACCTGACAGTACTTCTCCGATTTTTTTGTTTAATTCCGAAAGGGTGAGCTTCTGGTCCATCCAACTATTGAATTTTGCTGAGTTTAAAAGTTTCAGTTTCTCCTTCAGAATTGATTTTCAGAATCAGTAA
>JAJUGS010000345.1 GCA_029265875.1 Prolixibacteraceae bacterium
TGAATATTTCGAGAAATGGGTTTAAAAGTATCACTCAATCATTTGAATTGAAAAATGATACTACAATTATAGTAAGGCTAGTGCCTGAGCTGGATTCAAAAACAAAACATAAACAAGACAATCAGAAAAACCTTGCGGCCAAAGAAGAGGAGAAGTAAGCAGATTATTACCTGTTTACACCTTCGATAACCTTCCCCTGGCTTTTATCGGGTGGTGGAATATTCAGCAACCACGATAGAGTTGGCACAAGATCAATTGCCTCGTATTTTGCCTGTATTACGGTGGGTTTTATATGATTTCCGTAAAATACAAGCGGGATGTGGGTCTGGTCGTTGTAAATCACTTTTTTGAATTTATATTGGGGTTGCCAGCCTTCTTTCAGCACAAACAGGCAATCGCCCGAACGGCCTTTTACATAGGTTTTGTATAAGGGTTCGAGCATTCCGTTTGCCTGGATTCCACGTTCAAGCAAATTGGCAGGCATCGAAACCATCACACCTTCAAATTCGTCGATAAACGAAGCAACGGTATTTTGAAACTCATTCAGATCGAGTTTGTTTTTGGCAATCAGTTTATGGTCGAGATAAATCTGGTGTTCATCATAGTATTCAACCCATTTGTTTTCGCCGTAAGTAATATTCAGATATGAATTTAACAAAGCAATGGCACTTTCAATGTTAAAATAGTCAACGGGCAGGTGGAACTCATTTTTCAGATAATCAACCGGATAGGGGGCCGAAGTGTTGGCTGTAAGGAAAAATAAAACATTTTCAACACCATATTTTTTTTCCACCGCATTCACGATATCGGCAATAAAACGGTCGATGTTCAGGTAAGTATCTTCCATTTCGATGGAAACCGGGCCAAAATTGTTGTTTTCATAATCCATCGACGAGAATACCACCGAAACAAAATCGGTAAATTCATCGGTGCCCAGGTCTTCATTCAGCATGATCTGCAAAGCAAAATCCTTGATCATCATGTTGGCTGAAGGTGTCGTTTTAAACGGTTTCAGGCTGCCGGCTTCTTTCAGATATTTGCTGATGGTGTGCGGGAATATTTTGTATTTGCCAAAATAACCTTTTTCAAACTGGTAATCATCAGCCAGGCTTTCGGTGTAACTGACTTCAGGTAAAAGCGGGGCCCAGTTTCTGTAGCTGTATTTTTCGGCATAATTTTCACTGTTAAAAAGCCTCACCCAATCGGGAAAAACATTCAGGTAGAAGGTACTCGAAATCATGCGGCCGGTTTCAACATCAAACCAATAAGCTGCATCGGCGGCATGACCGGCAGAAAATATAGCCGACTCACGGTTCAGCGCCACGCTGTAAACCCTCGATTTACCCATCGAAAATATTTTCATATTGTCGGTGATTGTATTCGAAAGTAGCTTGAGTGGCGACGCATTCCCTTCTTTTGAATCACTGCCCACTGCAATAAAACTATTGTCTTCGGTACATTCAGTTTCCTTTACATTGAATTTGTCGTACCAGTTTTTATTGATTACACCGTGTGTGGCCGGGTAAACACCGGTAAACAGCGTGGCCGTACCCGAAGCATAATTCTGAATGTGTTGTTTTAACTGCACATTATTACAGATTGCGCCCTGTGAGTATAGTTTTCTGAACCCGTTTTCGCCGTACTTGTTCCAGTAACGCTGAATATAATCGGGGCGCATATTTTCAATCACGATTCCTACTACCAGTTTTGGTTGGGCCCCGGTTTGCAGTATACTTTGTGCAAACGTTCCGAAGTAAATGAAAATCAATATAATCGCTGAAATAAACCTGTCTGCAAACTTCATTTTAATAAACCAATTTTTGGCTGCCTAAAGTAGCAAAAGATATTTTCAAAGCCAATACAACAGGATATTGAAAATCAATATGAATTATTGCACAATAGGGAAGGAGAAATGTTCAGGGTCTTCTGAATTCATATTTTATGTTATTTTTACGGATATTTCATAATCAAAAAAACTTAAACCCAATGAAAAAATCAATTTTGTTTTCGGTTATAGCCCTTTCAGGTATCATTTTAATCTTCTCATCCTGTGCTTCAAAATCAAACCAGGCTGCCAAACAGGCCGGGGAAGAAAACTGGATTCAGCTTTTTAACGGCAAGGATTTGAATGACTGGCAGATTAAATTCAAAGGCGAAGAATTGGGGGTGAATTACAACAATACTTTCAGGGTTGAAGATGGTTTGCTGCGTGTTTCGTACGAAAACTGGCCGGAATGGAATGGTAAGTTCGGTCATATTTTTTATAAAGGCGAATTTTCGCATTACCGGCTGCGCGCCGAGTACCGTTTTGTGGGCGAGCAGGTAAAAAATGGTCCCGGCTGGGCTTTCAGAAACAATGGTTTGATGATTCACGGACAACCTGCCGAAACGATGGAACTCGACCAGGATTTCCCGGTTTCAATCGAAGTGCAGCTTTTGGGCGGAAATGGAAAAGATGAACGTTCAACCATGAATCTTTGCACACCCGGCACCAACGTGGTGATGGACAGTGTATTGATTGAACAGCATTGTACCAATTCAAAATCGAAAACCTATCATGGCGACCAATGGGTAACGGTTGAGGTGGAAGTGAACGGTGGTGAAATTATCCGTCATTTTGTGGATGGTGAAGAAGTGCTGAAATACGAAAAACCACAACTCGACCCGCGTGATTCATCTTATACAAAATTGCTGAATTTATATGGCGATATCGTTATTACCAAAGGTACTATTTCTTTGCAGGCCGAAAGTCACAATACCGATTTCAGAAAAATTGAAGTGCTGAAACTTGATTAATAATTTTGAATATGCTTTTTAAAATTAATGCTGAATTATGTGTTTGCTTTCCGGTGGGCATAATTCAGCATTAATAATGAAAGCGTGATTACAGCCATTCCTACTAAAGAAACCAGATCAGGTTTTTCGTTTTTTATCAGAATCCAGCTTAAAATGGCCCCCGAAACCGGGATCAGAAATTTCCACATGTTGATCTGCGAAACTTTCACACCGGGGCGTTGAAGCAATCCATACCAGATGGCAAAAGCTGCTGCCGAAAGAAATGCCAGCCAACCGAGCGATAAATAATAGGCTGCCGGAACTGGTTTCGGGTGGAAGCCTTCAATGGGTATTGAAAACAAAAACAAAGTGAGTCCACCGATAAACAACGAAGTTGAACTTAAAACCATCGGCGAGACTTTCCGTGTTTGTTTTGAAACCAAAACATTGGAGTAACCCGAGAAAATATTGTTAATAAACAGAAACCCGATTCCCAGGTATTCAAGGCTGTTTTTCAGTTCAACTTTTGCCCGGCCCAAAGTAATGATGGCGATTCCCGCCACTCCAACCAGGATACTGGCGGTTTTCAGTTTTGTCATTTTGTCGTTGTGAAGTGCAAAATGTGCCACCACTGCAATAAACAGGGGAGACGACCCGATAATCATGGCACCCAGCGCGGCAGGTACCAGTTCCATTCCCTTGTAAAAA
>JAJUGS010000146.1 GCA_029265875.1 Prolixibacteraceae bacterium
AAAAAAACGGGTTCAGGTATTCGAATATCAACCTGGAAAGAAAATAAAATCAGCATATTAAAGGCTAAAGCCTGATGTGTTGATTCGCAATTTTACACAGGGCTTAAGCCCTGTGCAAAACAAAATAAAACCAAAACCGGCTTTAGCCATTAATTCAGAAAAATGAAATACCTGCTTATTGTTGTTCTTTTTTTCTGTGTTATAATCAAACTTTCGGCACAGAAACCCGCGCTTTTAAAACTGAAATATGAACAAAACTACACGGTAACTTACAACGAAGCCATTGAAATGTTCAGCCTTTTGGATGAGCATTACGATAATGCCGTGTTGCTTGAAAAAGGGCTGACCGATTGCGGAAAGCCGCTCCATTTGTTTGTCATGAACAGCGAACCTGAATTCAACCCCGAAAAAATCAGGCAGCAGGGAAAAACCATCCTGCTCATCAACAACGGGATCCACGCGGGAGAGCCTGAAGGAATAGATGCCAGTCTTGAATTTGCCGACGACGTGTTGCGCAACAAAGAGGGCATGGCTAAACTGCTCGAAAAAACGGTTATCATCATTATTCCGGTTTACAACATCGGCGGGGTATTAAACCGCAGCGCCTACAACCGCTCGGGACAAACAACACCTTATGAAACCGGGTTCCGTGGCAATTATGCCAACCTCGACCTGAACCGCGATTTCACCAAATGTGATTCTGAAAACGCGCGTAGTTTCAGCCGTATTTTTTCGGAATGGAACCCCGACGTTTTTCTCGACACCCACACCACCAACGGCAGCGAACATCAGTACAGCATTACTTACATTCAGCCCTCACCGGCGCTTTATCCTGAAGGAATGGAAAAATACATCCGCAATGAGCTGGTTCCGGCCATGTACAGTGGCATGAAGAAAGGGAAATATGAGTTGATCCCCTACGTGGATTATTTTTACGACGACCCGAAAAACGGAATTGCCTCATCACCTGCCGGACCAAGATATTCTTCGGGCTTTGCCGGACTTTTTCACAGCTATGGAATGATGACCGAAAACCAGATTTACCACCATTATTACGACCGTGTAAAGTCGTGTTACCAGTTTATACACGTTCTTGCCGGATTTACTGCCGAAAATGGCGAAACCATCAGAAAAACAAGACAGGATGGAATCAAGGAGTCAATGGCAATGACCAAATACCCCGTTACTTTTGAAATTGACACCACGCAGTTCAGGATGATTGAGTTTAAAGGCTATGAAGTTGCCAAAGAGCAAATCAGCCCGGTAACCGGCTTGCCCCGTTTGGGCTACGACCTTTCGAAACCTTACACCGCGCAGGTGAAATATTTCGATGTTTATAAAAAAACCGAATTTGTTGATGTGCCGGAGTTTTACATTCTACCGCAGAATTATCGCGAAATTATTGAAAGGCTTGATATGCTTAACATCCGTTATTCCCGCTTAAAATCCGATTCAGTCATTTCGGTAACCATGGATTATATCGACGATTTTACCAGTCCTGCAAAACCATACAATGGCCATTTTTACCACGACAAAGTAACCACGCACAGCGAAAACCAGCAGGTGCAGTTTTATGCCGGCGACCTTGTAATCCCGGTGCGACAGGAAAAAATAAAATACCTGCTCGAAATGTTTGAACCCAAAGCCACCGACTCGTTTTTCCGCTGGAATTTTTTCGACAATGTACTCGACCAGCGCGAATATTTTTCGTCGTACGGTTTTGAAGCCAACGCGCTGAAATACCTGAACGAACACCCGGAGTTCAGGGCAAAATGGGAAGAAAAACGCAAAACCGACCCGGAATTTGCCAAAAACCACCGTGCCCAGCTGGCTTACATATACAACAATACCGAGTGGCTCGAAAAAACCTGGAAACGTTACCCGGTTGGAAAGATTTTCAGATAGCGATTAACCCGGCAATAATTGACACAAAAGAATTTAAACGCAAAGAACACCAAGGATGTCGCAAAGGGCGCAAAGTTCAGATTTGTTTTCTCTTTAAGTTCTTTGCGTCTGCTCAGCGGCCTTTGCGTTAAAAAAATAGAGAACAACAATGAATTCACTCTTTTCTGATGTAAACATTTTGACACTTTCAGTTCTGGGAATTCTTGCTTTTATTGCCGGTATTATTGATTCGGTGGTCGGTGGCGGAGGGTTGATTCAGTTGCCTGCACTGCTGATTGGCTTTCCTAAAGCACCGGTTCCCACCCTTTTTGGCACCAATAAAATTTCGGCACTGGCCGGAACTTCGATGGCGGCAGTCCAGTATTCGCGCCATATCCGTTACAATTTTAAACTGTTGTTTATCGTAGCCTTTTTTGCATTTGTTGCTTCGTTTGCCGGTGCAAAAACGGTCAGTATTATCAATCCGGCAATTCTGAAACCGGTAATTTTGGTTATTCTGATTTTAATTGGCATTTATACATTTCTGAAAAAAGATTTGGGAACAGTTCAATCCAAAAATCATTCAGAAAACAAAAAGTTGATTTTGGGTTCGCTGATTGGATTGATTGTTGGTTTTTACGATGGTTTTCTTGGTCCCGGAACCGGCAGTTTCCTGGTGCTGGGTTTTGTGGTTTTGCTGGGATTTGAATTTGTTTCGGCTTCGGCTTACGCCAAAATTATTAATTGTGTCACCAATGTTTCAGCGCTTTTTGTGTTTATCCGCCAGGGAAATTATCTTTTGGGTGTTGCCATGGTGATGGCGGTTGGCAATGTGGCCGGAAGCCTTATTGGCAGCCGGATGGCCATCAAAAAAGGCAACCGCTTTATCAGGGTTTTCTTCCTGATTGTGGTTGCCATTTTAATTATAAGGTATGCTTACGATGTTTTCCGGTTTTGAAAATCAGGTAAGCAATTTTCCCAGGTTATCAAATTTGTTGTGATAATCTTCAATCGAACGTTTTATTACTTCGTAAGCTTCCTCTACTCCATAAATGGCCGGGATTTCGGTATAACGGTCCTCTCCCGGCATATCTTTATAAGTAAGAAAGTAGTGCTCCAAACGTTGAATTACAATTTTCGGAACTTCATCGATACTTTTAAAATGGCCATAAACAGTGTCATTTCTCAGCACCGCAATTATTTTATCATCGGCCTGGTTCCCGTCAATCATTCTGAAACCGCCAATAGGCCTTGCGTTTACAAGCAGGTCGCCATGAGACAGCGTCTTTTCGGTCAAAACGCAAATATCCATCGGATCGCCATCTCCCTTTATATCTTTTCTCCCAGTTTTCTCGTTACAGAATTCCCCAACTTTGTCGCCGCAAAAAGTTTGTGGTATAAAGCCATACAGTGCCGGAACCACATTCGAAAACTTCTGCGGGCGGTCGAGGCGCAGGTATCCGCTGTCTTTGTCGATTTCGTATTTTACGGTGTCGGTGGGTACTACTTCAATAAATGCGGTTACTTCCACAGGCGCATCCTTCCCCAGAAAAACGCCGTGCCAGGGGTGCGATTTATAACGAAGTCCCATTAATCTTCCGATCGGATCTGAAAGTCTGTCTGCCATGATTTTTATTTTTGGTTATTTTGAAACAGAAACTATTTTCTTTCTGTTCCTGAAAGTTTGCTTACCTGTTATAGAAGCCAAAGTCCGGTGCAATGGATTGAGAATAGTTACACCAACAATTTCTTTTGAATCGGTTTGTACCCTAACAATCGTACCATCACCAATATCAACTCCTTCAGCATCCTGAGGATTTCCAAAAGAGAGATAAAGCACATCTGCCTCTGCATCATAATCCCAATTAATGTTTTCTTTTCTTTCCGAAATATTTAAGGTTTCCATATCACTCTTCTCTTTTTGTTTATTCCTCTGCTAAAATAGGCTGTTAAAATGAATCCATCAAGTTTGGTGATTTCTTTATACACTATTACGAGATATTTGTTTTTAGTAACCGGCGTCTTCTCATACAATTTAATTGCCAGTAATTCATCAAAATCACCGGCAACAATAAAATCCGGATGCTCTATTGTCTCAATAAACCAGTTGATACAACCTTTTGTTTCAGGATGGTTTTTAAAAATGTGATTTATTCTTTCGTCAGTCAGGCGAATAAGAATGTTATTTTTAGAGTTGGCCGAAATCATCTACAACTAAATTAACCGGAACAAAGCCTATCGGTTGAACTTAGAATTACACGCAAATTTTCAGGCGAATAATGCTTCTGCCCGGTTTCCCGCTTTGTCCACGGCCACCACTAAAATCCCATCCACAGGTTTTTCCATTTCAAAAACAAATGGCTGACTGCGCAATATCTGTGGCTTGTGTTCCACTTTTCCAAGCAGTGTTCCTCCTGCCATTATTTCGTAATGCGAAATCGGTGCTTCATCGGCAAAAGCGGTATCCCAGCTTAATTTATTGTCAGCAAACCGGAGTTTTTGCGGGGCCGAAAGCCCTTGTTTTTCTATCGCCTGGAAATAATTGGTTTTACCTTCTTTCACCTGTGCAGCATAGTCTTCGATTTTTTTCCGCTCTTCGGCGGTCATTCCGTTGGGCTCAATCTGGGCTGCATAAAAATTCTGTACCAGCTGGCATTTTATCGGATCATCGTCAATCTGACCGATTCCAATTATCAATGTATGAATTCCGGGTGTTGTGAGCGCATATTCAATCAAGGGCCGGCTGGGCAATTCGGGTGAACCAACATTGCGGTAAACGTCTTCGGGTGCCCGCGACCAGTCGGGTTTTTTGTGATACATGGCTGCGTCGGCAAAAACCTTCATCCCGATAATGCCCATTCCTTTGGCTTCGGCCACCGGAATCACATTGTACTGCATGTTCATTTTTTGCTTATCGTTTGCATTGATGGCGACCAGCATTCCATCCAGAATCCCGTATTCGTCGCGCTGAATCATTTCCATCATGGCCGGTGGATTGGCATGGCCAGAGAACCCAATGTGCCTGATTAGCTTTTCGTTTTTAGGGTTCATTCCGGTGAGGTTGGTGCCATCGCGCAAATCGCGCAGGGCAACCAGTGCGCCAAAGTTTCCATCCGGGTCGAGCGGGGTTTCCAATCCTTCATATAAAACATCCACTTCGGCAGTGTTATGCAGCGTGTGTACCAAAACCATATCCAGATAAGCGCCTTCGGGATAACTGCCATCATCGTTGCCAAAAATCTGCGAGAGCGAACGTTTCACATCGTCAACCGCGCATTTTACATTTTCGCCGTTCGACCAGTTATTCACTCCTTCGCGTTCGGGCCAGCCCGGTTTTCCCCAACGCATGGCAGTTTTACTGGTTAACCAGATTGATTTCCGCAGCGCTTCATTGTACCCTTCAACTCCCGGAATCAGGTTCAGCCGTTTAAAAGCTTCGTGATAGTGCAACTGGCTTTTCGCATATAGGTTCGAAGTATCGAAATAGTTTATTCCGAGATCGAAAGCTTTCAAAATAATCGATACCGGATCCACATCCTCGGGAGTCCATTGAATGGATGCCTGCCCGCCCAAAGCAATGGTGGTTACTTCAAAACCGAGGTTTCCGAATTTTCGTTTCATGGGAGCAGGGACTTTTTCAACACTGCAACTTCCCAGCGACAAGGCCGAAACTGCAGCGGTTGTAGCAGCAGAGATTTTTATAAAATTCCTGCGCGAAACCGGGTATTTTTTTGATTGTGCCATGATTTAATAAGTTTAAGTTCTTTTCAAAAGTAATTAAATTTCAGCAATTTATACTCTTGAAAATTCAATGTTTCCCCCAAATGAAAGCCGAAAAATGATTCCTTTCTCAGAATTTCAATTCAATTTTGAATTTTAAAAGCTGATATAATCCGGATGCCCGCCAATACGGCCATTTTTATCGAGCCTGTCGATTTTGGCCATGTCGTCTTCCGAGAGCTCAAAATCAAAAATATCGGCATTCGAAATGATTCTTTCAGGGGTAACCGATTTTGGGATTGTAACCACGCCTTTCTGAAGATCCCAGCGCAAAACAATCTGTACCGGATTTTTGCCATACTTGGCAGCCAGCGCCTGCATTACCGGAATCTCATTCACCTTGCCTTTCATAATCGGGCTCCAGGCTTCGGGCTGAATACCCCGTTTTTTGCAATATTCCAGCAGTTCAGGCTGCAAAAGTTCGGGGTGAAACTCGTATTGGTTTACGGCAGGCGTGATTTTACATTCGGGCAGAAATTCTTCGAGATGATGCACCAGGAAGTTGCTGATTCCAATGGCCCGGACACGACCTTTTTGGTACAATTCCTCCAGCGCTTTCCAGGTTTCCACCGAGCGTTTGCCTTTGGGCCAGTGAACCAGGTACAAATCGAGATAATCAGTCTGCAGTTTTTCAAGGCTCTTTTCAAATGCCGCAAGCGTGGTTTTGTACCCCTGATCGGTATTCCAGACCTTCGAAGTGATAAAAATTTCCTCACGCGGAATGCCACTGGCCTTTACAGCATTCCCAACGCCCCGTTCATTTTTGTAAATAGCAGCCGTGTCGATGTGACGGTAGCCATTTTGCAAGGCAACTTTCACCGCATTTTCCACTTCTTCGCCATCCTTCGACAGAAAAACCCCCAGTCCGAACCATGGCATTTCCACACCGTTATTCAATATTGCTTTTGACGACAGATTCATGATTTTTACATTTTATAACCTTCAACACCGAAAATACAATTTTTATAAAGTCATTGACCAATACAATGTTTCAATTGCCCGGAATGTTTTAGTTTTGCAGAAATTTTTTTTTAACAAACTGATATGAAAGTTTACAAATTTGGCGGTGCGTCGGTAAAAGATGCCCAGGCCGTGCAGAATGTTGCACAAATCATTGGGCATGAAAAAGGAAAGCTGGCTGTGGTTGTTTCGGCAATGGGCAAAACCACCAACCTGCTCGAAACCCTGGTGAGAGCATATTTTGACAGAAATAACAGTAAATACGATGTTTTCAACCAGTTCAAAGCCAGTCATCTCGAAATTGTGAATCAGCTTTTTGCCGGCAAAGGTACTCCCGATTCGGTTTCAGGATTATTTGCTGAACTTGAAAGTAAACTGAAAAAAAGTCCATCGCTGGATTATGATTTTGAATACGACCAGATTATTTGTTTTGGCGAATTGGTTTCTACCCAAATTGTCAGCGAATATTTAAACAGCATCGGGATTGAAAACCAGTGGATTGACATCAGAAATTGTCTGAGGACCGACGATCGTTACCGTGATGCCGCCGTTGACTGGGAGCTTACCGAAGAATTGGTTCCTGAAATCTTCGATTTTGAAAACCAGCGCATTTACCTGACCCAGGGTTTTATCGGGTCAACCATTGCCAACCTGACCACAACATTGGGGCGCGAGGGGTCTGATTTTACCGCTGCCATTCTTGGAAATGTGTTGAATGCTGAAAGTGTTACCATCTGGAAAGATGTTCCCGGCGTTTTAAGCTGCGACCCGAAAAAAATGGATGGAGCGGTTGAAATTTCGGCATTATCGTACCGCGAGGCTGTTGAAATGACCCATTCAGGTGCACAGGTTATTCACCCGAAAACCATGAAACCATTGCACAACAAAGGTATTCCGTTGTATGTAAAATCATTTGTTGATCCGGCAATTCAAGGCACTGTCATTCATTCCATCGACCATAAAATCGATTTGCCGCCAATTTTTATTTTCAAGGAAAACCAGGTGCTGATCACACTCACCCCCATCGATTTTTCGCTCATCAGCATTGAAGACATCGACCGGGTCGTGAATTTTCTGCTCGAAAACCGGGTAAAAATCACGTTGATGCAGCAATCAGCCATCGACCTGAACCTTGTACTCGACGCTCCCGAAGCCAACTGGGAAGAAATTTTTAATGAACTCAAAGAATTTTACACGGTTCGTTATAACACCGGTTTGACACTCATCACCATCCGGCATTATACCGAGGAGGTGTTGGATTGGATGGTAAAAGAAAAAGACATTTATCTTGAACAACACAGCCGTAAAACAGCCCGAATGCTTGTAAAACAATAAGTTTTTTCGTTTAACCGGTATTTTGCTGTAATTTTGGAAACCGTTTTAGTACGAATTGACAAAAACTTCGCTCAAAAAAATGAAGAACAAAAAGATTTTACCCATATTAATTGGAGTTGTTGTAGTTGCCATAATTGTTTTGGTGGTTGGAAAAAAACAAGGTTGGTTCGGAAAGGAATTTTCGATTAGTGTTGCCACTGAAAAAGTAAAATCACAAACACTAACCGAATTTATAACCGCTAACGGGAAAATTCAGCCTGAAACACAGGTAAAAATCAGCCCCGACGTTTCGGGAGAAGTAATTGAGCTTTATGTTGAAGAGGGTCAGGAAGTAAAAGCCGGCACACTGCTTTGTGTAATTAAACCCGAAATTTATGTTTCGGCTCTGAACCGCGCCGAAGCAGCGCTCAATTCGGCAAAAGCCCGACAGGCACAAGCCGAAGCACAACTTATTGAACGGGAGCTTTCGTTTAAAAGGGCCAAACAGTTGTATGAAAAAAATACCATCCCGGTTTCTGAATTTGAAACGGCACAGGCATCGTACCAGGTGGCACAGGCTGAAGTAAAAGCAGCAGAATTTTCGGTGAAAAGTGCAGAAGCATCGGTTGCTGAAGCAAGAGAACAGCTTACAAAAACAAAAATATATGCACCCATTGATGGCACGGTGGCAGCACTAAACATTGAAAAAGGCGAACGTGTTGTGGGTACCAGCATGATGACAGGTACCGAAATGATGGTGATTGCCGATTTAAATAAGATGGAAGTCTGGGTGGATGTAAACGAAAACGACATTGTAAAAGTAAGCAAATTCGATACGGCGCTGGTTGAAGTGGACGCTTACCTGAACCGCAAATTCAAAGGACTGGTTACCGAAATTGCCAATTCGGCAAAATCGGGTGTGGCAGCCACTTCCGCCGACCAGGTGACCAATTTCGAAGTAAAAGTGCTCTTGCTCCGTGAATCATACGCCGACTTAATCGATTCTGTAAAAAACAAAATCTATCCATTCCGCCCCGGAATGTCGGCAGCCGTTGATATACTGACTGACACCCGCGAAAATGTAATATCGGTGCCAATTTCGGCTGTTACAACCCGTGTGAAAAAGAAAAACGGGGGAACAGAAGAGGTAAAAGATGAAGTAAAAGAACCAGAAATGCAGGAAGTACAAACGGCCACGATGGAAGAAAAAAAGGTGGAAAAAGAAGAAAAACAGGAAGTGGTTTTTGTGGTAAAAGAGGGCCGTGCCCGAAAAGTGGAAGTTAAAACCGGTATTCAGGATAATAACAATATTCAGATTCTGGAAGGCTTAAATGTGGGGGATGAAGTTATAACCGCTCCTTTCAATGCCATTAACAAAACACTGAAAGACAGCATGCTGGTTAAAATAGTAACCGAAGAGGAACTTTTTAAAGTGAAAGGAAAATAATCTGTAAGACACAACAAAAAAAGCCTTCTGCCGGAGAGCAGAAGGCTTTTTTTTTTACTTCGAGTCGATATTTTCGCCATAAGCCAGGTCACCGGCATCGCCCAAACCCGGAACAATATAAGAATGTGGCGTCATTCCCTCATCAATGGCTCCCAGCCACAAAGTAACGTTGTCGGCCCTGATTTTATCGATAATGTAATTGACCCCCTGCTGGCTGGAAATGATTGAAACCAGGTGAATATGAGAGGGGATGCCTTTGCTGAAAAGCGCGTGGTACCCTATTTCCATCGATTTGCCCGAGGCAAGCATCGGGTCTGAAAGGATTACCACCTTATTATCAAGCGACGGAGAAGCCATGTATTCAAATTCAATCTCAAAATCGCCTTCTTCGGAATATTTCCGGTATGCTGAAATAAAACAGTTTTCACCCCTGTCGAAAATCTTCAGCAAACCATTGTGCACCGAAAGTCCGGCCCTGAGAATCGTTGCCAGTACCGGCTGACTGGTCAGTACCGGTACTTTTGCAATTCCCAGCGGGGTTATCACATCGGTAACTTCAAACTTCAGGGTTTTGCTGATTTCGTAGGCGAAAATCTCGCCAATACGGTACATGTTTTCCCTGAAACGAAGCGGGTCTTTCTGAATAACCACATCCCTGATTTCAGAGAGATATTGATCGAGTATCGAGTGATTGTTGCCTAAAATTCTGATATCCATGTTGTTTAGCTTAAGTAAATATTACATCGCCATCACCGTCCTGAAAACGCTGGTGTTGTGCCATGTCAAAGTTGAAAGAACTGTAAATTTTTTGTCCGTAATTTTTCGCCCGCAAAAATGGGAATTTTCGGGCAAACAGATACCGGCTTATCTCATAATTATACACGGTAACCACCTCAATTTTATGATTTACACAAAACTGTTTTAAAAAGTCAGCAACCGGTTTTTCGAAACCCGCTTTTGCAAAAAAACAAAGTGTTTTCAAATGACCGTCGCGAACCGAAAAAATAAAAAATCCGGCAAAAGTTTGCTGGTCAAAAATCTTGATTGTGTAATATCTGAATGATTCGGAAAAAGATGAAAACGGATATTTCTCCGCATCAACGTTTTTTTGTGTTGTTATCCAGGGAAAACCAAAAATCCATTGAAATTCTCCGACACCCCGCTGAAAAACACTGTCGTTTTTCCTTTCTTCCAGCCATTTATAACATGTTTCATCCGGAAATTCAAGTTCAGAAAACGAGATATCGGGATTTACCACAGGCTTGAAAAACCAGGTTCTGATACCTGCCAGAACCCCAATTCCGAAATCAATTCCCCTGTAAATGATTTTGCTGAAAACACTCTTTTTGGCTTGTGGCGCCAATTTCGAAGTTTTTACGAACAGGTATCCGCGAAATCCCTGAAACTGGTGAATTGGTTTGAATTTCCCGGTTTTCAGGTACAGTTTTTCTGAATTGGGAGCGTAGTTTGTAAACATCAGTTTTCCATTCCAGTCGGCAAATGCTTCGTTTAAAAGCAGCTCCGAAAAACCCCGTCTCCTGAAACCGGGATGAACCCAGTTGCCACTGCACCAGCCAAATCTTTCTTTTCCGTTGACTGTGAGAACCAAACCGGCAAAAATTGTCCTGAAAGCAACCAGTTTATTTTCTGTTAAAGCAATGTATAAAACAACGTCATCGGGATTAGCAGCCGGATTGTGCAAATACGACTGAATCCTCTGGCTGGAAACCGGAACCGTTTCCCAACTTTTGAAAACCTCGCTTTGCGAAAAGCTTTCAAGGTCTGCAAGCCGTATTTTTAAAATCTCCGGTTTCAATGTCGTACAATGGTTTTTCCAACAGGTTTTCGTAAAAAATGATAAATGATTTCGGCTTTCAGGTTGGCTTCAAAATCGCCGGGCTGTTCTGCCGGGTACCGCTGCAAATGGTTTTCCAGTTCATCGTATTTTAAACCGGCTGTCCCGAAAGAAATATCACACCCCATTTTGTGGTGCAAATATTCAAAAACACTTTTCGGAACGCCCGAATCGGTGTAGGGAAAAGCAAAAGCTTTTATTTCGGGATGGATGGTTTTTTCCAGCCATTCAAAACTCAGCCTGATTTCCTCTTT
>JAJUGS010000128.1 GCA_029265875.1 Prolixibacteraceae bacterium
ATTTGCCTTTTTTGTGTGTGCAATTACCCAACTACCTGGAAGAAAAAACCGAACCCTCGGAAAGTGACTGGGCGATTTTACGAAACGAACAACTGAAAATACATTCGGTACCCAACACTTCGCTGGTGGTAACACTGGGTTTGGGCGAATGGAACGACATTCATCCGCTGCGCAAAAAAGAAGTGAGTGAACGTTTGCTTTTGGCGGCCCGCAAAAATGTGTATGGTGAAAAAAACCTGGTAGCTTCGGGACCTTTGTATCAATCGATGAAAATCAAAAACAACAAAATCGAAATCACATTTTCTGAATGTGGCAGCGGGCTCACCACTTCAGACCAAAAAGAACCCGGATATTTTGCCATTGCCGGAGCCGATAAAAAGTTTGTTTGGGCAAAAGCCGAAATCAGAAACAACAAGGTGATTGTCTGGCATGAAAACATAAAAACCCCTGTGGCTGTGCGTTATGCGTGGGCCGATAACCCGGCTGGCGCCAATCTTTGCAACAAGGAAGGGTTGCCGGCTTCGCCGTTTACAACCGAAACAAAAAAGTAAAAACATGCGCAGAAACAATAAAAGATACTGGTTCAAATTGTTCAACGCCTCCCATATTTTGCTGCTGACAGTTGCCATTTTATGGGGTTGCAGTTCAAAAATAATTCAGACTGAAAATGTGCGACAAAGAATTTCGATTAACGAAGGATGGAAATTTTTTAAATACCACTCTGCAAAAGAAGCCGACAGCCTGATTTATGATGCAAGGCCCGAAATCACGATTGAAACTGAAAACAAAGTGGCCGATGCCAAACCTACCGAAGCCGTTGAAGCCGTGACAAAACAACAGGTTCTGAAACCCTGGATATTGCCCTCCGCCAACGATTTTATCAACGACCCGGCCCAAAAACATATCCGCCCCGAAGGAAATCCCGGCGGTGATTTTCCATTTGTACAACCAGGTTTTAACGATGGTAACTGGGAAAATGTCAACCTCCCGCACGACTGGGCTGCAAAAGGTCCGTTTCTGACAGGCTTGGACTCGGAAGTGGGGGGCGGAATGGGCAGGTTGCCTGTGAATGGCGTTGCCTGGTACCGGAAAAAGATGGATATTCCGGCCACCGACAAGGGAAAATCTGTTTTTCTGGATGTTGATGGCGCCATGTCGTATGCCATTGTGTGGCTGAACGGACAGCTTGTAGGCGGCTGGCCTTACGGGTACAATTCCTGGCGGCTTGATCTCACACCTTATCTGAACTTCGGCGGCGAAAACCAGCTTGCCATCCGCATCGACAATCCGAATCACTCTGCCCGCTGGTACCCCGGAGCTGGTTTGTACCGCAATGTGTGGCTTGTAAAAACCAGCCCTGTCCATGTGGCACAGTGGGGAACCACCATCAAAACCACCAACATTTCCAAAGAATCGGCAACCATCAGCCTGAAAGTTAAAGTCGATAATCAATCAACAAATAATGTTGAAACAGAAGTTTCCACCTCAGTTTTTGAACTGGATAAAAAAGGGGAAAAATCAGCAAAACCGGTGGCGGTTTTTGAACCAATGAAAATGCAACTTCAGGCAGGTGAATCTGTTTCGGGAGAGCATTCAGTAAAAATTGAAAATCCAAAACTCTGGGGGCCACCGCCAACCCAACAGCCCAATTTATATGTGGCGGTTACAACGCTTTCACAAAAGGGGAAAATCATTGATGAGTACGAAACCCGCTTTGGCATCCGGTCGCTGGAATTCAACCCAGACAAAGGATTGCTGGTAAATGGCGATCGTATTTTCATCAAAGGCGTGAACAACCACCACGATCTGGGTGCTTTAGGAGCCGCTTTTAACACCCGCGCAGCTGAACGCCAGCTTGAGATACTGCGCGAAATGGGCTGCAACGCTATCCGCATGTCGCACAACCCACCTACCCCGGAATTACTCGAATTAACCGATAAAATGGGGTTCCTGGTAATTGATGAAATCTTTGATTCGTGGGAACGCAAAAAAACGCCTCACGATTTTCATCTTATTTTCAGGGATTGGTCGGAACCCGACACCCGCGCTTTTATCCGCCGCGACAAAAACTGCCCTTCGGTAATAATCTGGAGTTTCGGGAACGAAGTGGGGGAACAATACACCGCTGAAGAAGGTGCTGCCCTAGCGCAAAGAATTCAGAATATAATCAAAGAAGAAGACCCGACACGACCCACCATTCTGGCTATGAATTTTGCCAAACCCGAAATGCCATTGTCTGCGGTTCCTGACCTGATCGGCCTGAATTACCAGGGCGAAGGAATCAGACAGGATCCTGAATTTGAAGGAACCGACCGCATCAGGACACCGGCGCAATACAATGCTTTTCACCAGAAATTTCCTGAGAAAATGATTCTCAGTTGCGAAACAGCTTCGGCATTCAGCAGCCGCGGAATTTATCTTTTCCCGGTTTCAGATCAGGTGAGCGCGCCGGTTCGCGATGGCCGTGGCGGCGATTCAAATATCTGCCAGGTTAGTTCGTATGAACTGCATGCGGTGGATTTTGGCTCCACTGCCGACAAAGTTTTTGCCTCGCTGGAGAAACATCCTTTTGTTGCCGGCGAATTTGTGTGGACAGGCTGGGATTATATCGGAGAGCCCACCCCTTATTATGAAGCAAAAAGTTCTTATTCAGGAATTATCGACCTGGCCGGATTCAAAAAAGACAGGTTTTATCTGTACCAGTCGCACTGGCGGCCCGACCTGCCCATGGTGCACATTCTGCCACACTGGAACTGGCCTGAAAGGGTTGGCGAAATTACCCCGGTTCATGTTTTTACTTCGGGCAATGAAGCAGAATTGTTTCTGAACGGGAAATCCCTCGGGAAAAAGAAAAAAGGAGAATATGAATACCGGTTGCGCTGGGATGAAATCCGCTATGAACCCGGGGAACTGAAAGCCGTCGCCTACAAAAATGGGGGAGTCTGGGCTGAAGAAACCGTAAAAACAACCGGCGAAGCTGCGCAGTTAAAAGCAACGGCTGACCGGAAAATCATCAGCGCCGATGGAAAAGATTTGTCGTTTGTAACCTTGGAAATCTGCGATAATGAAGGATTGATGGTTCCGAGATCAAACAACCTCATCGAATTCAGCATTGAAGGCCCGGGTGAAATAGTGGCCACCGACAACGGCGACCCCATGAACCTGGTGGCATTTCCTTCGCTTTCGCGCAATGCTTTTAACGGGATGGCGCTGGCAATTGTCCGCTCAAAACCCGGTAAAAAAGGGACAATCCTTCTGAAAGCAAAATCAGCAGGGTTAAAAGATGCGGAGATAAAAATTGAGAGTAAATAAAAGAAAGTAATATTAAAGATGTCATACCGAAGAGTATGCGAGGAGAAATCTTTTCGAACAGAAAGATCTCTCCTATGGTCGGGATGACAAAAAACACAGATTTGTACTTAATGTTAAAAATCTGACAGAATTACTAAAAACCAATAAAAATGAAACGTAAAACTTCTTTGCTTTTGCTGAATTTGTTCTTCGGCATCAGCTTATTTGCCCAACAGCTCCCATTTGTTTATGGGACCGAAAATTCAGGTGCCCGATTCCCGAAACCGGTTTTGCCAACACTGGATGAACTGCCGGTGGTTGCACCACTGACTGACCCATTTGCATGGTCGGATGGAAGTGGCCGCTCCACTGATTTTAAAGACTGGGAGCGCCGCCGGAATGAGATCGGAGCCGAGATTCAGCATTACGAAATCGGTGAAAAACCTGTCCGCCCTGATACCATTTCAGCAACCTATGTGGATGGTTTGCTCACGGTAAATGTGACTGAAAACGGCCAGACACTGACGATTACTTCTAAAATTATTCTTCCCGAAGGAACCGGCCCGTTTCCGGCTGTTATAGGAATTGGCCGCGGATCGGGCAGTTTGCCAACCGATATTTTTGCCAGCCGCGGAATTGCCCAAATCCCTTTCAACTTTGGAAATGTAATGGCCTGGCAACAAAAACGGGGCAACGAACCCATCAACAAACTCTATCCAAACCTCGTGCACATGGGCGCTTATGCAGCCTGGTCGTGGGGTGTGAGCCGGCTGATTGACGGCATGGAACTGGTTGCCAAAGACCTGCCCATCGATTTAAAAAGATTAGCGATCACCGGTTGCTCTTTTGCCGGGAAAATGGCGCTTTTTGCCGCCGCTTTTGACGAACGCATCGCACTTTGCATCGCGCAGGAATCGGGTGGCGGCGGCGCTGCTGCCTGGCGTGTTTCCGAAACGCTGGGCAATGTGGAAACTTTGGGCAAAACCAGTCACGAATGGTTTATGGAATCGTTATTTCAGTTTTCAAATGATGTTCCGAAGTTGCCATACGACCACCACGAACTGATGGCGATGGTGGCGCCGCGCGCGTTGCTGGTTCTCGGAAACCCCGATTACGAGTGGTTGGCCGACGAATCGGGGTATGTTTCGTGCAAAGCCGCCCAAAGAGTGTGGGAAACTTTTGGAATCTCTGACAGGTTTGGTTACTCCATTGTTGCCGGACACGGACACTGCCAGTTGCCCGATGTACAAAGGCCGGAAGTGATTGCTTTTGTTGAAAAATTCCTTTTGGGCAATACTTCAGCCAATACAAATGTGGAGGTTAGCCCTTACCCCGATGTTGATTTTGCACGCTGGACAAACTGGTGGGGAACCGGAAACCCTGTTTTGCCGGGAAAGTAATAGCTGACTATTCCGAAATAAAACCTTCTATCAGTAAACTTCATTTGTCAACTTTTCCGGGACAGAAACCCGGTTCACAGATTTTATAAATTATGAGAATATTCAAAACATTTTGTGTTTTTATTATTGCAGGATTACTTCTGCTTTCAAACAAAACCTTTTCCCAGGACCCGAATTTTTACATTTACCTGTGTTTCGGACAGTCGAATATGGAAGGACAAGGTACCATTGAAGCACAGGATAAAACAGTAAACAGCCGGTTACAGGTTTTGCAATCGGTGACCTGTTCCAACCTCAACCGCACAAAAGGCAAATGGTACAAGGCCATTCCTCCTTTAACACGCTGCTGGAGCGGCCTTTCGCCTGCCGATTATTTTGGAAGAACCATGGTCGAAAATCTGCCCGACAGCATCCGGATCGGGATTGTTAACGTTTCGGTGGCCGGATGCAAAATTGAATTGTACGACAAAGACGGCTACACAACTTATGTCAATTCCATCACCGAAACCTGGCTCAAAAACATCATTGCAGAATATAACGGGAATCCTTACCAGTACCTTGTTGACATGGCCAAACTGGCTCAAAAAGATGGCGTTATCAAAGGAATACTTTTACATCAGGGCGAATCGAATACCGGCGATACACAGTGGCCGGCAAAAGTGAAAAAGATCTACAACAACCTGCTCACCGATCTCAACCTGAAATCTGATTCGGTTCCGTTGCTGGCAGGCGAAGTGGTTCATGCCGACCAGGGCGGAATTTGCGCCAGCATGAATACCATCATCAACCGGTTGCCGCAAACAATTCCAACTTCGTATGTAATCTCTTCAAGCAAATGCACCGATGCCAATGACAATCTTCATTTTAATTCTGCCGGATACAGGGAATTAGGAAAACGTTATGCCAAAAAGATGCTGCAGATTATGGGTTACACCGGGCCACTTGTGGGTACCGATGAATTCATGTTTGCCAACGGATATTCGCTGGAGCAAAACTTTCCGAATCCGGTTTCCGGAGAAACTTTAATCTCCTTTGAAATTCCGGCAGAATCATTCGTTTCGCTGAAAGTATTTAACACTGCGGGTATTGAAATCAAAGAACTGGCCGGGAAAAAATACCCTGCCGGGAAACATTCAGCGACATTTCATTCAAACGAATTCCCCGAAGGAATTTACATTTATACTTTAAAAACCAATGACTACACCGGCAGCCGGAAAATGATCATCGGAAAATAACTTCAGTATGAAAAGGACTTTACTTGTAATACCATTTTTAGCTGTTGCTGTTTTTGCCGGAGCACAATCACTTTCTTTTAAAACTTATATGAATCCGGTGATTCCCGGCGATCATCCCGATTGCACAGTTACACGGGTTGGCAATGATTTTTATACTACCGGGTCGTCATTTAATATCACCCCTGTAATTTACCATTCAACCGACCTGGTTCACTGGCGTGCGATTGCGCAACCGGTAAGTGCTTCGTGGCCAACCTTTGGCGACAAGCCCGGCGGGGGATGCTGGGGCGGGCATGTTGTTCAGTACAATGGAAAATGGTGGCACTTTTTTTCCTGTGCCGGCTCTATGCATTATGCAAAAGCCGACAATCCCGAAGGACCATGGGCGACACCCGTAAAAATTAACAATCCAACGTCGCTGCCCTACAGTCTGGGTTACGACAATTCGGTTTTTATCGACGATGACAATAAATGGTACCTGGTGGTGAAAAACGGGCAACCCAACAACGGCATTGTTGAACTGAATGCCAACGGTCAGCCAACCGGCGTGGTTTATAACCTCACCTGGCTGAATCCTTCTCCAACTTATCCTTACAGTTGGGCAGAAGGTCCTGTGCTCTGGAAATACAAGGGTTATTATTATTACTCTTTTGCCCGCGACCTGGCAGGCGGACAGAAAGTGATGCGAAGCAAAACCCTTACTGCCGACCAGGCTTCGTGGGAGATGCTGGGCGATTTTTTTAACGAAACCGATCCGCAGAAAAGCAGCTCTCTTTTTACCAGTCCGAACCATGCTTCTCCGGCTGTAATGCTCGACGACAGTACTTCGTGGGTGATTCACCCGCTATATGCCAAAGGAGAATGGAAAGGACAGGGAAGGCAGGGACTGCTGAACCAGGTAAAATACAATGCAAATGGCAAACCCACAGCCGACTACCCCATCAACCAGTCGTTTACGGCACCCAAACTTTCCAGCAGCGGAATACCCTGGATGGTACCCAAATCCGATTTTTTTGATTCAGAAAAATTAAATCCTGAATGGTCGTATTTGGGACATACAGCTACCGACAAATCATCGCTGACTGAACGCCCGGGCTGGTTGCGGCTGACACCCAAAACCTCTTCGCGCTGGACTTACGTTTCAAAAAACGACGGAGAACACAACTATTCGCTGCTAACAAGAGTTGACTTTAAACCAAAATCGGCGAACGAACAGGCCGGGCTGATGATTATGCGTGGCGACGAAACAAAATACGTGAAACTGGTCAGTGCGAAAACATCAACCGGGAAAAAGGGAGTGGTTTTCAGTTTTGAAAACACTGTTTACGAAACTGAAAATGAGAGCGACACGCTTTGGTTAAAAATGGTCCGTGTTAACCACATCATCACAGGATTTTTCAGTGAAGATGGCATTACCTGGAAACAAGTAGGTCAAAACTTTAATATTTCGATTGTTGATTCCTACTCCGATTTTTCCACCTGGATCGGCACCCGGCAGGGCTTGTTTGTGCAGGGAGCCACCAGTGCCTGGTTCGATTTGTACATATACCGCGATGCTTTTACCCCGATTTTAGCCGAATGCCCTGCCAACCAGTTTGGCGCCACCAAAACCGCGGCAGGTTCCGGAATCAGTTCGCTGGATAACATTCATAACAACGACTGGGCTTTGTATGCCGGGGTTGAGTTTGGCGACGGCAGTTATTATCCGGTGCCCGATTCAGTGGAATTTTCGGCTGCGTGTAATACTACCGGCGGTAGGATTGAAGTCTGGCTCGACTCCATTGATACAGGAAATAAAATAGCAGAATGTGCCATTTCCGTAACCGGAAACCTGAGTACTTACAAATCGTTTAAAACTGCCGTTTCTGCGGTTTCAGGCAGACACGATGTGTACCTGAAATTTACCGGAACCGGAACCGGAAAATTATTCCTGTTAAAATGGATTACTTTTTCACGAAAAGCCGGAAACACAACATCCGCCGCAGATGTGCCAAAGACCATTTCAACAAAGGTTTTTCCCAATCCGGCCGACAATGAGCTGAATATTCATGCAGGTTTTGATTTTGAAACGGTGGAAATTCTGACGATCGGCGGGAATAAAGTTTACAGCGAAAAACTGAAAATACCCGGCAGCCGGAAAGTTATTCACCCCTATCTGGCGAGCGGTGTGTATTTGCTGAAAATTGCCAGTGAAAAACAATCGGAAACGGTGAAAATTATCATCAACTGAAATTAACCTGAAAATTAAAAATCTTTCATTTCGTTTATTTTAAGGTTACAATTTTCTCTGAAACAATAAGTTCGTTTAATTTTGCAGTTTGTATTGAATTATCGATGAAGAAATTATATCAATCTGCTTTGGTTTTTTTTATGCTTTTCACCTTTTTCCGGGGATCGGCACAGCAAGTTCCGTTCAATACCCTGCTGCAGGAATTGCAAACACTGCAAAAGCAACTTGTCCCCGACAAACGGGTGGCCATTCTTGAAATTACTTTCAAAGACACACTGCAGCCTGTGGTTGTGGTAAAAGGAGAAACCGATCTTCCGGAATCAAAAAAACAGGTTCTCAGTTTTCTGCAAGAAAGAAATGTAAAATTTACCGACTCAGTGAGGGTTTTGCCTGATGCAGCAGTCGGCGAAAAAACGTGGGCACTGGGTACTTTGTCGGTTTCGAACCTGCGCGCCAAACCCGATGATGCTTCAGAACTTGTTTCGCAGGTTTTAATGGGAACACCGCTGAAAGTACTCGATGCCGGCAACAAATGGTTCCGCGTTCAGACTCCCGAAAAATACATCGGGTGGATGGATGCAGCCGGATTGCAGCGTTTAACCACAGAAGAACTCAAGCACTGGAAAAAAGCGGAACGTGCTGTTTTTAACGATCTTTTCGGACTGTTATTCGAAACTCCTGATGAAAACGGCGAAGTGGTTTCTGATCTTACTTTGGGTGATTTATTTGAGGTCACCGGCAAAAAAGGAGGATTTTTGAAAATCAGAATTCCCGACGGACGCGAAGCTTTTGTGAAAAAAACCGGTTGCCTTTCGTACAACGAGTGGATCAATATTATTCCTGATGCAAAATCGCTTTTAAAAACTGCCCGCAAAATGACGGGACTTCCCTATCTCTGGGGCGGAACTTCGGGCAAAAGTGCCGACTGTTCAGGGTTTACAAAAACGGTGTTTTATGCTGAAGGGGTGATTCTGGCACGCGACGCCTCGCAGCAGGCAAAATACGGACAACCACTCGAAATAAGTGACTGGCACAACTTTCAGCCCGGTGACCTGTTGTTTTTCGGGCGCTCTGCCGAAAGAATTACGCACGTGGGAATTTACACCGGCGAAAGTTATTTTATCCATGCTTCGGGAAAAGTGCATGTTAGCAGTCTCGATCCCCAAAACTCAAAATTTGTTCCTGAACGAAAACTGGTGGCTGCCCGTCGTATTTTGGGATCAACCGGAACCGAAGGAATTGTGAAGGTAAAAGATCATCCGTGGTACAATTGAGATATGAGTACAGAGTAATGAGTATTGAGTAAAGAATACATCGTTAATGGTTCAAAATGAAAGTATTTAAATTAAACAGCGGCCAGAAGCAAGTAGCCAGAAGCAAACGGCTGGCGGCTGGCAGTAGCATAAAAATTTCTTTCCACATTCTTTTAGTCCTGATATTGTCCCCGATTGTTTTTCTGCTTACAGAATCGTGCACCAGTAAAAATTCAAAAGATAAAACCGTTGGCACACAAGACTCAGTGATTGTGAAAAATGCGACAGATTTGTCAGATTATAATCCGGAACCTGCATTGCTGGTAACTCCCCGAAATCCTGCACCGGGAGAAGCGTTTCGCATTTTTACTGCCGGAGGGGAAAGCATTCTGAAAGCTGAAATTTTTGTAATGGGTTCCAACGGAAAAATTCAACCAACCGGAAGTAAAAAAGGAAATGAAATTCCGTATTGGCGGATGGATGATTTTGCTGCTGCAGAAGCCGGAAAATACAAGGCAATTCTGAATATTAAAGGAAAAGAAACGGCGCTCGGATTTGAAATTGCTCCTCAGAAAACCGTGCCACAAAAAGGTGTCTGGACAACCACCCGAAGCTGGGACAATGGCACTGAACTGCTTTATTCAGCGTGGATCAACGCACTTTTTGGCAACAGCAACGAACAAACGTCGTGGGCTGCGTTGCATGAAGTAACCCGCGACAAGGAGCGAAATGTTTTATTCAACCATCTTTCGCTGGGTGAGGATGACGCAAACAGCAAGTTAAAAGTGGTCATGGAGCCCGACTGTGCCGACAACCCGTTTTTCCTGCGTGCCTATTTTGCCTGGAAACTGGGACTGCCGTTTGGTTATCACCTTTGCGACAGGGGTTACATCGGGAAAAATCCGCAGGCCGGTGAATGGGTCACCAATGAAACATCGCCTTCGAAAAGCAATCCGGTGCAATCGTTTAATATTTTTCTGAGAATCCTGATGAATGGTGTGCACTCGGGAACCGGCCGCACCGCGTTAGACACCGAAAAATCGGATTATTACCCGGTGGCGCTCGAACGTAAATCGCTGCTGCCGGGAACCGTTTTTGCCGATCCGTACGGACACACATTTACCCTGGTGAGCTGGGTTCCGCAAACAAAAAAAGACCCGGGTGTTTTGCTGGCGGTTGATGCACAACCCGATGGAACCATTGCGATCAAGCGATTCTGGAAAGGCAATTTTCTTTTTAATACTTCGGAAGTGGTGGGCGAACCCGGCTTTAAAATGTTCAGGCCGATTGTTTGGGAGAATGGCAAAATAAAACTTCTTACCAACCATGAATTGACGAATTCTTCAGGATTTATTCCTTTTTCGATGCAACAAAAAAACATGGACAGGGAAACTTTTTACCGTGTCATGGAACGCCTGATCAATCCGAAACCACTTGACCCCGAAGATGCTTTGCTGAATCTGATTTCGGCCCTGCACGAGCAGTTACAAATGCGGGTAAAATCGGTCGATAACGGAGAAGCCTACATGAAAGCCCATCCCGGCACCGTGATTCCCATGCCTTCGAATGCAAAAGGTGTTTTTCTGACCGGCGGACAGTGGGAAGATTTTTCCACGCCGAACCGCGATTTGCGTTTGCTGATTGCCATGGACGCCGTGCTCAATTTCCCGGAACAGGTTGTTCGCTTTCCGGCTGATTTTGATATTCCGGCATTGAGTTCGCCTGAAAAAATGAAGGAAAAAGTACAAACACTTCTCGAAGAAAAAACCAATGAATTAACCATCACTTATACCCGCACCGACGGATCGAAACAGGAGCTCACCCTTGCTGAAATTCTGAAAAGAAAAGAGGCTTTTGAGATGGCCTACAATCCCAACGACTGCGTGGAAGTGCGCTGGGGAGCGCCCAAAAACAGCGCCGAACGTTCAACCGGAAAAAGAAGGGCACCTGCCTCGCAGCAAAAAACCATGGAAACAGTGCGGGAATGGTTTGTGAAACGACTTCATCCACCCACCTGATTTTTGCTTTGTATCGTCTAATTTTTAGTTGCTTCTACTTTGTGCGAGCCGTCAGGGAGAAATTCAACTGTAGGAGGGATTTTTTTCAGACTGAAAATATCATAACTTTTTTTCAGATCGGCCCAAAGGCTGGTTTTGTCTTTGTTTTTACTGTATGCCGAGGCCAGTTTTGAATAGGTTTTATCATCCAGTTTTGCCGGGAAAATGGTCAGGTCAACCTGTTTTTGCCCATTGTTGCAGGCTTCGATGTAGTACACATACAATTCTTTAATTCTTTCATCGGTAATGGCAATGCAACCTGACGACTCGCAGGCACCGTGAATAAAAATGAGATTGCCCAGCCGTCCTTTCACCCCGCGGATACTGTCGGATGCATTCGGGTAGTTGATTTGCATCGACAAATAATATTTGCTGAACGGGTTCAGATCGGAAATGTGGTAAAAACCTTCGGGAACCTGCAAATCGCCCGAACGCCTTTTGGGCCCGATATCGCCCGAAATTTCACAAATCGGAAATTCTCTGATCAGCTTAAACTGTTTGTCGCCGATATTCTTTGCCCACAACTCAATGATTTTTTCGGTTTTAAATGCCCGGAGATAAATCTGCAGACTGTCGCGCGACAGCGAGTTCTCTGCCAGGTTTTTCAGCACAGTTTTTTCCTTGCCGGAATATGCCTCGCGGACACGCGTAAAATTCATCTGTTCGGCGCGGAAAGAACGCGATGGATTGTCGGTAAAAAGTAAAATCAGTGGAAATATGATGATTAAAAACCTCATTATCTAAAAATTTTCACGGGCAAAAATAATCGAAACCTTGGACCGGCAAAACCTCAGCGGAATGTTTAACAAAAGTTTCGCTCCTCCGGAGCTTGTATTTAATTCGTCATCTCTTGCTACAAATATTGCGCGACGCTGTCGCTGAAGATTTACTGACTTAAATTGAAGTTTCAAAATAGCTCCGGAGGAGCAAAATCTTTGTAGAAAA
>JAJUGS010000308.1 GCA_029265875.1 Prolixibacteraceae bacterium
AGAACCAATAAAAAATAAAAATAATGGATTATCCAAGACAAGATTTTAGAAAAGGGAATGACCGGCCTGCTTACAGGGATCAACGACCTGCTGCGGAAAAACCAAAATGGAATATGACGTTTAAACCCGAATGGATTACAAACGAAATTGACCGCGATGGAATAGAATTCACAAAAGAATTTGGCAAGTATCTGGCAAATAACGATTTAACCACTTCTCAAATTCGAAATATTTACGGTGAACTGAAACGTATCGAGATGAAGGGATATGAAAACGATAAAACATCATTTTTGCTGCTATTGCCTAAAATGGCTTATACAGCGCAGCGTAATAAAAATGATGGATTAAGTGCTTTAAAATCAGTTTTCGAGAAAGCTCATTCATATGTGAATGATGAAAAAAAATACAAAAAATTGATGGATTTTATGGAATCAATTCTTGCGTATCATAAAGCATTCGGAGGAAGAAATAACTAAAAATTAATAATATGGCACAATTAGTAAAAAAATACATTATTACCGGTACAATCGAATTATTAACCGGTTTGCATATTGGGGGCTCAAATACATCAATGGGGATCGGAGGACCGGATAAATTGATAATAAGAAACCCTTTAGATAATAAACCTATAATTCCAGGGAGTTCACTTAAATGAAAGATGAGATCTTTGGTTGAATTGCAGGATGGACATTTGACAATCAGTACAAAAAACACCGAAAGAGGGATTGTTAAGTCATATGGTCCAACAAAAAATCCTAATACACCAGCTGGAATGCTATTTGGTGTTGTTGGAGACGATCAAAGGCCTTCAAGATTAATTGTTCGGGATTGTAAGTTCTCTGATAAAAATCCTGAATTTACAAATATTGATTTACCATACACTGAGACAAAAACAGAAGTTTCAATCGATCGAATTACTTCAAAAGCGAATCCAAGAACTTTTGAAAGAGTTCCTGCGGGAGCAATATTTGATTTGAAAATGGTTTTGAACATTTTTGATGAAGATAATGAGGAATTATTGAAACAAACTGTTCAAAGAGCTATAAATCTGCTTGAGGATGACTATTTGGGAGGTCATGGTTCAAGAGGTTATGGGCAAATTATTTTTAAAATTGATAAGGATTGGACAGAAAAAACCATAGCCGATTACCAGAAATAAAATAATCATGGCAAGTTTCCGATGTGTAAAACTCCGTTTTGCAGCGCCTTTGCATTTGGGCAGGGGAGTTGGCGAAACTTACGATACCGGTAGCCGGTTGCTTCATTCCGATACCATATCGTCGGCCATTGCAAGTGCCAGGGTACAGTTGATGGGTGATAAAAACCTCAAACAATTTCTCGAATCTTTCAGGGTCAGTTCAGCTTTCCCGTTTTTCAAGGAAAGCTTATTTTTCCCGAAGCCAATGGTGAAACTCAACTTCGGCATCGAAAACGAAGATGAAACAAGGTTGGGTAAGCAGCTTAAAAAGCTCGAGTACATTGAAAAAGCATTGTTTGAAAAATTGCTTACCGGGAAAAAAGTTCAGGTTCAAAGCGGGCAATTCTCCAAAAACGGCAAATACTTGTGGGCCGAAAAAGCACCCGATAAAGAATTTATTACTGCCGAAGTTCAGCAACGGGTTACGGTTCCGCGCGACGGGCAGGGCGAAAGTAAACCCTACTATGTTGAAAGGCTGTTTTTTGATGCTGATGCCGGACTTTTTTTCCTGCTCGACTGCCCCGATAACCAAATTTTCAGGGAAATTGAACTCGCATTGAAATACCTCGAAGATTCCGGGATTGGGACAGATCGTTCGGTGGGAAATGGTTTTTTTAATGCCGAAATTGCTAATCTGGAATTTGCTGTTCCCGAAAAGGCAGAATACCGGATGAACCTTTCACTTTATTGTCCAACCCGCGAAGAACTGCCGGGTTTAATGGAGGGCGAACCTGCCTACCTGCTCGAAAAAAGGGGTGGATTTATTGCCGGTGCCGCAAACGAACAATTCAGGCACCTGCGCAAAAAATCGGTGTATATGTTCACCGAAGGTTCTGTTTTTAAAGCCAGCGAATTACAGGGGAAAGTACTCGATATCCGCCCGCAGTGGGACGATGAAAAACTCCATCCGGTTTACCGTTCGGGGAAACCTGTGGGAATACCAATAATAATTAACCAGGAACAACCATTATGATACCAGTAAAACTTAAAACGCTTACACCGGTTCACATCGGTTCGGGACGCGAACTTTCGCGCGATGTGGAATTTCTGCATCTGAAAAACAGGATTGGCGTGATTGATGAGAAAAAAATCCTTCAACTGATAGGCGAAGAAAACGTTGGTTTATGGGTTTCAATGATTGAAAAAGGTGAACCTTTGCTTGGGTATTTGCAAAAACGAAATCCTGCATTAAAACTTTCGCAGGTAAGTTCGCGCACAATGCCTTTATATGCCACAAATTTTAACCGTGTGAAAACGCTGAAAGAACAACTTATCGATGGAATGGGGCATCCGCTGATTCCCGGTTCATCCATAAAAGGTGCAATCCGTACAGCCATTTTAAATATTCTGCTGAAAGAGTTGAACCACAACTGGAAAGAACATGAGTTGAAAAACACAAAGGGAAAATTCAGCGATAAAAACATCCTGTCGCGAATTTTTGGCAACGATCCCAACCACGATTTTATGCGGTTCCTGAAAATTGGCGATGCGCTGTTTGAACCCCAATCGTTGCTGGCAATGTCGGTTTTGAGCATGAACTATTTGTTCGACCGGACCAAACGCGACGAAAAGTTCCTGCTGCTCACCGAAGCCATCGCGGCTGAAGAAGAAACATCCATCCGTTTGAAACTGGATGTGGATCATTGGAAAAAAAATATCGAAGCAAACGAAATCAGGCAATCCATTCCGGAATTTATGCACGATTATGAATCGCTTTTTCAGGCCATTAATTCATTTACTGAACTGCTGATAAAAACAGAAATAAATAAATGGGAATCTGATAAATTTAGTCATAAAGAAGTAATTCAGGATTATATTCAGGATTTAAAAAGAATTCTCAATAATTGTTATGAATGTAGTCAGAAAGAAACAGTATTGCGGCTTGGTCATGGCTCAGGATGGATATTTATGACTGGTGGCTGGATCAATAATGAAGATTTTATTTCACAAAATGTAAAAGACCCGATAATAAATCAAACCCGGCCAGGGAATAACCGTTACGCTGATTACTTTTTCCCAAAAACCCGACGGATGGACGAAGACGGTGAATTGATGGGGTTTGTAAAACTTTCACTGGAGAATTAATGGCTTTTTATTCTCAAGTGTTGTAAAATAACAACAATAATAATCTATATTTGTTGTAAATAAACAACAAAATGAATAATTATTTTGAAACATCAGCCCGGTTAATTCAGGCTACTCCCACCCAAATTGTCAGGTATTTATATCATGATATTGATTGGACCCAGCGGTTAATAGGGATATTGGGCGCCCGGGGAACAGGTAAAACCACGCTGATGCTCCAGTATCTTAAAATAAACCATCCAACAGGCAACAAAGCGCTTTACCTCTCACTCGACAGGCTGGTTCTGTTAAAATATTCGCTATACGAACTGGCCGACGGGTTTTACAAACAGGGTGGCGAACAACTCTTTCTCGACGAAGTACACAAATACCCCAACTGGGCTGTTGAAATAAAAAGCATTTACGACGATTTTCCATCGCTGCGGATTGTTTTTTCCGGTTCATCGGCATTGCTTTTGCACCAGGCCGAAGCCGATTTAAGCCGCCGTGCGTCGATGTACCATTTACACAACCTCTCGTTGCGCGAATTTGTATATTTTAAAACCGGCGTCGAAATACAACCATTGACACTGGAACAAATTCTGGAAAACCATTCCTCGCACACCGCTTCCATTAACCAGGTTATCAGAATTTTACCATTGTTTCCCGAGTACCTCAAATCGGGCGCTTATCCGTACTACTTCGAAAACCCTTCACTTTTCCACGATCGGGTGATGGCAACCGTGAAAACCATCATCGAAAGCGACCTGATGGCTTTATCGTCGTTTAGCTATTACAGCATCGTGTCTATGCAGAAAATACTGGTGCTGATTGCCGAAAGTGTACCCTTTAAGCCCAACATTTCAGAGCTCAGCCGTAAATCGGGGGTGGTGAGGGATATTTTGCTGAAAATGATTGATCTGCTGATAAGGGCTGATTTGCTGATTATGCTCCGGCAAGATAGTTCTCCCACCGGCTATCTCACCAAACCCGAAAAACTTTACCTCCATAACCCGTCGCTGGCGTGGGCGCTTTCCACAAACCGGGAGCCCGAAACCGGTGCTCTTCGTGAAACTTTTTTTCTGAACCAACTC
>JAJUGS010000118.1 GCA_029265875.1 Prolixibacteraceae bacterium
CTGGCGTTTCCTGATTGAAAATTGAAAACATTAAAAGCCCCGGAGGATTTTTTATTTCCTTAATCCATTCATTTCTTCTCTTTAAAACTTTCTTTGCGGTGGTTTTTATCGGACTCCCAAAAGAATCTGGTTCCTCCATAATTGATACATGAAATTTGACCTCTTTTCCGTTGTAATAAACGGGTGGAGGCAGCAAAATTAATGGTTTGATATCTGGAATTTTGTACATTTCGATTTTCATATGTTATGATATGCAGTTTTTGAGGAAAAGTTACACCCAAATATACAAAATTCTGACTAAGGTCTGCATAATGATTACCAAAGCATTCAGTGTAGTTTTAAGGGAATTAAGATTAAAAAACAATCTCTCGCAGGAGAAAATTGCTGAATATTGTGACCTCGACCGAACTTACATTTCAATGCTTGAAAGAAGATTAAGTGAAAAATCCGGTCATATTGAGCCGTTCATTCGCCGCTATCATTTTTTTGTAATCCGGGCAATGATGATAAAGATATCCCGGATACTTAGTGCATTCTTTATCCTGATGACCTTTTCGCCCAATAAATTGCCAACCGAAATTTTAACATCAATAGTTTTCCTTCCCTAAAAACAAAATGCATATTTGTGAAACAACTGATTTTACCGAACCTGAGTGAAACAAGAATTTATGGATAATTCAACAACCAGCCAGCCAAAAGTTACAGCCGGAAGTTCGCAAACTTACATTGTTTTTACAGCCTTTTTAGCGCTTTTTGCCATTGTGGGATTTGCATTGTATGGCATCCCGTTTTTTTACGATTTTATGGTAAATGATTTTGGCTTTTCGCGTGCCGAAGTCACCTCGGGAAATGCATTCGGCAAACTGGTGGTTGCGCCACTTTTTGGATTCCTGGCGGGTTGGCTGATTGACCGGTATGGTCCGAGGCGGCTGATGATGCTCGGAATCGTTTTGGCAGGAATCGCGTTGGTGGGACTAAGTCATGCATCGGCTTTATGGATTTTCTATTTCTTTTATGTTTTTAATGCACTGGGTTATGTTTTTGGCGGCCCGCTGCCCTGCCAGGTGCTCATTTCGCGCTGGTTCGACAAAAACCGTGGCAAAGCGATGGGAATAGCCTACCTTGGGATTGGTGCAGGCGGGGCCATTGTCCCCATTCTGGCCACCAACCTCGAAAAGAATTTTGGCTGGCAGAATGCACTTACCATTCTGGGTGTTATGATTGTGGTGATTGCTTTGCCGTTGGCATTTTTTATCAAAGACCCTGCTAAGGTAAAACCTTTGGAAAGCATCAAAAAAGAGCCACCGGTTTCCATGAAATCCATTTTCGGCAACCGTAATTTTTACCTGCTGGCTTTTGGCAGCATGTGTTCCATTGGTGCGGTGGGCGGCATGATGCAGCACCTGAAATTGTACCTTCGCGACCTTGATTTTACGCAGGCGCACGCAGCCGGAATTATGTCGGCTGTTTTGTTTTCGAGCCTGGCAGGGCGTGTGATAATGGGCTGGCTGGCCGATTTGCTGAACCGTAAATATGTGATGATACTGATATATTGTATCGTTGCTTTTGCAATTATGCTATTGGTCCTGCCGCCATTTGAAGGGAAAATATACTTATTTGCCATTATTTTCGGGATTGGTTTGGGTGGCGATTATATGATTATTCCTCTCATGGCCGGCGATTTGTTTGGCGTGAAAGCACTGGGCCGTACCATGGGGATTATCCTGGTGGCCGATGGCATTGCCGAATCGTTTTTCCCGGTACTTGTTGGTTATTTGTACAACGATGCCGCAAAAAGCTATGCCATTGGTTTTTCAGTTTTAATTGCTGTTGCATTGGCAGGAGTGTTGCTGGTTTCGTTTTTACCAAAAACAAATGACTTGGCAAAAGCATAAAATTAGGTGAACGCATTCTCTATTTGTTAAACTGAGTCGCAATCCAATTTTCATGAAGCACAATGTGGAAAAGACAGAAGGCTGCATCAACGCTGTCATTTCGACGAGTTCGCGGGGAGAAATCTTTTTGAATAAACAGGCCCTCCTATCGTCGAGGTGACAGTAAAAAGAAACTGTCATTGGTAGAAGTGAATGAGATAAAAGTAAATACAGATAGAATTGAATGAGGATATTCGAAAAAGTAAGTTGCAGAATATTAGATTGAAAGTAGAAAATATTAGTGGCATTTTGCCCCCCTGAATCCCCCGAAGGAGGACAATTCCTCCCCTTCGGAGAGGTTAGGAGGGGTCAGAAAATTTCGATTTGAGGATGGATTCTGCTTTTGCGATGTATTATTTAATTTATTCAGCTTTTGCTTTTTCAGCTTCTCCCAAAACAACGTCACGGATTTGTATAGGAGTGAGGTTTACTTTCCCGGTAACCAAATCGGGCCGGTTGTAATTAACGGTAAACTGCTGGTAAAATGCGGGATTTTTTTGTGGTAAAACAAACGGTTTCCCGGGATTACCATTTTCGTCAATATAAGCAATGTAAGGCCGGGTAAAAACACCATCGGCACGTTTGCTGCTAAAAACCAGCCATCGGCTGTTCAACGACCACGACGAATGACTTTCAGTGAATTCGCTGTTGATTTCCATCTTTTTAAAGGAGAAATCGGCAAGGTTGATGAGATATAAGTCGCTCTGTTTGTGGAAAATGGTAAAATAACCATAATCGCTCATCGAGCAAACCAAAAATTGTCCATCGGGCGAAGCTGCCGGCATTGAAATGCTTTTACCAATGCTGTCGGCGTTCAAAACCATTTCGGCTTCGCCCCAAACCCGGTTGTCGATGTCGCAGGCAATGCGCATTAAACTGTAACGATTGTGAAGAAGACTTTCTTCATCGCCTTTTTGTGCTTCGGGTGCACTTACAAAATAAAGGTATTTACCGTCAGCCGACCATTCGGGCATACTTTCGCGACGGGTTGTCGATATTTCGGGCGAAGTTACAATTGTATTTTTTTCGGTATCAAAAACAATAATTCCAGATGCTTTGTCGGCTACATCTACTGGTTTTCCAAGGCGGGTTGTGAGGTGCGGACTGATTTTTCCGGTGGAAAAAGCGATGTGCCGCCCATCGGGGTGCCACGCCGGATAAACGCCGGCTGACATGGTTTTTTCAGTTTTTGTGTCGGTTTTTGATAATTTTCCGTTGTTCCAAATCAGCGTTCCGGCGTTGACAATGCGAAAATGCATCACCATTTTTTCGGGATTGTTGGCCGAAAATGAGTGGCAGTTCATACAGCCGTTTTCAGTTGAACTGTTTTCAATCAGCGGGCTTTCGTCAAAATTGGTGAGGTTCCGCTGGTAAATTCCCATGTCCTTCCATTTCAGATAAGTGGCATGGACCAGGCGGTAAACAAGATAGGGGTCAATCGTGTCGGAAGCGACTTTGTGTGTGATGGTTTTATATTGTTTCCACTGGTTTTGGTCAAAAGCTTTTATATCTACAACTATTTTTCCTCCTGAATTTTCCGAAAGTAATTTTTTCCATTTTTTTATTGGAATTTGAATTGACGATGATTTTTGCTGAATAACAAAAGGTTCCCCTTTTTCTCCTGAAATTTCAACCCTGAATTTTGACCCGGGTTCGTTGATGATAAAATTAAGCGGGGCAATGTTGGGTGGTAATGTCAAATCGTAGTAATCGGGATATAAAGTGGCTACGCGGTTTATTTGCAGGGCGTTTTCGTTACCCGTTGAACAGCCCGAAATCAACCCCGAAACTGTAATCCAGGAAATTGCAATCGCGCAGAAAACCAGTTTTCTGAATAAAAAGTTATATGGCCGGGTAGTCGCTGTCATCATCAACAATATCAGGTTTAATTACGTTGGGATACACAAACTCACGAAAATAGAAGTAACTGCCGCCAAACTCTTTATACAACATGTTCCTGGCCATCCGCGTGCTGTTGCTGTATTGCTCCCTGATTTTTGAGAATTCGTTGAAGCGGGTTTTTGTTTCTGCCGAAATCTGAAAATGGCTGATTTCGGGGAGTTCGTACAATTTATCAAAAGTCAGCAGCGCCTCTTCATAAACAGCCGGAATTTTATCGAAATATTGTCCGGCGCCTGGGTACAATTTTATAAAATTTCCGGCATCCGATTCAAGCAGGTAATACAACATCAGCAATTCAAAAGCTTTTTTGTTTTGCGGGTTTGCTGCAAGTAATTGTTTGAATCTTTCCTCGATTGAAGGATTCAATTCATCTTCAGCCGGAATAAAACTTCTCTTTTCCACCAATTCGGGATAATTACCCAATAATGTGGTATCGGTTACAACAGGTTCAAATTCGCGGATAAATTTCTTTGGTCCAAAGCCCGATTTCAGCAAATCGAGATATTGGCGGGCAGCCGTGTACTCGCCGGTAACAAGGTGAATTTTTACAAGCAATTGAAGGGTGCGGCGGTTGTATGGGAAAAATACCAGTGTTTCGTAGGCCCAGTGCCGGGCTTCGGTAATAAAACCCAGATTGTAGTAAAATTCGGCAGCCACAAACGACATTTCAGCCTGAAATTCCACATCGGGGTGAATGGCATCACTTCCTGTTATTTGCAGAAAATCAAAAGCTTTTTCAGTAAGTTGCCCGGTTTTACTCATCACCAGGTTGTAATTCACATTCGCCTTGAAATTGTATTCTTTCAGGCTTTTTGCGTTTGCAGCAGTTTTTCCGGGGTTGTTGGTGTAACAATAATAATCGGCGGCTGCTTTCTTCTTTTCATCAGGTTGAAACGAAAAATAGTGACTGAAAACAGCCAGCCCGGTTATCAGTACCAATCCGAAAATGGTTGAAACTGCTGTCTGTTTTGGTGTCTTGTTTTGACGTTTTGTTCCGATCGGTTTGAGGATTAATCCGGCAATTATGAGGATGGGTATTGAAAGGAGATAAGCTGCAAAAACGATGGATGGTTTGTAATCCATGAAAAATGCTTTGGGTGGGAAAAAATAGAAAAACTGTTGTTCTGGCGGAAGGGCAAAAATAAAATGAGCAGCAAACCAGGGGGTTACAAAGGCAAAAACTGCCAGAAATAAAAGAAAAAACACTCTTTCTCCGGTTTTCAATTTAAAAGGAAGAATTGCTGTGGCAACCGAATACAGCAGAAAATAGCCGCTTCCGGAGAAGTAATAAATCAGTATTGCAGAAAAAACATAAATAATTGCCAGCCAAATTTTATTTTTTGCAAACCTGAAAGTGAAAAATAAGGCAGCAAGAATCAATAAAACTGAAATTTCGATGGAATAGGGGAGATTATAATTATTGGCCAAAGCAATTGACAACAAAAAGGGAATCAAAGCAAATGCCATTGCTAATGGACTTTTGCTGATGCTTTTCAACAATATAAAAGCAAGAAAGAACTGCAGTCCTGAAAGCAATGCAAATGCAATGGTTCCAAGAACAGGAGAATAAAAAAGCTGCATGAAGAAATTGGCAGCGTATTCAGCCGGCTCACCCGGAAACTGGAGGTAACTTTTTAAGAATGACCTGGTGAACAGAAATGGAGCCTGGACCTGATGGGCATACAAAAATGGCTGAACGACAAACAGAATATATAAAAACGAAAAAGCAAGGCAGATAATAACTGCAAAATCTATTAAGCCTGCTTTTCCTTTTTGTTTCATGCTGATTCGTTCCCGGTTCGTTTATTTCGCCCCAAAAATAAGAAAAACCTGTCTGAAAAAAATTCAGTACAGGTTTTCCGTGATTTATAACAATAGGATTTTTTGTTAGTCGAGACTGTCTAAAAATGCGTCGCGTTCGCGGAGGAAAACCGAAAGCCGTTCGATGGGGTCGCGGGTGAGTGCTACGCGGCCCGAACGTGTGAATTGCATCACTTTAAACTGGTTGAGTTCTTCGAACAAAGCCTGTGTTTCCTCTTTGTAGCCGGTTTTCTCGATGACCACGTATTCGCGGGTGATTTCAAGGATTTTTGCCCCGGCATTCCGCACAATCCGTTCCACGGTGTCGCTTTCGTAAAGCGCTTCAATCGGAACTTTGTACAGCGCAATTTCCTGGAAAATCATCTCTTCGTTGGTATGATAAAATGCCCTGATTACGTCAATCAGTTTTTCGATTTGCGCCACCACTTTTTTTACCATGTCTTCTGTCGTGTTCACCACAACCAGAAATTTGTAAACACCTTCGATCGCCGATTCCGAAACCACGAGGCTTTCGATATTTACTTTTCGCCGGGTAAAAACAATGGTGATGCGGTTGAGTAACCCGATGTGGTTTTCAGAAAAGATGGTTATGTTGTATTCTCGTTTCATTTTTATTGTTTTAATCTTTCAACTTTACACTTCGAACATTGAACTTTCAACTGAGTTACGGTTCAAGAATGATATCCGAAACCGAAGCTCCTGTTGGAACCATCGGGAAAACATTATCTTCTTTTTCGATAGTCACTTCGAGTAAATATGGTCCTTCGTGAGCAATCATTTTTTTGATTCCTGATTGAAGGTCATCGCGGGCATCCACTTTATGCCCCGGAATTCCGAAGCCTTTGGCGATCGTAATAAAATCGGGATTTTGTAATTCGGTGAACGAATACCTTTTTTCGAAGAAAAGCTGTTGCCACTGGCGCACCATTCCCAGGAAATGGTTGTTGAGCAAAAGAATTTTCACCGGAAGTTTATTTTGAGCAATCGTCCCCAGTTCCTGGATGGTCATCTGGAACCCTCCGTCTCCGATAACAGCAACAACAGTCCTGTCGGGTGCGCCCAACTGTGCGCCAATGCTTGCCGGCAATCCGAATCCCATCGTTCCCAGTCCGCCTGAAGTAACGTTACTTTTTGACTGGCGAAATTTGAAATAGCGTTGTGCAATCATCTGGTGCTGACCCACATCGGTGACCAGAATCGCGTTGTGATTGGTTTCGTCGGCCACCATTCTGATGGCTTCGCCCATTGTCAACCCTGGTTTTTCAGGGAACAGGTCTTTCTGAATAATTTTATCGTATTCAATTTTGTCACAATCCTTGAAGCGCTGAATCCATTCGCTGTGGTTGTTTTCGTTTACATTGCCAATCAGCATTTTCAGCGATTTTTTCACGTTCCCGAGGACGGCTACATCGGCTTTGATGATTTTGTTGATTTCAGCCGGGTCAATTTCAAGATGGATGATTTTTGCCTGTTTTGCATAAGCGGCAACTTTGCCGGTTACCCGGTCGTCGAAACGCATTCCGGCAGCAATAATCAGGTCGGCTTCGTTCGTCAGCAGGTTCGGGCCGTAATTTCCGTGCATACCCAACATGCCCACATTCAGCGGGTGGTCGGTTGGCAAAGCTGAAAGTCCAAGCAAAGTCCAGGCTGCCGGGATCCCGGTTTTTTCAATAAAATCTTTCAGTTCCTGTTCAGCCTGACCTATTATTACTCCCTGACCGAACAAAAGCAAGGGTTTTTTTGCAGCGTTAATCAGGTCGGCAGCTTCTTTTACTTTGAACGGGTCAACCGGTGTTTCAGGAATATAGCTCCTGACTTTGCGGCATTTTTTATATTCAAATTCGAGTTCTCCAAACTGTGCATCTTTTGTAATATCGATTAACACAGGGCCAGGGCGGCCGCTGGTTGCAATATAGAACGCCTGCGCAATTACTTCCGGAATTTCTTCGGGGTAAGTAACCTGGTAATTCCATTTGGTGACCGGCATCGAGATGCCCACCACATCCGATTCCTGAAAAGCATCGGTCCCTAAAAGCGGCGAAGCTACCTGACCGGTTATGCAGACCAATGGTGTTGAGTCAATCATGGCATCGGCAATTCCGGTGATGAGGTTGGTAGCCCCCGGCCCCGAGGTGGCAAAGCAAACTCCGGCTTTTCCGGTTACACGCGCATAACCTTCTGCTGCATGAACTGCCCCTTGTTCGTGGCGGGTTAATATATGGTTAATATGCCTGTCGAAATCGTACAAGGCATCATAAATGGGCATAATTGCACCACCGGGGTAGCCAAATATAATTTCAACCCCTTCTTCAAGCAGCGATAAAATCACCGCCTGCGAACCTGTAACTTTTTTTGTAGCCATATAAATAAGTTTTGTTTTTCTTTTTTATGTTTCTCAAGAATCTGAAATCAAAAATCGTTAATCAACATTCATCATTTTCTTAATTCAGTATCCAGTATCTTTTTCAATCTATCAACCTTACTGCTCCCTTATCAGCCGACGAAACCAGGCTGGCGTAGGCTTTCAGTGCTTTTGAAATGTAGCGTTTACGGGTGGCAGTTGTGTAAGCAGCCTGACCACGTGCTTCTTCTTCTTTTCTCCGTTTTGCCATTTCTTCTTCCGAAATCAGCAAATTGATAGAACGTTTTGTTATATCAATTTCAATTTTGTCGTTGTCACGAATCAAAGCGATAGCACCGCCGGAAGCAGCTTCAGGCGAAACATGGCCGATTGAAAGGCCGGCTGTGCCACCGGAAAAACGTCCATCGGTAATCAGTGCACAATATTTGTCGAGTTGCATCGATTTCAGGTACGAAGTAGGGTAGAGCATCTCCTGCATTCCCGGGCCACCTTTTGGGCCTTCGAACCGGATTACAATCACATCCCCTTTTTGTACTTTATCGCCTAATATTCCGTTAACAGCATCTTCCTGTGAATCAAAAACCCTGGCTGTTCCGGTGAATTGGTATAACGATGGGTCAACACCGGCAGTTTTCACAATACTGCCGCTTTCGGCAATGTTACCATACAGTACAGCCAGTCCGCCATCTTTGTTGTAAGCGTGTTCAATATCGCGGATACAGCCTTTTTCCCGGTCGGTATCAAGTGCAGGGTAATAATTCTCCTGTGAACCCATTACAAGATTTCGGCTGCCATCGCCCGGTGACGAAAGAAACCGGTTTTTCGCATCGCTGGTTGCGGTCGGGCGCATAATATCATATTCAGCAATTGCCTGTTGCAGGGTGCGACCGTCAATGCGGTTCACAGTTGTGTCCATCAAACCTCCCTTTTCAAGTTCACCCATGATGGAAAGAATGCCACCTGCACGGTTTACATCCTGCACATGATAGTGCGAGCTTGGCGAAACTTTGCAAAGATTGGGTGTAACCCGCGAAAGCTGGTCGATATCTTTCATCGTAAAATCAACTTCGGCTTCGTGGGCAATGGCCAGCAAATGCAGCACTGTATTGGTTGAACCACCCATGGCAATATCGAGTTTCATGGCATTCAGAAATGCTTCGCGGGTAGCAATGCTTCGCGGCAAAACTTTGTCGTTTCCTTCGAAATACCAGGCTTTTGTGGCTGCAATAATTTTATCGACAGCCTCTTCGAAAAGCTTTTTGCGGTTGGCGTGGGTGGCAACAATAGTACCGTTTCCGGGTAATGCAAGGCCGATTGCTTCAGCCAGGCAGTTCATCGAGTTGGCAGTAAACATACCCGAGCACGAACCACACGTGGGGCAGGCATTTTGCTCGATCAACGACAATTCCTTGTCAGACACCGACTGGTCGGCTGCCAAAACCATGGCATCAACAAGGTCGTATTTTTTTGAACCAACAGTGCCGGCTTCCATCGGTCCGCCCGAAACAAAAACCGCGGGAATATTCAACCGCATGGCAGCCATCAACATACCGGGCGTAATTTTATCGCAGTTCGAAATGCAAATCATTGCATCCACTTTGTGGGCATTGCACATGTATTCCACACTGTCGGCGATTACATCGCGCGATGGGAGAGAGTAGAGCATCCCGTCGTGGCCCATGGCAATACCGTCATCGATGGCGATAGTATTGAATTCGGCAGCAAAAAATCCCTGTTTTTCGACTAATTTTTTCAGGTGCTGACCAATTTCGTGCAAATGTGCATGACCCGGAACAAACTGGGTAAATGAGTTCACAATGGCAATAACCGGTTTACCAAAGTGTTCTTCCTTCATACCGTTGGCACGCCAGAGGCTTCTTGCTCCGGCCATTCTGCGGCCCTGTGTTGTTGTGTTGCTTCTTAATGGTGTCTGCATTGTTGTCAAAAATTTAAAACTCTTTTAATTAAAAAGGCCTTCCCCGTTTTCGGAAAAGGCCTGTAAATATCTTCAATCTACGCAATATCTAACCCTTTCCGGAACATTCTGGAATGACGACCACGAGGACTAGAATAATTGCAGATAATTTCATCTTGTTTTGTTAAATTGTTGGCAAATGTAAAAAAACAAATCAAAAGTCAAAATGAATTGAAATTAAAATCTTAAAAAATGTATGAAAAAATAACTTTTTTGTCTGTTTTAATTTGAACTTAAAATTTTTTCTGCCTTGTTTATGATTCAACCCTGTTTCGACAAATCTGACCAAAACACTTGTTTTTTATCAATTTTGCTTATTTCTTTACTTCTCAAAATGAGCTTGTGAAAATAACATTCTACTTCTTATTATTGACCGGTTTCATTATTTTTTCTTCGTGTGCCGACCAGCCGGGAAATACTGCTGTTGATGCCGGCAAATCACCATTGATTTTGCCCGATTACACCGATTTAACAATTCCTGTGAATATTGCACCGATGAATTTTCAGGTGCTTGAAAAAGGTGAGGCATTTCAGGTGGTTGTATTTGCAAATAAGGATGTAAAGTTCAAAGTCAGTTCAAAAGATGGAATTATCCGGTTTTCTGAACGGAAATGGAAGAAACTTTTAAAGGAGGCCGTCGGTAAGGAATTGGAGTTCCGGGTTTTTGCAAAGGAAAATGGCCAATGGAAGAAATACCAGCCAATTACAAACTGGGTTTCAGGATCAACTGTTCCGCCATTTTTGCTTTACCGGCAGCTTTTCCCCGGTTACGAAAGCTGGAAAGAGATGAGTATCATGCAGAGAAACCTTGAATCGTTTGAGGAAAAACCGATAATACAGAACAGTGTTGCTGAAGAAAATTGTGTGAATTGCCACGCTGTGAACTCAAAGGACCCTTCAAATTTTATGTTTCATGTTCGTGGTTCGCTGGGGGGAACTTTTTTTGTGAAAGATGGCGATTTGCAGAAGTTTAACCTGAAGACCAGCGAAATGGAAAATGGTGCAACTTATCCACGCTGGCATCCTTCGGGAAAATTTGTGGCATTTTCGTCCAATAAGGTGGTGCAGCAATTCCATTCGGCTGAAAACAAAAAAATCGAAGTTTCTGATCTCGCTTCATCACTATTGCTTTACAATGTGAATGATAATCAGATACAACCAGTTGTTTTCGAAAACGGCAACCAGTTTATGGATACTTATCCGGAGTGGTCGCCTGATGGAAAATACCTCTATTTCTGCCGGGCACCACAAATCGGGAAAAATTATGCGTACAGCGATATCCACTACAATATTTACCGTGTGGCATTTAACGAAAACAACCAGACTTTTGGCAAAGAAGAACTTGTTTTTGATGCTGCCGTAAATGGGAAAAGTGCTTCGTTTCCCCGGATTTCGCCTGATGGAAAACAGTTGGTTTTTACATTGCACAACTACGGTTGTTTCCCGATCTGGCACAAAGAAGCGGATCTTCAGTCGATTAATTTGTCTGATTTCAGTGTGATGCCGATGAATGTAAACAGCGATTTTACCGAGAGTTATCATTCGTGGTCGGCAAACGGACACTGGCTGGTTTTCAGCAGCAAACGCGATGACGGCCGCTCTGCGCGTCCTTACATTGCCTATGTTGATGAAAACGGGGTGGCACAAAAACCATTTGTACTTCCGCAGGAAGACCCGCAATTTTACAGCCGATTTTTAAAAACCTACAATATTCCGGAATTCTCTGAAACCGATTTTGCCTTTAATCCGGGCACTTTAAGAAAGGCCGTACAGGAAAAGGCAAAACAAGCCAGTTGGAAAAGACAGTAACAAATACCAATGACCAAAATCAACCAGCTTCGAACCAGCAACATTTTCAGGATCGTCAGCTTTGCTGCCTTATTTCTGTTTGTTTTTATTTTTTTGTACAGGTTTGTTGATTACCTGTTTTTTTACCAGGAAAAAGCATCGTTGTTTCTACTGTCCAATGAATATTTTTCAGGGATGGTGAACCGCCCGGGTGGGTTTTTGAATTGGCTGTCGCGCTTGCAAACCGCTTTTTACCACCATCCGTTTGCCGGAGCATTCATTTTATCAGCAGAGATCAGTCTCGTAACATTTTTAATGTTTTTAACCGGCAAAATGCTGGTTCGAAAAACGGAGCTGATATTTCCGATGTTTACCGGTGTAGTGCTGTTTTTTTTGCAAACAAATTACCAGTTTGCGGCCATCAATATCCTTGGAATTTTATTGCAACTGTTTCTTTTTGTTTTGACTATCAGATTTCTGAATGGAGAAAAGATTTGGGTTTCAGTGATCTTATTCCCGCTTTGGTATTTTCTTACCGGCAGTTTTTCAGTTCTGTTTTTCTGCCTGTTGCTGGTTTATCTTATTTTGTATTTCAAAAAAGGAGTTCTGCCCAAAGCATTAACACTGGCTATATTAACCAGTGTCGCAATTTTTGCCGGAGCTGAGTGGTTGTTCTTTTTGCCTGTCAAACAATTGCTGATTTTTCCCTATGCAAATGAAACAACCGGTAACCAGCAAAACTTATTTTGGGGAGTCGTTACCCTCATTATTCTGTTTCCCGTTTTCCTGAAAGTTGAATTGGGAATTTGGATTGAAAAAAGGTTCGTCAGGCTTTTAATCGATGTTTTGCCGTTATTCATTTTATTGGTCACGGCCTTGTTTTCGATGAACCGGATTGATAAAAAGAACCAACATTTTTTTGAGGTCGAAAAGCAGTTTTATCATCAAAATTTTGACGAAGTAATCAGGTTGAATGAAAAGCAACCTTCGATGAATATACTCACCAATTACCTGAATAATATTGCATTGGCAGAAAAAGGAGTTTTGTGTGACCAACTTTTCCGGTTCCCGCAATCGCCTGGCGGCAGGACACTTTTTTTGCCCTGGGAACTAA
>JAJUGS010000086.1 GCA_029265875.1 Prolixibacteraceae bacterium
ATTTCAGTGAAGTCCCCAGTGCAATCAAGGCGCTTGCAACAACAAGGTTAACCGATGCCCTGATTTTATCAAAAGCCGGAGGTTCGGGGTCTTCAGGAGTTGTCAAATCGAAGGGGACAAACCGCGAATCAATTCGCTGAATAATACCTTGTGGAATTAACCGGGTTACTTTTTTGTTGAATTGTGTGGTTGATTTAACAATCATCCTGGCCAAAGGCGACGAATCAAATTTTTCAGTGCCTTCATTTTGCCGGGAAAGGTCAACAGATGTGGCAATAACCATCCGGGCTTTTTTGGAAGTAATCAGGGTAATTATCATTATCAGCCCTGCAATCAGTAACATATATTCAGGCGTGTCCACCTCACCCGAGAGCGCTTCCATTGAAAAACCGTCCGGGCTCGGTTTTCCGGCTGCCGACCACGCATTAAATGAATTGAAACCGGCAAGTGGTACACCAATAAAATTTACCAGGTCGTTGCCGGCAAATGCCATGGCCAGTGCAAAAGTACCCATCAGAACCACCAGTTTCAGAATTTTCAGGTTGAACACCCATTTTAAAAGCTGAATTATTACAGTCCATCCCAGGAAGCTGTATAACATCACTTTTGGTATATTGTTATTAACCCAGTTGCTTAAAGTATCTCCGTTTGAGAGCTTTATATCGGCAAATGCAGAGTCGCTGATTCCCTTTACCAATATAAAATAGGTAATGGTTGAAATGGCCAAACCCCCGAAAATTGCCCCAAAATAGCGCATCGGGCCACGGTAATTAAAAGTAAATATCAGTCTTGCAATGTATTGTACAAATGTTCCTACCGTAAAAGCAATAACCACCGAAACAAGAATACCCGTGATGATCGCCAGCGCCTTTTCTGAGTTAATATAATTCGATAACTCGATTAATGCCGATCCTCCGGCCTGTTTGATTTTTACGACAGCCACGGCCACCGAAGCACCCAGCAGTTCAAAAACCACGGAAACAGTGGTGGATGTTGGCATCCCAAATGCGTTGAACGTATCCAGCATCACCACGTCGGTAATCATCACAGCCAGAAAAATGACCATGATTTCTGAAAAGAAAAACATATCGGGATGGAAAATTCCTTTTCGGGCCACTTCCATCATCCCATTTGAAAACGAAGCACCCAACATGATACCAATGGCTGCCATCGTAAAAATCATCCACTTGGGAGCTGCTTTTGATCCGACAGCTGAATTCAAAAAATTTACAGCATCGTTTGCCACGCCCACCACAAGATCGGAAGCCGCGAGTGCAAACAATACCACCACAAGAACAATGTAAAAACTTTCCATAGATAATAATTCAGGTTTTTTCAAAAGTAAGGTTCTGCAACACTTAAACTCCTGTAAATTATTAAAAAAATGTTACATATCGATTATAATTCGGTTAACCGGCAAGCAATTTTTATTTTCTAAATTTACCGGTGCAAATGTTATTCAAAAATGAAAAAGCTAACATCAAAACAGGTGGTGGTATTTCTGGCTCTTGTTCTCACTTTGATTGTCGGAATCGGTTGGTATTATCTTTTACTCACCGGTTTTTCGTTTTTATTTATGAGTATTGGCCTTGTGGTGTTTTTAATTATTGCATTTTACATTATCCAATTTGCCATTAATGCCTTTATTCTTGAAAAAATCAGGCCGCTTTATAAAATCATCGATTTTGTGCCGCCTACCGAAAAGGAAACCAAACTGAAACTTACACCCGGTTTTGTGGAACTTTCGCAGGTGGAGCAGGATGTTGAAAAGTGGGCGCAGAACCAATTACAGGAAATTGAGCGGTTAAAAGTGCTTGAAAAGTACAGGAAGGATTTTGTCGGAAATGTATCGCACGAACTGAAAACCCCGATTTTCAATATCCAGGGTTACATTCTCACATTGCTCGAAGGAGGCATGGAAGATCCCAATATTAACAAGCTGTACCTCACAAGGGCCGAAAAAAGTATCGACAGGATGATTTCAATTGTTGAAGACCTCGAATCAATCAACAAACTCGAAACCGGAGAATTGAAACCTATGTTCAGTGTTTTCGATATCGTTAAGCTTGCCGATGAGGTTTTGGAACTGGAGCAACCACTCTCAAAAGAACGGCAGATTACATTGATTAATGATTACAAAACCGACAAACAACTGATGGTTAAAGCCGACCGGAAAAGAATCACCGAAGTACTGACCAACCTGGTGGTAAACGGTATTAAATACGGCAAAGCAAATGGTTTTGTAAAAGTGGGATTTTACGATCTCGATGACAAAATAATGGTTGAAGTTTCTGACAACGGTATCGGTATCGACAAAAAAGACCTCTCCCGGATTTTCGAACGCTTTTTCAGGGTCGATAAATCACGCTCGCGCGAACAGGGTGGCACCGGGCTTGGGCTTTCAATCGTTAAACACATTATTGAAGCACACAACCAAACAATTAATGTGCAGAGTGTTCTGAACGAGGGGACCACTTTTACCTTTACCCTCGAAAAAGCAAGGTAATTTCCATATCCAATTCTGTTGCAGAAAAAAATGGCACTACCTGAATCTGAAGAAAGTTTAATAAAACAGGATTTGGCTAAAAATTAACCCCGATAATAAACTGACTTTTTACAGGAACTGATACATTTGTAATACATTAATCATGACAACCATGGAGGATACAATTTTCAAAATTCTGCTTGTTGACGATGAAGAAGACATTCTTGAATTCATCAGTTATAATCTCGAAAAAGAAGGATACAAGGTTTTTACCGCGAAAAACGGGATTGAAGCTGTAAAATCGGCTGAAAAAAACCTTCCCCATCTTGTAATTCTTGATGTGATGATGCCCGAAATGGATGGTATTGCTGCTTGCGAGGAAATGCGGAAAATTCCGGCACTTGAGAACACCGTAATTGCTTTCCTTACGGCCCGTGGCGAAGATTATTCACAGGTTGCCGGATTTGAGGCCGGTGCCGATGACTATATAACCAAACCTGTGCGCCCTAAAGTTTTGGTGAGCCGGGTAAAAGCATTGTTAAAACGTACCGGCGAAACTGTTGCACCTCCACCGGTTGTTCACAACGAAAACACGGTGAGTATCGGTAATCTTATTATCGATAAAGAGCGTTACCTGATTAAAATTAATAACGAGGAAATGATTCTTCCGCGTAAAGAGTTTGAACTGCTTTCACTGCTGGTTTCAAAACAGGGAAAAGTATTCACCCGCGAAGAAATCTACCACTCGGTTTGGGGCGAAAATGTTGTGGTGGGCGACCGTACGATTGATGTCCACATCCGCAAACTCCGCGAAAAAATCGGTAACGACCATATCAAAACCCTGAAAGGGATCGGGTATAAATTTGTTGACTGACCCGATTATTCAGAAGGAATAAATAACAGGATATAAAATAAGAAATCCCAAAAGATACCCTGCAGCAAGTTGTTGCAGGTTGTTTTTGTTTAATATCATGCGGGATGTTCCGGTAAGTCCCGAAACCAGCACCGCAATAATCAGTATTCCCTCCGGGTTATGACCCCCGCGGAAGGAAACAGCGAAAAAGGTTGCAGTAACCGCACCGGCAGCCGCCATATGAATGCTGATGTTCCAACGGTAGGATATCAGCAGCAGCAACACAATTAACAATACCGATGCTATCATGAAAAGTTTAAAGACCGGCAAAAAATGGATTTTCCCCAGCAACATAAAACCGGTGTAGTAGAAAACTGACGAAAAAAGTAAGGGCAACACCCGGTCACGGCTTTCTTTCATCGCAAAATCAAATTTAGGATTGAGTGCCAAAAGTGCAATGGTAAGCATGGGCAATGTTGCGGTAGTGAAAAAAATCACTAAAAGGAGGTATTTTTTTGCCTCAGCAGATAATAAATAATCATAAATTCCGGTGCTGATCAAAAGTAAAAACCCCAATGAGGGCAATAATACCGGGTGGAAAACTGCAGAGATAAATTTGGCTGTTTTTTCAGTCATGGTTAAAGTTCCTTTCGAAGCCGGGCAACCGGGATGCCAAGCTGTTCGCGGTATTTGGCCACCGTTCGGCGGGCAATGTTGTATGATTTCTTTTTCAGAATGGCTGCCAGTTTATCATCGGTCATGGGTTTCGATTTGTCTTCACCATCGATGCAATCCTGCAGGATTTTTTTGATTTCGCGGGTCGAAACCTCTTCGCCGTCGTCTTTTTGCAAACCTTCCGAGAAAAAGTATTTCAGCGGGTAAATGCCGAAATGTGTTTGAATATATTTGCTGTTCGAAACCCTTGAAATGGTTGATATGTCGAGCCCGGTGCGTTCGGCAATATCTTTCAGGATCATGGGTTTCAGTTTTGTTTCGTCACCATCAAGAAAATAGGCTTTCTGAAAATTCACAATTTCCGACATGGTTTGCATCAGGGTTGCCTGTCGTTGTTGCAGCGCATCAATAAACCATTTGGCCGAATCGATTTTTTCCTTCACAAATGCCATTGCTTCTTTCCGGCTTTTGTTTTTGCCGTTCCCGCTCATCGAACGGATCATATCAAGATAAGAATCGTTGATTTTCAGCTCCGGAACGTTGCGCTGGTTGAGCGAAAGAATCAGTTCTCCGTCAATATTTTCAAGGATAAAATCGGGAACAATGTGTTGATTGGCCTTATTCAGCGGATTGCTGTATGAACTGCCCGGTTTCGGGTTCATTTTCAGAATCTGGTCAATTGCCTCTTTCAGTTCCTGGTCGCTCAGTTCAAGTTTGGCCTGAATTTTTGAGTAATGTTTTTTGGTGAACTCGTCGAAATAATTTGTAACAATTTCCCTTGCTGTTATAAATTCACGCTTGTTTTGCCGTTTTAACTGAATCAGCAGGCATTCCTGCAGATCGCGGGCGCCAACGCCCGGTGGATCGAATTGTTGGATCACTTTCAGTATCTTCAGCAATTCTTCTTCAGTAACTTCCAGGTTTAGGTTAAAGGCAAGGTCGTCGCTGATGGCAGGTAAATCGCGGCGGAGGTAACCATCATCATCAATATTGCCGATGATGTATTCGGCCAGATGTTGTTCATCTTCATTCAGATCGGCAACACCCAGTTGTTCCAGCAAAAACTCGTGAAAAGTGGTACCCACCGAAAACGGGATATCGACGTATTTATCGTCTTTCGAATAATTGTTGGCATTCAGCCGGTAGGCCGGGATATCTTCCTCTTCATCGTAATAATCGTCTAAAGTAAACTCCTCATTGTCAATATCTGTTTCACCTGCTCCGTCATCAGACATATTCATCTCCTGATCGCCGTCTATTTCATCCGATTCAAGCTCCAAAACCGGGTTTTCCTCCAGTTCTTTTTTAATACGTTGTTCAAGTTGTAAAGCAGGGATCTCCAAAAGCTTGATCACCTGTATTTGCTGAGGTGAGAGCTTTTGCAGAAGTTTTTGCTGTAGAGAGAGTTTTTGCTTCATGTCCCTAAGTTTACTCCGTAAATTTACATTTTTTTCGAAGTAAAACTGTAATCAGACATCAGAACTCGGCATTTTTAGGTGTGCGGGCAAATGGAATCACATCGCGGATATTGCCCATTCCGGTTACAAAAAGAATAAACCGTTCGAAACCGAGGCCGAAACCACTGTGTACCACCGAGCCAAAACGGCGGGTATCGAGGTACCAATCCATTTCCTCCACCGGAATGTGCATTTCCCTCATGCGGGTTTCCAGTTTCTCAAGATTTTCCTCACGCTGCGAACCACCAATAATTTCGCCGATTTGCGGGAATAATACATCCATTGCTCCCACTGTTTTACCATCGTCGTTCTGTTTCATGTAAAATGCCTTGATATCTTTTGGGTAATTGGTCAGGATTACCGGGCATTTGAAATGTTTTTCAACCAGATAGCGTTCGTGTTCGCTTTGTAAATCAATTCCCCATTCAACCGGAAACTGGAATTTTTTCTTTTTATAATAAGGTGAGTTTTTCAGAATATCGATAGCCTCTGTGTAAGTGAGCCTGATAAAATCGTTGTTCAGAACAAAATTCAGTTTTTCGATCAAATCCATCGAACGCTGGTCCTGTGGTTTGTCCTTTTCTTCCTCCTGAAGGCGTTTTGCCAGAAATTGCAGATCATCCATGCAGTTTTCGAGTGCATATTTAATGAGGTATTTCAAAAATTCTTCGGCCAGGTCCATGTTGTCTTTCAGATCATAAAACGCCATTTCGGGTTCAATCATCCAAAACTCGGCAAGATGGCGGGTTGTGTTGGAGTTTTCGGCCCTGAATGTAGGCCCGAAAGTATAAATCTCACCCAAAGCAAGTGCTCCAAGTTCGCCTTCAAGCTGCCCCGAGACAGTAAGATTGGTGGGTTTCCCGAAAAAATCCTGTGAAAAATCCACAGCTCCATCTTCCGTCAATGGCGGATTTTTGGCATCCAGTGTTGTAACCCTGAACATCTGACCGGCACCTTCTGCATCACTGGCAGTTATGATTGGGGTATGTAAATAATTGAATCCTTTTTCGTTAAAATATTTATGGATGGCAAATGCCATGGCATGACGGATGCGGAAAACGGCACTGAAAGTATTGGTACGGAAACGCAGGTGGGCATTTTCGCGCAAAAATTCCATCGAATGTTTTTTGGGCTGAATCGGGTATTTTTCAGGGTCAGCAGCCCCCAGCAGTTCTACCTGGTCTGCCACCAGTTCAATATTCTGGCCACTCCCGGCTGATTCAACCAGTTTTCCTGAAACCGACAACGCTGCACCGGTATTGATCTCGCGTAAAAGTGCATCCTCAAAATTATTCACATCAACCACCACCTGGAGATTATTGATGGTTGAGCCATCGTTCAAGGCAATGAAAAACACATTTTTACTGCCTCGTTTTGTGCGCACCCAGCCTTTGGCCACAACAGATTCTCCTGCTTTCCCCGATTTCAGTAATTCTTTGATCTTAATCCGTTTCATATTCGACGTTATCTTGGTGAAAACTCTGCCTTTTCGGTTTTGAAGGTTACAAAAGTAAATTTTTATATGAAAATCAATCTTCTGCTAATTAATAAATGCGGCATATTTAAGAATTGATAAAATAAAAAACCACCTGAAAGCTTAAGCTGACAAGTGGTTTACCGGATTGATTGATTAATCCCCAGTGGGGAGTGACGGAGCAATCCGCCCCTCCCCGGGCTTTTTATGCTTGTTTTTCATATGATCCCGGAACCGGAACTGTGGCTTTTTCGATATAGCCAATATTGCCCATAATATAAGTATCCGGGCCCAGTTTCAGGTCAGAATTCATCATTTCTTCGTAAGTTACAGCTTTGCCTGTGTAGGCCGAAACGCGTCCCATCATGGCAACAAGGTTCGAAACAGCTGTTGCTTCCGCTTCGTTAAACGGAATATCCTGGCGGATGCAGGTAACCAAATCGATGTGTTCCTGAACATATGGATCTGTTTTTTCTTTATCGTCGGTAGTAAACAGCACATTACCAGCCATATCAACAATTCTTCTCGAGCCTTCGTCGGTGCGGGCAACACCTTTTGTACCGTGGAATACTTCGTAAACACCATTCGCGCAGTCGTTAATCTGACGGCACATGCTGTGCATTTGTCTCCCGTCGTCAAAAGTATAGTCAATACTGAAGTTATCGTACTGGTCGCCGGTAGGTCTGCGCTGGCGCGAACCAAACCCGACTGCTTTTACCGGGGCTTCGCCAAAAAACCACATCGCAACGTCGAGGTTGTGAACATGCTGTTCAACAATGTGGTCGCCCGAGAGCCAGCACCAGTTCACCCAGTCGCGGATCATCCATTCCATTTCGCTCCATTCAGGTTTATTGTCACGGTGCCACAATTTACCGCCATTCCAGTAAACATTGGCCGAAACGATATTTCCGATGCCATTGTTGGCGATTTCTTTGTAGAGTGCAACATAGCTGTGTTGGTGACGACGCTGTGTTCCTGTTACAACTTTCAGGCCCATTGAGTCGGCCATTTTAGCGGCAGCCATTACCTGGCGGATACCAACCGGGTCAACGGCCACAGGTTTTTCCATAAACACGTGTTTGCGTGCTTTTACAGCCGCTTCAAAATGCTCGGGCCTGAATTTAGGTGGAGTAGCCAGGATAACGATATCAACACCCGCATCGATTACTTTTTGGTAGGCATCGAAACCTACAAAACAGTTTTCAACCGGAACTTCAATTCCTTTTTCGGTTTTGATTTTTTCGCGACAACTATCAACCCTGTCCTGAAAAACATCACCGAGGGCTGTAACAGTCAAACCCGGACCTGCATTCAGGAAATTGATAGCAGCACCCGAACCACGGCCTCCACAACCGATAATACCGGCTTTCAGTTCAGCACCTTCAGGTGCTTTTTCAGCCATTGGCGGGAATTTATACTCACGTGGCACCCAATCGTAAACGGTTGTTTTCTGGTTACCACCGGCACACGAAGTAAGAACTCCGGCACCCATTGAACCTGCTGCACCAACTACTGCTGCGCCAGCCAGGAATTTTCTTCTTGAAAACGGATTACTGCTCATAATGAATACTTATTAGTTGAATTTAGGATACTAAATTTATCACTTTTTACCTGTTTTTTCATCAAATTCACAAACCACCCTGAAACTGATATAGGTGCAGTCTGAAAGCCACCAGATGCTTTTGGGCATCTGCGGGTCGGTTTTCAGCCAGGCATCAGTCTGCGTAGCCGCACGCGAAGCACTCCTTACCTCTGAAATATCGCTCTTGTAATAACCTCCCCTCACCACATGTTCGGTTCCGCCGGAAGGTCCTTTCGGGTCGGTGGCGCCATCCTGAAGCTGGGCATAGGCATCTTCGGCATACCAGTCGGAACAATATTCGGCTGCATTCCCCAGCATGTTTTTCAAACCGAATGGGTTGGCTTGCACTTTTTGCGGTTCTTCGGTTTTCGATTTGCTGTTTTTACCATAAACCACGTATTGGTTGATCACATCACTTTCTTTACCAAATAATTTCCCCAGAAACCCTTTTTCGGCAAAATCTTTCGGATTGCCTTCAAAGAAGAAAGGACTTTGTGAACCGGCACGGGCTGCATATTCCCATTCAGCTTCGGTGGGCAAACGATAGTTTTTACCGGTAACCTTCGAGAGCCATTTGCAATACGTTTCAGCCGAATGATAACTCATGGTAATGGCAGGGCGTTTGCCCAGTCCCCAGTTCTGGTCGGGCTGTCCGTAAGGCGGGGTAGGGCCTGAAATAGCATCCACATCGGCCATTGTGCGGCTTCCTTCGGTATCAGTTGAGCGGCCTTCGGCGGCTGTGGCCGAATAAAAGGCCAGATATTCTTCCCAACTCACTTCAATTTCAGCCATAAAGAACGGGCTGATTTTGATTTCTTTTTGCGGGCCTTCATCGGGTTTGCGCATTTGTTCGGTTTCAGGACTGCCAATTTTAAATGAACCACCGGGTATCGCTTTCATGTTAAATGAAACGGTGGTGCCCGGAATATTTTCGGTGAAATCTTTGTGTTCAGTAACCACCGTTGCCGAGTCGAATTTTGCCTTTCCGGCGCCACCGGCGTTTCCAAAGCTAACGTTTTTGGCATGCAGGGCATTCGGGTCGTAATGACCTGCGTTGAGATGGCAGTTAATGCACAGTAACCCTTTTTTGTCTTTATTCTGGGAATAATAGAGGTGCGCATTCTGCCCGTCTTTTGTAAGTGTCAGCGGGAAAAGATTCGGGTGGCACTTGTCGCACGAAACCTGGAAAACATGCTTTTGCGCGTATTCCAATGTCGATTTTTCTTCCCAGTTGTAATCGGCACTGTCTTTAAAAACCAGTCCATATATATCGCGGGCCGAGGCTTTGATTTTTTCCGGCAAATATCCCTGTCCTTTGGGTGGAAGGTGACAATCAACGCAACCGATGCGGATTCCCGAACGGGTCTCGTAATGCACCGACCTTTTCCACGAATCAAAAACATGCGGATGCACATGGCACATTTCGCATGATTCGTTGGTGGAAGTTGCCTCCATTACTTTATTTGTTAACAAGGTAACACCAATTCCAATCACAAAACCAATCAGTAAAAGAATCAGGATTTTTTTGCGCAGATAGTTAAAAAATTTCTTCAGCATAATAATGTTTAGTTATTTCAGGTATGATTGAAATTGCCCCAAAATTAGCAATTTCTGAAAACGTATTTCATGCAGGTAAATTTTTCTGAAGCATTTTGACACAATTAATTCTGTTTCTGTCATTCATATAAATTACATACAACTTTATGACGAAAAAATTCCATAAAATACCTAAACCAAAATCGGCAATTTTTGCGGATCAAGTCAACGGGAAAAGAAAGGTTGCCTTGAAAAAGACAACCCGGGGAATAGATTCAAAAAAAATGAGGAAAATTTACAATCGTTGATTAAGCTGTTTGTTTAATTAACCGGTGGTAAAAGTATGCGCTTTCAATCAAACTTATGTTACAACACAATTAAAGTAAAGTTACATATTTTGTGGTTAACATTTTTTTCATATCTTTCAGATTATGAAATGGTTGACCCGGGAGTTCAAGAATCTGGCCGATTTGTTTTACCCTGAATTGTGTATAACCTGCGGCGACAGGCTTGCGATACAGGAGCAATTCCTGTGTTTGCACTGCTGGAGCGATTTGCCTGTCACCAATTTTCATTTCACCCCCGACAACCGCGTGGCGAAACTTTTCTGGGGAAGAGTGCAGGTTGAAAACGCCACCGCTTTTTATGCCTACAACAAAGGCAGCAAATACCAGCAACTCATTCATTATATCAAATACAAAGGGATGAAGGAATTGGGTTACGCAGCCGGTAAAAGGTTTGGTCAGGCGCTGGCTGAGTCGGATTTGTTTAATACGGTCGATTTAATTGTTCCGGTTCCGTTACATCCATCAAAAGAAAAACAACGGGGTTACAACCAGAGTGAATGGATAGCAAAAGGCCTTGCTTTTTCGATGCAAAAAGAAATTTCAACCGGAAACCTTGTCAGAAAAGTTTACACTTCGACCCAAACCCGAAAAAACAGGTTTGACCGCTGGGAGAATGTAGAGAATATTTTTGCTGTTCAAAAACCCGAAGAGTTTATTGGAAAACACATTTTATTGTCGGACGATGTGATTACAACCGGTTCAACACTCGAAGCCTGTGCTGCCGAACTCCTGAAAATTGAAGGGGTGAAAGTGAGTACTGCCACGCTGGCTTTTGCCGATTATTAAATCAGAACACTCAACCTCTTTGAAACTGAGTTGTTACTTTTCGGGATATAAACTTTAAAACATTATGGAATTGTTGATCAGTAAATACCATCCGGGAGAAAAACCGGATGTTACTTTGCCATCGGTGAAAATGTTTGAAATACTGGGAGAAGAGGGGATCCGCACCCTTGTAAGTAACCATTATGATTTGCTGGCACAAAGTGAAATAAAGGATCTTTTCCCGAAAAACCCGTTGGCACTTGAAAAAGCGAAAGAACATTCGGCCGACTTTTTTATTCAAATTTGTGGCGGCCCTATGTATTTCAACAAAAACCGGGGAAAACCCATGCTGAACAGAAGGCACCTCCCGTTTAAAATAACCGCCGAAGGCCGCCTGACCTGGCTCGAATGTTATAAAACTGCCTTGCAAAAGACCAACTTACCCGGCGAGGTTTTATTTTCGTTCTGGAATTACCTCGATGTTTTTTCAAAATGGATGGTCAATACATACTAATATTTTCAGAAACCTCGTTTAACATTGTAAAACCTGAGAATAAACAATAGGCATAGAACTGCGTTTAAATAGCTGAATGAATTAATTTTAATATCAACAAGAAAAAGAAATTGAAAAATGAAACTGTACAATTACCTGTTTATTTTGGTGGCCATTGTGGCCCTTTTTTCATGTTCACCCAAGCCTTCACAAACTGAAAACAAGGGCAATGTGAAATATTATCGCGGCCTGCTTTTCAGCGAAACCCCCTGGGATTTGGAACGCGGTTCACGCGAAATTACCGCCGGTGAAGCAAAAAATATCAATAACTACAAGTTCACCTGGAACGAAAATAACCAGCTTGTTTCGGTTGAATACAACCGGAATGACACTTTGCTGAATTACTCTTCGATGGGTGCGGCAAAAATTACCTACACTTACGAGGGCGACCTGCAGATTAAAAAGTTTTTTGATGAAAAGGGCCAGCCTGCCGAACGTGATGGTGCAGCAACTTTTGAGTATAAACTTGATTCTGCCGGAATGCGAATTGCGCTCCGCTTCCTGGATGCAACCGGCCAGCCTGTTGAAAACCGCAACAAAATCCACAATTATGTTTGGTCGAAAACGGCTGATGAGATGATCCGTGAATTACGTTATAACCTTGCTGGAGATTCCGTGGTGATGAATCCATTCTGCCCGTTTTACGAACTCCGTTTTTCATACGATGCCAATGGATACCTGACCCGGATGGCCAACTATGACAACGACACACTTTACAACTGCACGGCCGAAAACTGCGGTGATGTGGGCGTTTCGTATTTTCTTTTTGAAAACACCGAAGCAGGTGATGTAAAAGTATTCTCGGTTCACAACACAACAGGACGCTTGTCGAACTTGTATTGGGGCTGGGCAAAACGGGTAAACACAGTGGATGCCAACGGGTATGTTACCGAAACTGTTATGTACGACCAGGATGATGAATACCTGGGTGGAAAGGGAATTCCGGTTACCCAGACAGTATATGACGAACACGGTGCCCCGGTGAAAAGAATCTCGATGGACAAAGACCGCAATATAATTAATGACCCAAACAGCGGTGTTGCCGTTACAGAGTTCAAATACGACGAATTTGGCCGCCGCACCGAAACACTTCGTTTCGACAAAGACGGAAAACCCGTTGAAAACAAAGGCTGAAATCGGATAAACTAAATACAAATTTCAATGTTATTTTTAAAACAAACCATTTATGGTATTATTCTGGTAAGCCTGTTTGGTTTACTCGCTGCCTGTTCAGGCGGACAAAAACAGCAGGCTCAGGGCAACACGGTTACTTCTGAAGCTGCACCCAAACAGGCAGACATCAACAAAGAAGCAAAATTGCTGATTGATTACCTGGCTGAAAATGGTGATTATGTAAACAGCCGAGAGTTTCCATCGCTAATCAATGCCGAATCAGCTTTTGAAGCATTGGGGGAAAAAACGCTGGTTGTGGATATGCGCAAACCGGAAGTATTTAAAAAGGGTCATATCAAAGGCGCTGTAAATGTTGAAATGCCTGATTTACCGGGTTATTTCGCAGAAAAAATCAAGCCTTTTGAGTACGACAAAATCATTCTTGCCTGTTATTCGGGACAAAGTTCAAGTTATGCCACTTCGTTACTCAGGCTGATGGGTTACGGGAATGTGTATTCCTTACGATTGGGAATGAGTGGATGGAACCCGAAAATGGACAACAAATGGGCGGCCGGGATTTCGTCGGAATACGAATCGAAACTCGATACAACCACTTACGAAAAAGCACCTGCCGGAGATTTCCCGAAGTTAAATACCGGAAAAACAACAGGTGCCGAAATTTTCGACGCACGCATTATTCCGCTTTTCAGCGATTATGAAAATGCCACTATTACTGCCGACACGGTTTTTGCGCATCCCGAAAAATACTACATCATTAATTACGAACGGAAAGATAAATACGACACAGGCCATATTCCGGGAGCCATCCGGTACAAACCCGGCGGAACGCTTGGTATTATTGCTGAAATGCAAACCATTCCGGCTGATAAGGAAATTGTTGTTTATTGCGGAACGGGGCATAATTCAGCCTTTGTAACGGCTTATCTCCGGTTGTTCGGATACAATGCCAAAACGCTCCGATTTGGTAATAACTCATTTATGCACAACAAAATGATTCAGGATGAAAAAACCATGTCGTGGCAACCTTACCGGAAAACCGACACTAAGAATTACCCGGTGGTGAAATAATCAGTCAAATGCCAAAATAGAAAATCCGGTTCATCATCTGATGAAACCGGATTTTTTGTTTCTGAAACCAAACAATAAACTAACTTAAAACTATTTACTTTTTGCTGAGGTCCCTGAAATACAATTCCTTTGCTTCGATCACCATTCCCGGGTTATGGCACTGGATGGCAAAATATCCTTTCGTGTATTCACTGTCGTCATAGGTCATTACCAATTGCCCGTTAATCCAGAACTCGATGTGGGTACCCACTGCTTTGATCCGGTAATCAAACCATTCGCCATCTTTTGTGGGGTTAGCGGTAGCTTTTCCGGTTGGGGTTCCCGGTTTCCAGAGCCAGCCGGTGTGGGCATCCTGGCTGTTGCAAATCTGGGCTTCGTAACCACGCGGATAACCATCCGGGTTATCGGCCGGTGGATTGGCCCTGAAATACAAGCCACTGTTGGCATCTTGGCCGGTACTGGTTATCCTGAACTTTCCTTTTACTTCAAGATCGGTCAGCTCAGGAGCTGCATAAATATGCCCGTTGGCGCCTCCACCAACCAACACGCCATCTTTTACCACCCAGGTTGCTTTTCCGCGGACAGTCCAGCCATCCAGGTTTTTGCCGTTGAATAACGATTTCCATTTTGGCTCTTTTGCAGAACCCGCCAAAACTGCAATTGCCAAAACAAATATGAATACATAAGTTCTTTTCATAAACTGAAGATTTGATTTGTCCGAAACTCCTCATTTTTGAAAACTTATACTAATAAAATATTGTCAGTCATAGCACATATTTAAACAGTTACAATATTTTTTAATGTGTAATTTCAACCTGTGAGAAATCTGAAAAATGATGAAAAAACATGCCAATACGAAGTCTCAAAAACCAAAGCAGACTCAATGGCTGGTGATTGTTTTACTGGTACTTGTTTTTAGTTGTAACTCTGGAATTAAAAATCAGCCTGAAATTTTAAGCAAAGAAGAAAAAGATCAGGGCTGGGAACTGCTTTTCGATGGAAAGACATTTACCGGATGGCGTGGATTGGGACGCGATACTGTGGAAACCAGCCACTGGAAAGTGGAAAACGGAATGATTCATAAACTGAAAAACGACGACGTACCACCGTTGCCAAATGGTGAAAAAATCAACGGGGGCGACCTGATGACGATTGACACCTTCCGTAATTTTGAGCTTTCTTTTGAGTGGAAAATTCTCAGCGGTGGCAATAGCGGAATTAAATACAATGTTTCCGAAAAGATTTCGAAAACTTATGGTTCAGGATTCAATGCTTTGGGTTTTGAGTACCAGATTCTCGACGATTCTGCCCCAATGTACAAAGACCTGAAACCAACCCAATATACGGGCGCTCTTTACGAAATGTATGCTCCGCAAAATGTTAATTTAAAACCTGCCGGAGGATTCAACCAGGGCCGGATCCTGATAAACGGGAACCATGGAGAACATTGGGTTAACGGTGTAAAAGTGGTGGAATTTGAGTTTGCCACTGCCGGATTCGATTCGCTTTTCAGATTAAGCAAATATGTGAAATATCCTGATTTTGAAAAGAAACGGAGCGGTCACATTGTAATTACCAACCACAGCGATGAGTC
>JAJUGS010000270.1 GCA_029265875.1 Prolixibacteraceae bacterium
AGAAATAAATTGTTAATAATCAAATCAAATGACAGTTTTCAGGTAAGAATTTTAATGAATTTAAAAGCCGGACTTCCTGAAAAGCCGGCTTTCATTCTTTTTAATTTTTTATTTTGTTATTTCCTGCCCGTCCGGTCAGGCGGGCTTATTCTGTTATTTTCTTAAATCTTAAATCTAAAATAAAAAATAAGGATTAATCAATAATAAATCTACAACGGAATATTTCCGTGTTTCCGGGGTGGATTTGATTTCCGTTTGTTTTGTGTCATCTCCAGTGCCCCGATGATTTTGCTGCGGGTGTCGCGCGGGAAAATAATTTCGTCAATGTAACCCAATGAAGCAGCTTTATAGGGATTGGCAAATTTGTCGCGGTAATCCTGCACGGCAGCAGCCCTTTCTTCTTCGGTCATTGTTTTCCGGTGAATGATATTGATGGCACCTTCGGGGCCCATTACAGCAATTTCGGAAGTTGGGTAAGCAAAATTCACATCACCGCCAATGTGTTTGCTCGACATCACATCGTATGCACCGCCGTATGCTTTTCTTGTAATTACGGTAATTTTTGGAACGGTGGCATCGGCATAAGCATATAAAAGTTTTGCACCATGTTTTATAATTCCGCCAAACTCCTGGCTGGTACCGGGTAAAAATCCGGGCACATCCACAAATGTTACAAGCGGAATGTTGAAGGCATCGCAAAAACGCACAAAACGGGCTGCTTTTATCGATGAATTGATATCGAGGACACCGGCAAGGTGAGCTGGCTGGTTGGCAACAATCCCGACCGGCTTGCCGGCAAACCTTGCAAAACCTACAATGATATTCTGTGCATATTGTGCCTGAACTTCCAGAAAATGAGCATTATCTATCACTTTCTGGATGATGTCGTGCATATTGTAAGGTTTATTGGGGTCAGCCGGTACAATATCCATCAGGCTTTCTTCAACCCGATCAGATGGATCGATGGTTGTTTTCACAGGCGGGTCCTCGAGATTGTTGGAAGGGAGAAAGCTGAGCAGTTCGCGGATCATTTGCAAAGTTGAATCTTCATCTGTGCCGTTAAAATGGGCAACGCCGCTTTTGCTGTTATGGGTGAGTGCACCACCCAGTTCCTCCTTGGTAACTTCCTCATGTGTTACCGTTTTAATAACCTCCGGGCCAGTTACAAACATGTGGCTTTTTTCATTCACCATAAAAATAAAGTCGGTGAGGGCAGGGGAGTAAACGGCACCTCCGGCACAAGGGCCCAGGATAGCAGAGATTTGCGGAATTACCCCTGATGAGATCACGTTATTGTAGAAAATATCGGCATAGCCGGCAAGGCTTTCAACGCCTTCCTGGATTCGGGCACCACCCGAGTCGTTCAACCCGATTACCGGTGCTCCCATTTGCAAGGCCATTTTCTGGATTTTTACGATTTTATCGGCATTGGCACGGCTCAAAGAGCCTCCAAAAACTGTGAAATCCTGGGCAAAAACATAAACGAGCCTGCCTTTCACCTTTCCGTATCCCGAGATCACCCCGTCACCTAAAATGCGGTTGTCTTCCATGCCGAAATCATAATTCCGGTGTGTTACCAGTTTGTCAATTTCAACAAACGTTCCCGGATCGAGTAATTGATTGATACGCTCGCGGGCTGTTTTTTTGCCGGCAGCATGTTGTTTTTCAAGTCTTTCAGTTCCGCCACCCAATTCGGCTTGACGGTTCATTTCGGTTAGCTGGTTGTATTTGTCCTGTAAATTCATTGATTTTTAACTTATTCGAGTTCAATTAATACCTGGTTTCCTTCAATGGTGTCGCCTTCTTTTACACTTACCTTTTTTATTTTTCCATCCATGGGTGCTTTGTATTCGCTTTCCATTTTCATTGCCGAAATCACTACCAAAGTCTGGCCTTTTGTTACTTCATCACCTTCTGTGGCAAAAACTTTCACTACTTTTCCGGGCATTGGCGATATAACTTTCTTTTCTGACGATCCGACGTTGTTTGCCCCCCGGTTTAAAAGGTAACGTGCTTCAGCATCAATAATTTCAACTTCGAACTCCTGGTAAAGTGTGTAGGCTGTATATTTCTTGGGCTTGTTCGGGTATGGAACCAGCTCAATATTATAGGAATGGCCATTCGATAGGATGGAAAATGTTCCGTCGGCTGTGTGCATTACATCCACTTTATGAATTTTCCCATCAATATCAATTTCCAGAAGATTGCCTTCATGGCTGACGAGGTCAACCCACGATATCCGGTTCCCGATTTTTACTTCAACTGCCATTTTTTTATGAATTAAAAGTTGTTGATATAAGGAATTTTTTTCCAACGGCTTTGCGGTGGGGCAAACTCGTTTTTCATTTCTCGGGTTATGCTTATTTTATTCAGATAATCGATGAAAGCCGCTATCACCACCATATCGCTGCAATCTTCGCAACCCTCTTTTTTTGCGAGTTGTTCCTGATTTTTTTCGATAAAATGTGTGTCGTAATTCCCATCAATAAAATCAGGGTTGTTCATAATTCTTTCGAGGTATTTTATTGAAGTTTTTACACCCGTGATTTTGTATTCGTACAACGCGCGTCTCATCCGGTTAATGGATTCTTCACGGGTCTTACCCCAGATGATGAGTTTTGAAATCATCGGGTCGTAATACAACGGGATTTCGTAGCCTTCATAAACATAACCGTCGGTTCTCACACCAAATCCCAGTGGTTCAGATATTTTGTAAATTTTCCCGGGGCTTGGCATAAAATTGTTGTCCGGGTCTTCAGCGTAAATACGGCATTCAATTGAATGTCCTCTTTGTGAAAGATCTTCCTGTTTGTATTCTAAAACCTGGCCTTCGGCTATTTTTATCTGCTGCTTGACCAAATCAACGCCGGTAACCCTTTCTGTAATCGGATGTTCAACCTGCAAACGGGTATTCATTTCCAGGAAATAATAATTCAGGTTGTTGTCAACCAGGAATTCAATGGTGCCGGCACCGGTGTAATTAACCGATTTGGCAGCCTCGACAGCCGATTTCCCCATTTGCATCCTCAACTCGGGCGTTAAAAGCGGCGAAGGGGTTTCTTCGATCATTTTCTGATGCCGCCGCTGAATTGAACATTCACGTTCAAACAAATGGATAACATTTCCATGTTGGTCGGCCAGAATCTGAAATTCGATATGGTGAGGCGAAGTGATATATTTTTCGATATATACTGAATCGTCGCCAAATGCCGACAGTGCTTCCGAGCGGGCGGCCCTGACTGCTGAAACAATTTCAGTTTCTTCTTTTACCAATCTCATTCCTTTTCCGCCACCACCTGCAGCCGCTTTTATCATTACCGGCAACCCAATATCCCTGATGATTTCCAAAACTTCGTTTTCGTTCTGAATACTTTGATTGGTTCCGGGCACAATCGGAATGCCGGCTTTTATCATGGCTTCACGCGCCGTGATTTTGTCACCCATCTGAATGATTACTTCAGGCGAAGGCCCGATAAAGATGATGCCTTCTTCATTGCACCGCCTTGCAAATACGGCATTTTCCGATAAAAACCCGTACCCCGGATGAATCGCATCGGCCCCACAGTTTTTGGCAACTTCAATAATCTTTTCAATGTTCAGATAGCTGACACTTGATGGCGCTTTCCCGATGTAATAGGCTTCGTTTGCATACCGCACGTGTAGCGAAGTTCTGTCAGCTTCAGAATAAACAGCCACTGTCTCAATGTTCATTTCCCGGCAGGTTCGCATAATGCGGATTGCGATTTCGCCACGATTGGCGATCAGGATCTTTTTGATTTTTGTCATACAGTTGTTAACAAATCTGTTTTGTCGTTTTTTTATTCAACCAATATTAACCCTTAATAATACAAAATGTTTAAATGGGTTTTGACCGCCGAAAAATACTTTTGAGGCTTCGAAAACAAAGAACAATCGTGTTAATTTTTACAAATTGTTTATTAATACCGGTTTTTTTTACAAGTTGAATAGAAAAAGAAAAGTGAAAAGTCAAAAATTAGAATTCAAAAAGTATGTTTTTATTTTTGTTATTAAAAATTAAATTTGCCTGTCTGAATTAAACCGTTTATGAAATTTAAACTCCTGCTCCTATTCATATTACAGATTATGATAGTTTTAAACTCCGGGGCACAGGATCTGGATTATAAACTGTCTGATGACTCGCTTGTTAACCATTATGCGAGTATTAAAAGAGTTTATTATGCCACCCGGACCGAACTAAAACCCAGAATAGACGGTGTACTGGACGATGAATGCTGGAAAACTGTTGGAACCTGGGACGGAGCTTTCATCCAGCAGCAGCCTTACCAGGCAAAAGCGCCATCGCAGCAAACCGAAATAAAAATTCTTTACGACGATAAATATCTCTATTTCGCCATCATCTGCCATGATAATGAACCCGAAAAAATGAGCCCGATTTTGGGCCGCCGCGATGAAAATAACGGTGATATGGCAGGAATTGCCCTCGACAGCTACAACGACAACCAGACTGCTTTTGAATTTAATCTTACCGCAGCAGGCCAGAAAGTTGACCTGTTGCACATGGGCGAATATGGCTGGGATTTTAACTGGAATGCGGTTTGGGACGGAAAATCTTCGGTTGGCGACTCTGCCTGGTATGCCGAAATGAGGGTGCCTTTTACCCAACTCCGGTTTGCCGATACAGAAGAACAAGTGTGGGGAATGCACATCTGGCGCTGGATTCACAGGCTGGCGGAAGAATCGCAATGGAAACTGATTCCGGTGGATGCTCCCGCTATGGTTTATATTTTTGGCGAACTGCGCGGTATAAAAGGTATTCCTTACAAAAGGAATTTCGAAGTAATGCCGTATGCCAAAGCAAAATATATTACAAATACTGATAATAACCAGGCATTGGGTGCCGGTCTGGATGGAAAAATCGGGGTGTCATCCGATTTTAACCTCGATTATACCTTTAACCCCGATTTTGGTCAGGTTGAAGCCGACCCATCGGTTTTAAACCTGACTTCCTACGAAGTCTTTTATGATGAAAAAAGGCCATTCTTCCTCGAAGGGAACAATATTCTGGAATACAACAACAACGACGACATGTTGTATTATTCACGCCGAATTGGCCATGCACCAACTTATGAACCGGAAACGGGTGAAAATGAAACTATTTCGAAACCCGATAATACATCGATTATCAGTGCACTGAAACTTACCGGAAAAGGAAAGAAAGGATTATCGGTGGGTGTGCTTAACAGCATGACTTCAAAGGAAATGGCCTCGATAAAGTCTCCTGCAGGAACAAAAAATGAAGCAGTTGAACCATTTACCAACTATTTTATTGGGAGAGTAAAGAAAGATTATAACAAAGGGCAAACCACGATTGGCGGGATTGTTACTTCTGTTGTCAGAAATATCAAAGATCAAAACCTCGAATTC
>JAJUGS010000377.1 GCA_029265875.1 Prolixibacteraceae bacterium
ATTTATTTCACAGTTTCTTCCACCGACTGGGCAATTGCGTTTGTTTGCGTGGTTGAAGTGCCATGGCAGATAACAAAAAAACCACATTCAGTGTGATGGATTGAGTTTAAATCAATGATTATAATCTCTTTCCCTTTAATTCTTTGTATCCCCTCCAGGACTCCTTCCAGTATTTTATCGGTTGACCCCTTAACTTTCCTCATAAAATTATTTCACACAAAGATAATCTTTTTGCTTTAGCCTTATTTTGTGTACTTTGCGTTTTTCCAAATTATTAATTTCGCGTTCGTCTCATCTTTAACCCGGTGAAGGAATAACAACCAACTATTTTACAGGTTTACAATGAATAAAAACTTTATTTTTCTGAACGAGGTCGATTCCACCAACAACTATGCCAACCAACTGGTTGTGACGAAAGCGGCAGATGAAGGCACTGTCGTTTTGGCACAGTTTCAGAAAGCAGGAAAAGGACAGAAAGGAAACTCGTGGGAAAGTGAAGCCGGGAAAAACCTGCTGGCAAGTTTTATTTTGCGCCCTGTTTTTTTGAATGCTGCCGACCAGTTTTACATCTCCAAAATCATCAGCCTTTCCATTGCGGAAATCTTACCATCGAAAACAAAGGATATTACCATAAAATGGCCCAATGATATTTATGCTGGTAACCGGAAAATTGCCGGAATTCTGATTGAAAACTCGGTTTTGGGGCAAAATATTGAAACTGCGATTGCTGGCATCGGATTGAACCTGAATCAGGAGATTTTTGTTTCGGGCGCTCCCAACCCGGTTTCGCTAAAACAACTAACCGGTAAAAACTATGAAATTCAACAATTTGCTGATGATTTGTTTGTGGTTATTGAGAAATGGTACGGAAAATTACAAAACAATAAGTTTGCTGAAATAGACACGGTTTATCACCAATCGCTTTTCAGAATGAAAGAATGGGCCCATTATTCAGCTAACGGAAAAACCTTTGAAGCCTGGATGATTGGGACCGGGCAGTTCGGGCAACTCCAGCTCGAACACAGGGATGGGAAAATTACAGAACACTTTTTTAAAGAAGTGGAATTTGTGATTTAGAATTCGTTGGTTTTTGTTTGAAATCAGTTTTTCTGAAGCAAAAAACCCGGAATCTCTTCCGGGTTGATTATCCAAAATATTTGTCAAAATATTATTTTATTGATAGGGCAACGAAGCCAGCGTGTCTGCCAACCTGTCAATTCCTTCTTCGAGTTTGTTACCGGCAAGCATCTTAATCATCATACTCATTTCTGCATGAAGTGTCAGCCGCATTTTAGTGGTAAAATTGTCAACCGGCAGCAATTGAATCCAGAAAAGAATACTGATCGGTAACGAACCCGAACTTTCAACTTTAATCGTGCTGAACGGTTCGCGTTTCACAATTTTAATTTCTGCCAGACCAATTCCGGTAATATTAAACTTACACGAATCGCGGTCGGACGCAAAATCAGTGATCTTAATCTGCGGCACCTTTTCGGTAATTTTCTCAATTAAACCCGAATTCAAATAAGCTGCGAGATGTTCAAAATTCGACAGGTAATTAAAAACCACCTGTTCGTTGTGATTGACCAGTTTAACCTGGCTTGTATATTTTTCTAACGACATCTTTTCAATCTTAATTTATTTCCCCCACTCTGCCGGATTTTCTCTCCATTTCATCAAAGTCTCCACTTGACTTGCACTCACTTCATTCAGCGAAACTGCGGTTTCAATCAGTGCATGGTAGTTGCTCAATGTTGTAAGTTCAATGCCGGCTTTTGCAAAATTCTCAATGGCGTGCGGAAAACCATAAGTAAAAATGGCCACCATTCCCAGCACGTTTCCACCAGCTTTTACAACTGCTTCGGCAGCGTTTAAACTGCTGCCACCGGTCGAAATCAGGTCTTCCACCACCACTACTTTTTGTCCTTCGTGCAACACGCCTTCAATCAGGTTTTCCAAACCGTGTCCTTTTGGTGCCGACCGGATGTAGATAAACGGTAAACCCAACACTTCGGCAACCAGCGCACCCATGGCAATCGCCCCGGTTGCCACCCCTGCAATTACATCTGCCTGCAGATATTTGTTTTTGATCATTTCCACAAACCTGTCGCGCACAAAAGCACGGGTGTCGGGATACGATAAAATTTTGCGGTTATCGCAATATATCGGCGATTTCCAGCCAGAGGCCCATGTAAACGGGGCATCGGGCTGTACCTTGATAGCTTTGATATCGATTAATTTTTTTGCTACTTCTGTTTCAACCAAGCTCATTTTTCAGCATTTTTAATTCAAAAAACAAATGTATAAGATTTTTTTGAACGACAGGGAGATTGTCGTTTGCAGCCAGGCAACTGAATCCTCAGACAATACTGAAATTGTTTCTGCTGAAGGATTCACAATCGGCAAAATAAAAAACTGGTTCTCTGAATTTCTTCAGAAGAAAAACAATGTGGCTCTCCTGCATCCCAACCCCGATGAAATGATGACCAATTCGTTTATTCCGGCCTTTAAACTGATTGCTGCTGCCGGAGGCATTGTTGTCCGCGATTCGAAATTGCTTTTCATTTTCAGAAACGAAAAATGGGACTTGCCAAA
>JAJUGS010000067.1 GCA_029265875.1 Prolixibacteraceae bacterium
CGACCCGCAATACAATGCGCAAAAGGAAAAAGAATATCTGTACAAAGTGGAAACCGAATTGTTGCCAAAACTCGAGAAACAACGGCTGAGTTTTCTTTCGGAATATTTCGACCCCGGGAACAACTGGTGGGGCAGTGAAGTGAAACACATGAAACAATTGGAAAATGAATAAAATTTTTGGTTCACAACCGCCGCGATGCTGGTTGTCTCGTGCAGCGCCCCAAAAATAGCCACCCACGTTTCTAAAACCGAAAATACCCGCTTGGCTAACGATTTTTTTACGCTGAAAAATAAGGAAGGCAAAACAGACGAAGCAAAAGCCGGACACGTACTGGAGTTCGATACCTTAAATCTGGAGTTTGAATTCGACAAGAACAGCAATCTCGAATTTGACCTCCCCGAAACCGAAGCTTTTAAAACAAAGGTTTTTGATTTATCGCAGGGGTACAACAAACCGGCTGGCCCGGCATAATACAACCAAAAGCAAAAAAATAATTGGGGGAATTGGTGTACCCTGGCTTTTACAGCAGTATGCACTTTACTGTCAGATAATCAAAGCATTAAAAGTATTTTAACTGACAAAATTGATTGATGCAACAATAAAAACTGGCTTAAACTGAATTTTTTTTCAGAGATTTTTCGAAATAAGTGTCTCTTTGAACTTTCTTTTTTTTAGGTTTGCGAAACAGAACAAAACAGAACGGTTCTTTATGCTAAGTATTAAATCTAAACTTATACTATGAACATGAAACGAAAACCAACTTTACTGGTTGTGGGCTTTATAATCCTGCTGGGATTTGGATTACAGGCACAGCAGCCCGCTGCAACAGGCCGGCAGATGGATTATGAATCCAAACTCGATTCGGTAAGAAGTTACGCTGATTATTTTATTCCGGCAACCAACAAAAAAATGACACCCGATGCCGATGGATTTATCAGGCGCTGGACACTGCTGGAACCCATCAGCAAACCTAACCGCAGCAACACGGTTTTTACCGACAGCTACCTGCGAAAAACCTTTGACACGCTCTATTTTGAAAACCAGTTTACCGTGCTCCCGAAACATGGCGACAAAGTAAAAGTAGGCGACCAGGAATTGATGTGGCACGCGCTCGACAGCAAAAACTACAATACCAAACTTTTCAGGTTTGCTTTCGGACTGAAAAAGCCGATTTACGGCGTTATTTTTTGGGCAGTAACTGTTGTCAATGCTCCGCAGGAGATGAAAAACGTGAGAATGGCTGTGGGTTCCAATTCAGCATCGATGTGGTGGCTGAACGGAGAAGAAGCGGTTCTGCTATCGGGAGACAGGCGTATGGTAATGGACGATTGCGTTTCGCCGCGAATGACACTCAAAAAAGGAAAAAACATCATCCGTGGTGTGGTTATCAACGGCCCCGGAATGAGTGATTTCTGCGTTCGCTTTATCGACGAAAATGGTGAACCGGTAAAAGACCTCACCATTACCTGCGAATAAAATATCTGTCCAATTCAAAAATTCAAATTCAGAAAGAAATGAAAAATAAAATATTGAGCGCAGCAGCCCTTTTTACCCTGTTTTTGACTGGAACTGCAACGGCACAAATCGGCAAACCCTTTATTCACGACCCTTCGACTATAATGGAGTGCGACGGAAAATACTACACTTTTGGCACTGGCCGGGGCGGATTGATATCGGAAGATGGCTGGACCTGGAATGGCGGCGCTGAAAGGCCCGGAGGAGGTGCAGCACCCGATGCCATTAAAATCGGCGACCGCTACCTGGTGGTGTATGGCTCAACCGGCGGTGGTTTAGGTGGCGGGCACGATGGTAAAATAAACACCATGTGGAACAAAACCCTCGACCCGAAATCGCCTGATTTTAAGTTTTCAGAACCTATCGTGGTGGCGCAATCGGTAAACATGGAAGACAACGACGCCATTGACCCCGGGTTGCTGCTCGACCCTACCGATGGCCGTTTGTGGTGCTCGTACGGTACCTATTTCGGATTTATCAGACTGGTTGAACTTGACCCGAAAACCGGAGAACGTGTGAAAGGTAACAAAGCCATCGACATTGCCATCGACTGCGAAGCCACCGAACTGGAATACCGCGATGGCTGGTACTATTTGTTGGGAACGCACGGCACCTGCTGCGACGGTGCCAACTCAACCTACAACATTGTGGTTGGCCGCTCAAAAAAAGTAACCGGACCGTACCTCGATAACATGGGCAGAGACATGCTGAAAGGTGGTGGAAAAATGGTGCTTGCTGCCGGTGAACGGCTCGTTGGTCCCGGGCATTTCGGGCGGTTTATTGTAGAGGAAGGCGTTGAAAAAATGTCGTGCCACTACGAAGCTGATTTAGACCAGGGAGGTCGCAGTGTTCTGGGTATCCGTCCGCTGCTTTGGAAAAACGGCTGGCCGGTTGCCGGTGAAATTTTTAAGGAAGGCACTTACGAAATTGAATCGGAACGAAGAGGTTACGCGCTTGAACTGGCTGTGGATTTTGTGCGGATGGCCAACACACGTCGCGGCTTTGGCCAGACCAACGACGAACCCATCAAACCCATTCCGTCGCAGCAACTGGCCGATGTTATCGATACCTGGCCGGCTGGTGAAATTGGTGTGCGCACCGGCGACTACATGTTCCGCCCGCACCAGAAATGGACGATTACCGCGGTACCCGAAGCCGGTGGCTATCTGGGCGGCCCTTATTATAAAATTGTGATTGAAGGAACTGACCGTGCACTGGCCGCCACTGCCGATGCAGAAGTCATCACGGTTCCGGCGTTTACCGGCGCTCCCGAGCAGTTGTGGCGCATCGACCAACTCACCGACGGAACGTACCGGATTATGCCCAAAGTGGTTCCCGGCTCCACTGAAAAACTGGCGCTGGTATCGATTGGCGACAGCACACCCACACTGGCAAAATTTGACATGAACAGCGACAACTCGAAATGGAATTTCAGAGTACGCTGAAGGGAAGATAACAAAATTGATTGACTAAACAGACCCGGTTGAACCCGGGGAAATTGTTTGAAAATGAAAAGCTGAATATTTCTTGCAGTTCCAATGAAAAGCTGCCAAATCGTCCCTCTCTACTATCTGGCTTCCTTTCTTTTTGATATTTATCGTTCTTTTTCAAAATTAATTCATTCTAATTCAATTTAATAATCAACCTCAAATCTAAGGTGAAAACAGAGAGGGACAAGAGGGTGAGTCAGTAAAAAAAGTCAGTAATACAAACTTTATAAAACGAAAGACGCAGGTTGATTCAATCTGCGTCTTTTTTTGTTATAAAAAGTAACATTTAGTGGTTGTAATTTGAGGATATCGTTTTATGAATTTTGCCAGGGAAATGAAAAGGGCAAACTAAAAAAATCAGGACCCTGCCCAAACCGCCGCATTCCTGATTTTTTCTATTCTACCCTTCTGAAATTCTAATCTTCTGACCTTCCCTTAGAAAACCAGAATTATCCCAATTGTAGGCAAAACGGTGCCGGTGGAGTTGGGGTAGGTTTCGAGCACATATTTGGTGCCGTTGTCGGTGGTGAGGTAGTTGCCGTTATCATCCTGTTTCCGCACCACAATCTCTTGCTGTTCTGCCTGAAAATTGTACAGGTTCTGAATATCGATGTAAAATTTCGCGGTGATTTTGTTGAGATAAAAAGCTTTGTCAACCCTCAAATCGAGCTGGTGGAAAGCCGAAAACCGCAGCGAGTTCAGTTTTGAAAAATCGAGCGACGGTCCACCTGATAGGTTCCACACATCAACATAAGCATTTTTTCCCAAATCCCATGGTGTGTAAGGCAATCCGCCCACAAAACGCCAGCGGCCACCAATGCGCCAGTCGTTTTTCAGTTCGCGGGTTCCGGTTAATGCCAGCAGGTGCTTTGAATCCCAGGTCGATGGCAGGTAATTTCCCTGAGCATCGCCAAATTCGCTGCGGACCAGCGTGTAAGAGAGGTTCAGGTTTCCCTTTTTGCCATTGATGCGTGTTTGAAATTCGGTACCGTAGGCCCGGCCTTCAGAAACAGACAATACCTGTTCGTCGCCAATCACGCCAAAATCGGCACCCTTATTGGCAAGACTGATGCTGTCGTTCACCGAAAACGGGTAATTTTTATAGCCTTTCCAGAAACCTTCGAGCGAAAACAGCACCGTTGACGACGGACGGTATTCAAATCCCCCGATGAGGTGGTCAACCGAAATGTATTTCAGCTCGTTTTCCTTGTTTATCAGCACATTGTTTTCTTTGTAGCCCAGTGTTGTGTACGACGGCAACTGGTAGTACCTGCCGGTGTTGAAATTGAGGCTCCATTGCGGTGTAATCGCGTATGAAGCAGAAAGTCGCGGCGACAACTGCTTAAACAAACTGCTCATGCTTTTCGAGTAATTATTGGCATCGGTGCGCAATCCCGCAGAAAGTGTAAGCCGTTCGTTAAAGAAGTTTTTGCTGGCTTGTACAAAAAGTCCCCATTTTACGAGGTTCAGGTCTGTGTTATAGTCAACATTGGTCACTTCTCCGTTGTAAAAACGCTGTTGCCGGGTTGCGTTGGTGTACGAGGCAAAATCGAGGTTGGCACCGGCATTCAATTTAAAATCTCCGAAACGGGCGGTGTTTTCATATCGCAGTTTATTTTCCAGTTCTCCTGATGAGTAATCAAGTATTTTATTGTTTTCAGAGCTATAATCGTTGTCGAGATATTTTATTGCAATGTTATTAAAATGGCTGCGGCTGGCAACAAACGTGTGGAAACTGCGTTCGGCAAAGTGTTTGTAAACCGCACCCACCGAATAACTCCATTGGTCGTTTTCAGGCAACTGGCTCAGAATATATTGTTGCTGCTCGTCGGGATTTTCGATATCGAGGTTCAGATTATTCATATCGTAAGCACCCAAGCCTACCAGGGTAAGTTCATTTTTCTGGTCGAAACGTGTTCTTACCTTAAACTGAATGTCGTTAAACGTTGGAAGAAATGGCAGTTCGAGAGCCGAGAATAAAAACTGAAGGTAGGAGCGGCGTGCAGAAACGATAAATGTGGTTTTCTCACCTGCAGGCCCGTCAACGGTTCCGGCAATTTCGGAAGCACCCAGTGTAAACTGAAAGTTGAGTTTGTCGGGGTTACCATCCACCTGGTAAAACTCAAGCACACCACTAAGCGCATTCCCGCGGTTTGCCGGGAAAGCTCCCGAATAGTAGTTCACCTCGCGGATAAAGTCGGCATTGATAATTCCTACAGGGCCTCCTGATGCGCCTTGTGTGGCAAAGTGGTTGATAAATGGTACTTCAACCCCATCTAAATAAAACCGGCTTTCCGACGGTCCACCGCCGCGGATGATGATGTCGTTTCGAAATGCCGGCGTTGACTGCACCCCTGGAAATGACTGAATGACTTTTGAAATGTCGCGGTTGGCACCCGGGCTTTTTTCAATTTCCCCAATGCCAATGGTGCGCAGTGAAACCGGGCTTTCTTCAGTTTTGCGAAAAGGTGAAGCTCTAACAACCACCTCTTCAATCTGCTCTTTTTGCTCTTCCATTTTAATTTCAATGGAATTGACTTTGACAACGGTTACTTCTATTTCAGGCGAAATGGCCTGTTTGTAACCCACAAACGAAGCTTCGATGCGGATAAAACCAGGTGCCAGCCCGGTGAGTGTGAAATTTCCATCAAGGTCAGTGGTGGTTCCGGTATTCGTTCCCGAAACAATGACATTTACAAAGGGCAGTGGTTCGTTGCTCACTGCATCCACAATTTTCCCTTTTAGCGTGGCCTTTTGTGCAAACAATGCAGCCGGAATAAAAATCAGTAAGAGAATTATTTTAATTGTTTTCATTTTTCAGTATTGAGTATTGAGTATTGAGTATTGAGTTTTCAGTCTAAAAAAATCAAGTGTTTATTATCCGATATCCAGAATCTATCTTTCGGTATTATTCAACCCTGACCGATATTTTGCTGAAAATATCCCGTGCAGTTGTGATCGTTGAGATGTCGGTAAAAAGTTCGCCGGTTTTACCTGAATAATGGCTGTGCCCGATTGGGTTCAGGAAAAGCTGTTTACCCGAATCGCCTGGAGAAACAGTTACAGCATAAACCAATGCAGGTTGCAACGAAGTGTTGTAGTTGAAGTCTTCAGGATATTTGTCGTTGGTCCAATAATCATTGGAATCCCAGGGTTGATTTACTTCAGCCAGCACCCTGAACATTTCACCGGAATTAACTTTTGAACCTGTTTTTAAAGAAAAACCAGCTTTTGGTGTGGCACCAGTGAGTGCATCCGGAATAGCAGTTTCAGGTGAAGGTGTATATAACCCATCGGGGGCTTTAACATTTCGTTTGTGCGACCAATAGGGCAGGGCAGCGGGCCGGCGCACGTTCCCGGGTTGAGCTTTCCATTTTCCTTGCTGGCTTTCACCGTGCAAAAAAGTGCCCGAAGCAATGTACTGTGTTACATACAGGGTTTCGATATAATTTCCTTCCAGGTCTTCGATCCAGACAGCAAAAGTGGGGTAATTGTGTGCTTTTCCGATGGTAAATTCAATACTGAGCTTTGTATTTATCAGCTCTGGCCGGGTGCTGATTGTTTCAGTTTTACTATCCAGTTTTTGCTGCGAAGTGCAACTGAGTAAAACCGATATAAACATTGTAAAAATTATGGTTTTCATATTCAATTCAGATTTTTGTTTAATTATTGTTTTGAAAAGATAAACAAGATGAATGGTTTTTGGTTGAATTACAGGCATCATTTTTTTATATTAGCGATTGAAAACATTGATAAAATGAGAGTTGTACTACAAAGAGTATCAAAAGCTTCGGTGACGGTTGAAGACAAAATTGTTTCAGAAATTGGACGTGGTATTCTGATTCTTGTTGGTATTGAAGACGACGACAAACAGGAAGACATCGAATGGCTGACAGCTAAAATTACCCAATTGCGGATTTTTGACGACGAGAACGGTGTGATGAACCTTTCGGTAAAAGATGTTGAAGGAGAGATTCTGATTGTGAGCCAGTTTACACTTCATGCCAGCACAAAAAAAGGTAACCGGCCATCCTACATCCGTGCTTCGAAACCGGATTTTGCGATTCCGATGTATGAAAAGTTTATTCAGAAAACCGAAGCGTTGTTGGGTAAAAAAGTGGGTACCGGAAAATTTGGCGCTATGATGGAAGTTTCGTTGGTAAACGATGGCCCGGTAACTATCATCATCGATACAAAACAAAAGGATTTTTAAGTGAACCCCACCAACCTCCCCAAAATGCAGAGGCTTCAGAAATTTAAAAACAATAATATCAATATGGATAAACAAAACATCACCATCACCGAAGCCCAGCAAATGGTCGACCACTGGATAAAAACGGTGGGTGTGCGGTATTTCAGTGAGTTGACAAACATGGCGGTTTTAACCGAAGAAGTGGGCGAACTGGCGCGAATCATGGCGCGAAAATATGGCGACCAGTCGTTTAAAAAATCGGATGAGCAATATAACCTGGCCGACGAAATGGCTGATGTGCTTTGGGTTTTAATCTGTCTTGCCAACCAAACAGGAGTTGACCTGAATGAGGCTTTTCATAAAAACATGGAAAAGAAAACCAATCGCGACAAAGAGCGGCATCAGCATAACGCCAAACTGAGATAAATGGCTACTTTTGCGGCATCAACCTTATCAATCGGGCTAAAAATGTATTCTAAATTAATAGTGGTTATTATGGCAGTTTTGTTGGCAGGAGCTTGTTCCGATGCAAAAAAAGATCCTTCGGGTTGGACAGAAAATGAATTGAACGAGTGGTTTATAAGCAAAGAGTGGTGTGATGGTTGGGAAGTCTCGCCTGATTCGTCCATCAACAAAAGGGCGTTGGCAATTGCCTATCATAAAAATCCTGAACGCTGGCAAAAGGCGTTTCAATATCTGAAGACAGCAGACCTGAAAAATGCCGGATTGGGTAAAACCGAACTTGATGGTGAAAAACTTTTTGCATCTGTGGCAGAGTATTATCCAAAACAAAGAGAGGAAGTACGGTACGAATCGCATGAAAAGTACATCGATATACAATATGTAATTAAAGGGGAAGAAATTATGGGTATCACCACCCGTGACAAGGTTAGCGCTGATGAAGCTTATAACGAAGAAAAAGATATTGCTTTTTACAAATCGGAAAATGGTGATTACCGCCATGCCACTCCGGCAAATTTCCTGATTTTTTTTCCGGAGGATATGCACCGTCCGTCAATCAGTACCGGCGATTCGGTGTGGGTGAAAAAGGTGGTGATAAAATTGAAAATTGATTGAAAATTTCACGCTGTTTCATTAACCTGTTCTTATTTGAAGAAGAGGTTTTTAGAGACAATGGCTTATTTTTGGCGGGTTGTAATATAATTCATCAAATCTATCAGGGATTCACGAGCCTGGCAATCATTAAATTCCATGAGACCAGCAATCGCTTTCTCCCTGAATTCGTTCATTTTTTGCTCGGCATAATCAAGCCCGCCTTTGTTTTTAACCATTTGAATCAATTCATTCACTACGGAAGTATTTTTATTTTTACGCTTTACCAAACCCAGAATCCGCATTTTTTCTGAAGGTTCAGCCTGGTTGAGAACATATAACAACGGAAGGGTGATTTTTTTCTCTTTGATGTCGTTTCCGGTAGGTTTACCCAAGATTCCTTTTGATTGGTAATCGAAAATGTCATCCTTTATCTGGAATGCAATTCCGGCGTCCTGCCCAATGCGGTACATTTTTTCAATGGTTTCTGCATCTTCTGTTACCGAAGCTGTTCCAATAGCCATACTTGTGGCAATAAGGGAAGCTGTTTTTTTCCGGATGATTTCGAAATAAATTTCATCGGTAATGTCCAGTTTCCGGCTTTTTTTCATTTGCAGGATTTCTCCCTCGGCCATGTCCTGTACCGCACGGGAAATCAAATGAAGGAAATTGTATTTTTTATTTTCAAGCTGAAGTTGCAATCCTTTGGCCAAAATATAATCGCCTACAAGCACCGCCAGTTTGTTGCGCCAAAGGGCGTTTACCGAGAACGAACCCCGGCGTTCGTACGATTCGTCAACCACATCGTCGTGAACAAGCGTGGCTGTGTGCAGCAATTCAACCGAACAGGCAGCTAATTGCGAAAATTCGTTGGTTTCGCCGTGCAGTTTTGCCGACAGAAACACAAACATTGGCCGTAATTGTTTTCCTTTTGTACGGTATAAATAATTCAGAATGGTAGCCAGTAAAGGCACATCGCTTTGCAACGATTTTTTGAAATAGGGCTCAAATTCATTGAGTTCCTTTTCAATTGGTATTTTAATTTTATCTACAATCGACATTTTACTTGTCAGACCTGTTTCACAATTTGAAAGCCCCACATAAAAAGGTAAAAAACGTAAAAATATTTTTAATAAAATACAAAAATGAAGTGTTTGTCAAATTTATTTCAAAAAGCTTTTTGTAAAATCGCGAATTCTTAAATATTTATATATTTGCATAACAATGCAATCAACAATGTTAAAAATCAAGGAGTTAGATGCCGACAAGCTGGAAGTGGCGGCAAGTATGTTAAAAGCAATGGCACATCCAATGCGCATTGCCATATTAAAACATCTTGAAGGAGGGAAAAGACTTACAGTTACGGAAATTCACGAACTGCTTGGTATTGAACAATCAACAACATCGCATCACCTGGGAATTCTGAAAGACAAAGGTGTGCTTTGTGCCAAACGCGATGGAAAAAACACTTATTATTTTCTGAAATACGAAATTCTGAGCCAGATTATCGATAGTTTACATTCCTGTACCTGCGAATAATGGGGTTGTCGTTTCCGGTTAAATTCATTTTAAGAGGCTGTCAAAAGCTGTTTTTAAGTATTATTTGAAAACCAGGGCCTGATTCATTATTTTTACCCGAAAAATAGTGATGGAACTTGTTTTTGCCACCAATAATCAACATAAGCTCGCAGAACTTCAGGCAATTGTCGGAACCCATTTCAAGCTGCTTAGTCTTCAGGATATCGGTTGTAACGAGGAAATCCCGGAAGAGCAGGATACCCTCGAAGCAAATGCAAGCCAGAAAGCCTTTTTTATTTATAACAAATACGGGTACAATTGTTTTGCCGACGACACAGGGCTTGAAATTGAAGCACTGAACGGTGAGCCCGGTGTTTTTTCGGCACGTTATGCCGGTGAGGACAAAAATCCGGAGGCCAATATTGATAAAGTTCTCGGCAAACTTGCCAAAATAAATAACCGGAAAGCACGTTTTAGAACCGTGATCTCGCTGGTAATTAACGGCACTGAACATCAGTTTGAAGGAATTGTGGATGGTGAAATATTGAAAGAAAGAAGGGGACGTTCGGGTTTTGGATACGATCCGGTTTTTTTACCAGATGGTTTTTCACAATCATTTGCCGAGATGAACCTTCAGGATAAAAACCAAATCAGCCACCGGGGAAGGGCTGTTGCTAAACTGGCAGAATATTTAAAAAGCATTGATAACTGATACCAATGAAGAATTTTCTCCTCACATTTTGTGTTACTTTTCTGTTTTTAAACGGAAACGCTCAACGAAAACAGGGAACCTGGCAGGAATATCTTTCGTTTTCCGAAGCTATAAAAGTAGCTGTGACTCCCACAAAAACATTTTGTGCCACCCATGGCGGAGTGTTTTATTACGACGAGGAAGACAAAAGCGTGGTCAATGCCTCGGAAGTGGTGAACCTTTCTGATTTCGGACCCAAAACCATTGCCTGGAACAACGATTTCGGGGTGCTGGTACTTGCTTATTCCAACGGCAACATTGACCTTATTTACGGATCGAAAGTGGTAAACCTTTCTGATATTAAGCGGAAACAAATTAGTGGGGATAAAGAAATCAACAATATTTCCTTTATCGGGAATGAAGCATTTTTATCGTGTGGTTTTGGCATTGTGGTAATCGATCTCGAAAAAAAGGAAATTAAAGATACTTACCTGATTGGAGACGACGGATCAATGTTGGGTGTTAATGATGTGGAAACCGACGGAATTTCAATTTTTGCTGCTACCGACAAGGGTATTTTAAAAGCACCATTAACCGGTGCCGATCTCCGCGATTATAACACGTGGAAAAGAATCACGGAAATTCCGTTCAATACCAGCAAATTCAGCTTTCTTGCCATTCATGGCGGAAGCATAATTGCCAATTACACCCCCGGTCAGTATAGCGGTGACCGAATGTACCGTTTCGACGGGAGTAACTGGGTTGATTACCAGTCGCAGATACAATATCTGAATGATTTACAGGTAAACGGGAATTACCTGGTGGCTACTTCCCGTGAAAAAGTTTACATTATCAATAATGCTCATTCTGTAGTTAAAGAAGTTAGTGAGTATAGTTTCGGGGATGTGAAAGTATCGCCAATCGATTCTAAAAGTGCAGCACTGGCATCAAATGGGTCACTTTATATTGCTGATTATAAAAATGCACTGGTAAAAGCAACCGGTGAAACTTTTGAAATGATTTACCCGATTGGGCCAATCGACAATCAGATGTTCACCCTGAAATCAAACAACAATGATTTGTGGATTGCAGCCGGAGGTAGAACCAGCAGTTGGAACAACATGTTTCAATTGCCAAGGTTTCAGCGGTACAATGAGGGACAATGGAAATATTACAACAAAAATAACCGTCCCGAGTTAAACGGTTTTTTTGATGTGGTGGATATTGCACCCGATCCTAAAAACCCGGAGCACTTTTTTGTTGCAAGCTGGGGAGGTGGCGTTCTGGAGTACAACGGCGAAGAATTTGTCCGGCAGTTTAACAACAAAAACAGCCCACTCGAAACTGCCGTTCCCAACAATCCTGATGCGCCTTATACACGAATCGGCGGAATTGATTTCGATTCGCAGGGAAATCTCTGGATCACCAATTCCGAAGTGGCACACAACCTGCACAGTTTGTCGGCTGATGGCAAATGGGCCTCTTTTACATTGCCCGAAGTTGCTAACAGCCTGAATATCGGGCAGGTACTTGTAAACCGGTATGACGACAAATGGATTGTGGTTCCCCGCGGGCATGATGCCTATGTTGTGAACAAAGCCGGGGACAAGAAAAAACGACTGCTGGTAACATCCTATTTTAACAATGGGCAAAACGAGATTTTTAACCGGATGAACGATATTTATTCGATAGCAGAAGACAATGAAGGTGCAATCTGGTTAGGAACTTCGAAAGGTGTGGCAGTTTACACAAGTCCGGGAAGAATCTGGGAAAGTACAAATTTTTATGCTATGCAACCCAGCCTCGAACTGAATGATGGTTTGTACCATCCGCTGCTCGAATCAGAAACAGTAACCGCCATTGCGGTGGATGGTGCCAACCGTAAGTGGCTTGGAACAATGAACTCGGGAGTTTATCTGGTTTCAGAAAGCGGCACGAAAGAATTGCTCCATTTTACGGCCGAAAACAGTCCGTTGTTTTCAAATACAATCACCTCAATTGCCCTGAACCAGAAAAGCGGTGAAGTATTTATTGGAACCGACAAAGGCCTGATTTCATACATGGGGGAAGCAACAAGTGGTGCAGATACTTACGACAATGTTTATGTTTACCCGAATCCGGTGCGCGAAACCTACGACGGGCCTGTTACGATTGCAAACCTTGTTGAAAACTCAGAAGTAAAAATTACGGATATTGCCGGAAATCTTGTTTTCAGAACCACTTCATTGGGAGGACAAGCTGTATGGGATGGCCGTAATTTAAATGGGAACCGCGTAAAAACGGGTGTTTACCTGGTTATGTGTAACGACGAAAACGGCGAACTGACACATATTTCAAAATTGTTGTTTATCCATTAGTTTTTTTTTGACCTGAATATTCCATGTTGGTTGCTGCTGAAGGAATAGTATTACATTTTATCAAATATGGCGAAAGCAGTGTAATTGCCACGATTTATACACGCGAATCGGGTCGTCAGGGTTTTATGGTTAACGCCGCCCTGGGGAAAAAATCGGGAAACAAAGCCGGCATTTTGCAGCCGCTTTTCCTGGTCGATCTGGTTGCTTACGTGCATCAGAAGAATGAACTAAACAGGGTAAAAGAGTTGAAATTAAATGCAACTTATCAATCACTGCCTTTCGAAATCGGGAAATCGTCGGTGGCTATTTTTTTAGCCGAAGTTTTGTACAAGACCATTCACGAGCAGGAAAGTAATCCCGAAATGTATGATTTTATTAAAAATTCTATCCTTTATTTCGACCTGATGGATTCGGGATATTCCAATTTTCATCTCTGGTTTTTGTTTAAACTCACCGGATTTTTGGGTTTTCTGCCGCAAACCGAAAGAGCCGGTTTCGAAAACTGGTTCGACCTGAAAACCGGAACTGTATTGCATTTTCAACCCTCACACCCGTTTTATGCCAACAAAGAAACCACGGAAACCCTGATGAAACTTGCAGCATTAAAAATTCAGGAATTGCCCGGTTTTCATATTACGCGAAAGGAACGCGACAACCTGCTGACAATACTAATTAATTATTACCAGTTGCATTTTGGCAACCTGGGAGAAATTAAATCGCTGAGTGTTTTGCGGGAGGTTTTTTCCTGAAAAAGTTCCCTGTCATCCAATGGTGTTCAATCTTCCCTGAAAACAATTGCTTCATAAGTATAAATCTCCGCCGATTTCCAGCCGTTCCAGCCAATCCCGGCTTTGTCGCGGGCACAGTGACCCAGAAATTCTTCCAGCGACCAGCCTGTTTTGGTGGCCACCTGTGGCAAAAATGTACCCGAGTTGATTCCTTGTCTGATATAAATTCCGTGTTTTCCGGGCACTATTTCATCCACCGATTCTATTTTTTTCAAGGGCGTAAGCACCGAAATTTCGAGTTGCATTTTTTCCAGTTCCTTTTCCTCGACGGGATCAAACCTCCTGTCGCAGGCTGATGAAGGAGCCAACCGCTGTACCATTTCATTCAGGGTTTGTTCACCGGCAAAACCACCAATGCAACCCCTGAGTTTCCCTTCAATATAAATACTGACAAAAACCCCTGCTTTTTCGTTCATGATACCGTTGCTTTCAGGAGGCAGTATTTTCCCGCGTTCGCCGGTTTTTACAAAATGGGTGATCGCATTCCGGGCTTTTGTTAAAAGTTCCTTTTTTTCAGAATTATCAATTACAAATTCAGTTTTATTTACCGTAACCGCGATTGCCCAATAACCCACCACCCTGTTTTTATCACCGTAAACAGGCGTGTCTCCCGAGTTTTGATAAGCAATTTCATGGTACAAATAATCTTTCCCCTGTGTCAGGTAAAGCAGCGTAAGCACTGAAGTCCAGCCACAAAGCGACGTTGCCAGGCCCCGGACATGTTCCTTTTTCTGGCGGTTCAGTATCGAAATCAAATTTTCAGGTTGGTTGCTGCAAATGGCGCCCGCCGTATTTTTGTCGGTTTCGCAGGCATCGTCGTAATTCGGGTAATGCGAAAAATCGGTACTGATAACAAAAAGATTTTCAGGGGTAAACCAGGGTTGTAGTATTGCTGCAATCTCTCGACAGGTATCAGCGTTGTGGGTTCCCATCACCAGCGGGACCAGTGTAAAATCTTCTCCCAGAACATATTGCAGAAAAGGCAACTGCACTTCAATACTATGTTCGGCTTCATGCGCTTCAGGATGTATCATAAACAATGGCGATTTTTCTGCCAGTTCAGCAACCAGCTTTGTTTCGGTTTTTATTTCACCTAAAGGCGAAGAATAGTTGCCTTTGTTATAAACCGCGACTCCATCGAACGAATACCGGTGACTTGATGCGAGGATAAAAATCAGTTTATATTTCTTTTCAGGTTTTATTAAATGATAGGCCGAAGCGGCAATTTTCCCACTGAAAACATAGCCAGCGTGTGGTACAATCAGTGCCTGTAATGAATTACCGTGAATATCACCGGAAAAATCAATCTGGCCGGCATCATCAAAAAGCTGAGCGAGCTGTTTTTTTAAACGGGCTGAATTTCCCTCGTAAAATCTTCCGGCAAAAGCAGGTTGCCTTATGTAGTTGTTCATCATTTGTAAATTTCAAAAAAAAGCCTTCAAAATCTGCAATACTGCTGAAAATATATTTTGCTACGATGTAAAATTGAAAAGGGTTTTGATAAATTTTCAGTTTCATGGCGGAAGATTTTGTTTTTAATAAACAAGGCACCTCAGTTGCAAACAGGTTGTTGTGCAAAACTTCAGGATAATAACGGTATTGAGCGATTGCGATTTGTTTAATTTAGCCGCAAAATCAGTTTAAAAAGATTGGAATTATGAAAAGGATAATGATTTTGGCATTGATGGTTGTTGTTGCATTTACAGCCTGTAAAACTTCAAAAAAGCAACCTGAAGTAAAATATGTACCTCCTACCGAGGCACAGCCAAAAGTTTTCACCGTACCTGAATCGACCACGACAACTGCTGCAAAGCCGGCAACCACAACGCCTGACAAGCCGGTTTCGATGAGAAAAGAACAGGTTACTTTTACCGACGCCAACGACAAATCGGGTAACGAAAGCAATTCTTATTTTGTTATACTGGGTTCGTTCAGCCAGTTGGATAATGCGAAAAATTTCCGCGAGACATTGTTAAACGAAGGATTTACGCCAATCATCCTGCACAGCGAAACAGGCTATTACAGGGTTTGTGTTAATTCTTACAAAGGAGAAACCGAAGCCCGTGCAAGGGTGAAAGAAATCAGGGATGCTTTCCCGAAATATGCAGATCTTTGGTTGCTCATCAAGCAATAGCAGTACGAAAATATCAACCTGAAACCCTGCCCGAAAAAGGCAGGGTTTTTTGTGCTTAATGTTTGTTAAAACTCATCAGGCAGAAAACACCATTTCGGTATTTTGAACAAATCAGTGTTACATTTGTAATCTTTTGAAAAAACCTGAAACCTATTTAAAAACAGTTGAATGGCAAACGAAAGCAAACAACAGTTATTAGACCGGCGCTACCTGAAAATGGCAGCCATCTGGGCACAGAATTCTTATTGTAAAAGAAGAAAAGTGGGAGCTTTGCTGGTTAAAGACAAAATGATTATTTCAGACGGATACAACGGAACACCGTCGGGATTTGAGAATGAGTGTGAAGATGAGAATAATATAACAAAGGCATATGTTCTTCATGCCGAGGCCAATGCAATCACCAAGGTGGCAAAGTCGGGCAACAGCAGCCAGGGAGCAACACTGTATGTTACTTCATCGCCTTGTCTCGAATGCTCGAAACTGATTATTCAGGCTGGAATTAAAAGGGTTGTGTTCTCGGAAAGTTACCGGCTCGAGGATGGCATCAACCTTCTGAAAAGGGCTGATATTGAAGTTGAGCAGATTGACCTTGGCGATTTATAGAACACCAAAAAACAACAGGAAATAATTTTTACGAATAACGGAAAATGAACAAATCGACAAAAATACTGGTCCCGCTGATTATTGCCATTTCTGTGTCGGCAGGCATAATAATCGGCAACCTGCTCACACGGAATACGAATCCCGGAATCATCAATATCGGGTTTGGTGAAGGCAGTAAAATTTCGTCTGTTATTAACCTGATAGAACAAGGCTATGTTGACAGTGTGAATGTTCACGATATTGTTGAAAAAACCATTCCTGAAATTCTGAAAAACCTTGATCCGCATACTTCCTATATTCCTGCCTCTGATATGCAGGAAGTTCAGGAAGAAATGACCGGAAAATTTTCGGGTATCGGCGTGCAGTTTTCCATCATGGAAGATACGGTCAGGGTGGTTGAGGTAATTTCCGGCGGGCCATCAAGCAAAGTGGGAATTCTGCCCGGCGACCGGATTGTGAAAGTTAACGATTCGATTATAGCTGGTGTGAATGTTCAGAATAAAACGGTTTTAAACCTTTTGAGGGGAGAAAAAAATTCGGTTGTAAATGTCGGAATTGTGAGGAGTGGAGTCAAGCAACAACTAGATTTCGAAATAATTAGAGGCGATATTCCCATCAACAGCGTGGATGTGTCGTATCTGATTGACAATGAAACCGGTTTCATCAAAATCAGCCGTTTTGCCAATACCACTTACAACGAATTTATGGAGGGGATGAAAAAAATCAGTGATGCCGGTGCCCGGAAAGTAATCATCGATTTGCGTCAGAACCCGGGCGGGTCGTTGGTGGGTGTTTTGCAAATGGTGGATGAGTTTCTTGAAAAAGGGGAAGCAATTTTATATACCGAAGGGCGCCATCAGCCCCGGAAAACCTACAATGCCTCGGGTAACAACACCTGGAAAGATTTCAAGGTATATGTGATGATTGACGAATTTTCGGCCTCGGCAAGCGAGATTTTTGCGGGAGCACTGCAGGACAACGACCGTGCTTTTATCATTGGCCGGCGTTCATTCGGAAAAGGATTGGTGCAGGAACAGATTCCCCTGCCCGACGGGTCGGCACTCCGGCTCACTGTGGCGAGGTTTTACACACCCAGCGGCAGGTGTATCCAAAGTTCATATGCCGATGGCGAGGAAGAATACTTTAACAA